>NZ_JADCKU010000019.1:0-103194 GCF_014982165.1 Enterobacter cloacae complex sp. P24RS
TCTGTATTAATTTGTCATAAATAAAAAATATGAATATAATGCCTACCACTGTCGATTAGACAGCTTAGAAATATATTAAATCTCCATGAATCACACTTAACTGCTGTACAAGCAGCTCGTGCCCTCTTTCAGAGGGCGCGAAATACACCCAATACCGGGTGATACAACCATTGCTCTGTTTCCTCCTCCCTGGTCACTCTCAATGTGATTTCACCGTACCGTCGCGACACCGCAGCCAGCTCCAGCTGCTTCATGTCTGCCAGCGCCTGTAGTACCTCGGCATAATCAATATCAATCCACGGCTCAACGCCATCAGCCACGGATAACGGCTGTTTGCAAAATCGTCCCGCAGGCTTTAACACCCCGTTTTCCTGCATCAGGCAAAACTCAGGTTCATCGCCTTCCTCTTCCAAATGCAAAAAGAAAGAAGCCTGAGGTGAAGCTCGCCGAAATGGGGTACGTTTCTGAAGCTCACCGTTCCAGGTTAAGGGCCGTCGCCACCACAACGCGGCGACCGCATCAGATTTGTCGACTCCGTCCAGCAGCGCGGCACGCAACCGGGCGTGCTCCAGTGCCGCAAGGGCATTGCCTGGAATACCCTCAGCGATGCGCGGGATCGCATTCAGGGTGCGATAGCCCTCTTTATCGATCAGTTCATAAAGGTCGTGATGAGGCAGCGGATACTGCCCGGTTTCAAAACCGGGTCGGCAGTAGGCAACCTTTTCCCCGCGAAGGGCGCGGACGTTGCGATCCAGAATCACCAGGTTTTCGCTCTCAGGAGCGATCTGACGATGGCGCTGAATACGTCCCGCAAACTGAATAAGTGAACGCATTGAGCTCGGCTCAATAATCCCCCAGTCGGCATCAAAATCGCGCCCGACCTCAAGAACAGACGTTCCCAGCACGACAAAAAGATGATGCTGCTCCGATGACGTCAGCGCCTGCTTAACTTCGGGCAACTGCCAGACCAGATCCGGCTCGTGCCGCGTAAATGCACAATCGAGTCGTTTTTCAATCGCCGCACGCACCGCCAGCGGGTGCTGGCTGTGATAAACGCAATAATGAATGCAGAAGTTGTCCGGTGAGGGTAATGCCATCAGCGCTTGCGCGACGGCAACCAGCGGATTGATGTTGGCCATCCGCACCAGACCAAACGACACGGTTTTGCCGCTGTTGTGCGTGCTGTGATGATGGCCATGCAGCGCGATAATTTGCTGGTGTAGCGTCTGCGCCAGCGCGGAGATGATATCTCCCGACCTTGAAGACTGCGGCTCCACGGCAGCCAGTTTTCCCAGACGAAGCCGCAGCTGTTCAGGCAGACGTTTGATTCGCTGGCGAACAAAGTCGTCATGCGCCCGGCGAAAATGCGCGTCGTCGGTCACATCCTGCGGCTGCGCACCATACTCATCAAACCAGGCGCAGCAGATACTCATTGGTCTGTCAGACTGACCGCATGCAGCCTGCCAGGCTTTTCGCCCTTCCCGATAGGCTTCAAACAACGCTTCCGTTAGCGCGGGCGGTAGCGTCGCAGAGGAAAGCAGCACACGAGAGCCGAGCATTCCCGCCCAGTTCATCAGCCGACAAAGGGCATGCAAATCATCAATGTCAAAATCATCAGGTTCATCAAGCACCAGATCGCTGGTTAGCAGGCGCAGCATGGCAGGGATCTGCCTGCCGCCGCGCACGCCCTCGGTTGCCGGCATCAGATGATCAATGGTTGTCACCAGCACCGGCGCGCTGACCAGACGATTAAGCGCGGGTTCTTTCGCCAGCCACTGCTGCGCCGTGCCGCCGCTCGTCGCGCCTTCGTAATGGACGTAATGATGGCTGGCAAAAAACGCTTCGTCGCTGGCGCTGTTGTTATCTTCTGCGTCGTTGCCCTGGTAAAGCTCCTTCACCGCCGCCGCGCCGGTCACGACGGCCAGCGTGTCATCGTCAAGACCCAGACGAGACTGCAACGCATGTCCCGTCTGAAGGGTTAGGGTCCGTAGCCCCAGTGCGACGCTGAAGCGGCATCCCTCCTGCTCGTCCGCCAGGGCGTACATAATCCGGGCGTTGGCAAAGGTTTTACCGCATCCGGTCGAGGCCATATTGATGCCAAAAAAGCCTTGCTCAGCGCTTTTTGCCCGTAGCGCAGAGGCAACGTCCCAGGCCCTGTTTTGCCAGTGAAAACGCGGATCTTTCGCCCGTTCCCGAAACGTTTTATGTCGGGCAATGGCGGGTAATGCGCGCCGTAAAGTGGGAAGAGAACGGCCCATCAGCAGAGCATGATGCGCCACGCCCACGTTATGTTCATCCAGCTTTTGGTTGGGCTCTGGATTACTGTTGGCCCAGCTCTGGACAGCTTCGTCCTGCCATCCTGAATACGCAGGCTGCGACGAGTAAAAATGATCTGCCAGCATCAGCGACAGACGCGCAAGGTGGATAGTGAACAGGTTATCAAGCGATCCAAAGTGAAATAACGCGGGGGTATTCGTGATACGTTTGCCAATCTGTCGGGCTTTCTCGCGCCAGGTTTTACTTCTTAACGGCGTGCCGTGAGGGAATTTCCAGACATTCTTTTTATCACGCTCGGTCCATTTGGGTTTTTCAGATCGGTGATTCAGGGAGTTCCAGTCCGCATTCAGTTGTCGTTCAAGCCAGCCATCGCAGTACATTAATTGTGGCTCTGCCGAACGGGACTGCGGTAAACGGTGGTGCGACAGCATCAACCATGCCACTACTCGCGCCAGAGGGGGCAGGTTACCCAGTGGACTCCCGCTTCTTTCCGGCGTATCCATCGTCAGGGCTTTCAGCATACCTTTTTCGTCAGCTGACTTGAGATGCTCAAGCGATGCCAGCCACTGCGCATCGGTTTGTTGCCCTACAAAAGCCTGAAACAGACGCACCGAGATCCATTCATGTCGGTATGGCTGAAAACGATGCTGACTCTCTTTCAGCAGCGTTTGCTGGAAGCACATCCCTGCTTTTCCAAAATCGTGGAACAGCCCGGCGATAGCGGCCAGCAACGCGATACTTTCGGCGCTGTTCCAGCGGTGCTCATCGCCATTCTTAAGGACATTTTTCGTGGTGCGATGGGTGGGAACGCGCCCCTGCGCATTGAAGCGACGAAGGTTTCCGACAATCCACAGCAGCTCTGTTTCCCCACTTTTCTTCAGCCAGTGACAGGCCACCGCGGTGTTGCGCCGCGCCGTTTTACGCAAAAGTTTTCTGAGGGTGGTAGCGCCATCCAGGGTAATGGTTGTCTGCCAGGCCGCATCGCCCGTGCGCTCTGCAAACTGGTCGATAATACGACAGCTTTCATCCCGGGCGTTTTTCGTGCAGCGGGAAATAATGAGAACATTCATGGCGCGGTTACCGCCAGTGTCTGGGATGTTTCCTGCAACGTGGTAATCATCACATCCAGCGCGTCCGCCTGCTGAAAGGCATTGATGCAGCGCTGGCGAAACTGTTGATGATCTTCTCCTTCCATTGCGGCCATAAATGCCTGAGGCATGACCAGCGCGTCCTTTATTAAATCAGCTATATCAAAAACCAGCCCGCCGCGTCGGGTTTTGCCATGCATCACCGCCAGACCGTGCGGAATGCCCGTCACCCAGGCCGCAACAGCCGCCAGCCCGTAGGCCAGATAATTACCCTGGTCGAGAAAACGGTTTGCCATATCCACCCCGCCTCCCCGTTTAGCTCGGGTAAAACTGCCGTAACCCGTCGTCTGGCTGGTGAGTTTGTAGAGAGATTTCGTGAGCTGGGCTTCCTGGAGCATCAGTGAGGTGTGGTCTTGAGCCTTTTCCATGCCTTGTCTTGCACGCTCAAGCAGGATATTCAGTGCATCTTTATCTGGCTGAAAGGCCGTTTCCCGCTGCATACGCAGCCCTGTCCACTGTTTTTCGATTTGCTGTAAACGGATAAACTGAAATTGTTTTGCTGCCTGCAAGCGCTTTTCTTCGTTGAACCAGAATGACACCCAGTTCTGTAAATATCCCGTTAGACGATATTCACTCTGCGGACACAGCCAGGAGACATCAATATCCACTTCATTCGCTGAATAAAGCGGCGTGCCGTCCGTGCCACAAAAACCGACCATCACCCCCGCTCGCGCGAACTCCCGCATTGCCATTTGCGTCACGGAGGTTCCCATGCCCAGCATCACCGCTGTCGTATTGGCGATGGGAATATTCCAGTAAAACGATTCTTTACCTTCCTGAGTGACGTATTCAACGCGTCCACCATTCACCTGAATACGGCATTTTTCAAGATAATAAATATTGGCGCGCTTTGAATGCAGAATACTTTTTAAATCCGTGGGGGTGATGCTGTTTACAGACATATAAAGGGCTTTTAGTTCAATGCGTTGAATGCGGGTATGTTATCGAACATAAGATGAGGACAAATGTGACGGGTATCAAATGAATAGGAATTACTGTAATAGACGGATGAAATATGACCTTTCTTTTTGATTTATTATTTTTGTGGATAATATATATTTAGCAATATGATTGATGTATGAATGGGTTTTTTATTTAATTTAAAAAATAGAGATGGATGTATGATGGTATTTAATTTTGAATAGATAGTGTGAATGTTTGAGCGGATTGAGTTTAGCTGTGCTGCTTGTACAGCAATGAACAGCCACACTCTAACTATGTTTGTGTCGATGCTTTACTAAGCTGCCTGTACGGCAGTGAACCTGTCCATTGCAAATGTCCAGAGAAGTAAGAATTTCTAAGCTGCCTGTACGGCAGTGAACGAGGATGTCAGTTAGTGCTGGCGAGCCTCGGTTTTCTAAGCTGCCTGTACGGCAGTGAACCGTTGCAGAACAACGGCGCAACCATCCCGCCCTTTCTAAGCTGCCTGTACGGCAGTGAACGCCGTTTGCGCCTGTAGCGCCCTTTCTGCCCTTTTCTAAGCTGCCTGTACGGCAGTGAACAACATAATGGACGTTGCACGCCCTGGCGGATCTTTCTAAGCTGCCTGTACGGCAGTGAACCGAGGCTCTCACACAATGCGCCCTTTATCATTTTTCTAAGCTGCCTGTACGGCAGTGAACGGCGTCAGCCTGGACAAGCGCCGCTTTCAGTTTTTCTAAGCTGCCTGTACGGCAGTGAACCGTAGCTCTCAATCTTGCTTTTTTCGCGTTCATTTCTAAGCTGCCTGTACGGCAGTGAACATTTCTGCCTGGCGCCTGCGGTTTGACTCCATTTTCTAAGCTGCCTGTACGGCAGTGAACCACGTCATCGGTCACCGCACCGATGGCTGGCGTTTCTAAGCTGCCTGTACGGCAGTGAACTGGATCGCTGGGTTCAGAATCAGATTGATGCCTTTCTAAGCTGCCTGTACGGCAGTGAACCGCTGATGCAGGCCGAGGGCTGTGAAGCCTGGTTTCTAAGCTGCCTGTACGGCAGTGAACAAATTCTCCCATCTGGATCTCGCTGACGATCATTTCTAAGCTGCCTGTACGGCAGTGAACTGCATTGCTTCCAGAGTACGCCAGCGAGCCAAATTTCTAAGCTGCCTGTACGGCAGTGAACACGAACGCTAAGTGCAGACCCTCGGTTATGGGTTTTCTAAGCTGCCTGTACGGCAGTGAACACGGTTTGCCAGTTACTTACCCCCATGCGATATTTCTAAGCTGCCTGTACGGCAGTGAACGCTTGTTTAATCCAGTAACTGCGGGGCTTTAATTTCTAAGCTGCCTGTACGGCAGTGAACCTTTTAGTTCGTCCCTCCACACTTTAACTATCTTTCTAAGCTGCCTGTACGGCAGTGAACGGTGAAGCGGCATCCTCTGCTGCCGTCGCCCATTTCTAAGCTGCCTGTACGGCAGTGAACTTGTGGTTTGTTCATCCTGCCGCCTTGTTTTTTTTCTAAGCTGCCTGTACGGCAGTGAACTGAACGAAAACCACGCCATCTTATTGTTTGAAAACAAAATAATCAACTTTCGCGCATAAAACCCTTTTTTTTGGCACGTAAGTTTGCATTGTATAAATCAATACGTTACGTAAACATCAAAAAAAAGGGTCAAGCCAGCGGCGTTAGAGGCCTGCCCCCGACGCCTCGGATTACACTCAGGAAATGATGTGAATTACCGATTCTGCATGTGGAGGTGCAACGACATCAGCGGCCATAGAATGAGTAATGTCATGCAACAGCCCCGTCAAGTGTGGCAGCATATCGCGGTCAAAATGCGACACCAGCAGCACATGGTTTAACGCTCGGCAGTAGTCACATTTCGTTTCGGTATCTTCCAGCAGCCACTCTTTTTGTCGCGGTTGTTCCGCTTCGTCCTCAAATTCCACCACCTGAAAGTCGCGCAGGGATTCTGCGAGGCCGGATTTTACCTCTTCCAGATAAGCTCCGAGACATCGGCAAACGGGCTGCGTTTGTGGGAGCGAATGACAGTCGAGCAGGATTTCAGTGAGCAGGTTGCAGCGTTCTGCAAGGGTTGGGAGATCGGGAGTGAGGGAGAGCTCGCTGTAGAGTTGGGAGATAGACTGGTTTTCCATATTCATAATTTCCATATTAAGAGCTAAAAACTACCACCAGAAACGCCAACTTCGGGTGGCAGACTGAACCGGTTTGGCGTACCGACCATATGGAAAATCGGCGCTTCAAAAGAAGCTCCGGTTCAGCCCACCATATCTGAAGATACGGATTATACCGCAGCTAAAAAAAGAGTGAACAAAACCAGTGACGTTGCGTTAGCAACATCTTTCCATATGTGTGTAATCAGGACGCCAATCCCGACACCTGATTTTGCAGGTGCGCCGCCATTTTATTACTGTAGATTTATCCAGCAATCAACTTCTAACGAAACTGGAAAGCGCCTCGCAAAATTTCACTGCGACCTCGAGCCCTCCCCCTCTCCCACAGGGAAGGACATCAAAAAATTGATCAAACAATAATGAAATTTAATTTACCCCTTGTTCTGTAGTAAACAAAGTCACATAAATAAGCAGTACGCTTGTCCGTCTGTTTGATGCTCATAAAGCGAATTTTATAGCGTCCGGCAAGCTTTCGTATCATCACTACAAAACACTGCGCTTTACAGTTGTCTCTAACGACCTTCCACCCGAAAAAACTACTGCAAATGAAATCACATCAAAAGATATAAGATCTATTCTCAATGACATATTTTTAAATGGAAAATGAAGCTGATAGAAATAGCCAATAACTCATATATTCATCACGTTAATTATTTAAATCCATTCATCTATCAAGTTAATATCAAGCCTATATTTTTCTTGTTTAACAAAAGTGAGATCACGATCACTTGTTCAAAGCACTCCATATAAGATGATGTACACATCAAATAAAAGGAATGCATTATGTATTACAGTGAAGATATTATTAACAAAATAGGAACTGACAAAGAATTAGCCATAAGATTAGACAAGGCTATGAGCGGGGTCAAAGAGGGAGTTATTGATTATTTAAATAACCTCGGGGATGCAGCAACGCGCCTGTTATACTATTCATCATGTTTAACGAAAAATTATCATGATGTTTGCACCCGATTAAAGGATGAAGATGTCAGATTCGTGCAGGGGTTAGGCGAGTTAGTTATACATCGGAATTTAATTTTCAGGATGATTAAGATTTATATAGAAACGGTTCTGAAAAGCAAAAATGAAGTAGAAAAGAAAAGCATCCTTGAAAGACTAACACCATTCACTAAAAACATTTCCATAAAAACCTTATCAAAATCTGCCTTAATTTATTCCGTTGTATCTTACATTTGTTATGGTAATAAAATGAATGCCTCCATTGAAGCTGCTTTTGTTAAAAAAATGGGCGCACGCGCTGGCATTCCTATTACCGCATTGAACCTTTATGGCATTGTTAACAAGGCTTCTGAAAGTGCAAATAGATTAAAAACTTTTATGCCACAATTTCATCATGCACTTTATGTTGAAAAACTTGAGATGATGTATTTTCTTATTGAGCCAATTATTATGAAGGCTGGATACTTAAACATAAACACAGCATCTGATATTGAAATTACTAACGCACTAAAAAGAATGATGTAATCATGTTAAAGTCAATAATGAAATTTTTAAAACAATTCTTTGATAGTGTTATACAGAATTGTTTTAATGATATTTACTGGTACGGTGTATTTATCTTTTCCGCTTTTCTTTCAGGTATAGTAGCAGTCAATATAGATAATATTAAAATAGCTCACGACATTATTCTAGGCATCTTTATTACCGTATTTGTAATTGCTTTCCGCTTCAGAGACAAAGGATAAAAAATGACAATACCGGCCCATATGTGGCTTACTGATGAAAATAACTCACCTATAACAGGAGAATGTTTAATGCCTACACGATTGGGTTCTACAGAACTTAAATCGTTCAACCATTCTGTATGGATTCCTACAGATTACAACACTGGAAAACTTACTGGAACACGCCTACATGTTCCCATTACATTTGAAAAAGAGATAGATCGCCTCACCCCCTATTTATTCAGGGCGGTATGTCAGGGTAGAACATTTAAAAAAGCTTTAATTAAAATGCACAGAATTAATGAAGCAGGAATAGAAGTAGAATACTTTAATATAAAATTGGAAAACGTAAAGATTACAAGAATTTCTCCAATTTTATTTCCAATAGGAGTCGCAGGTAAGCATATGGAAGAAATTGAAATACGCTATGAATCAATAGAATGGATTTACTGTGATGGGAACATAATGTTCAAAGACTCATGGAATGAAAGAGCAGTCGCATAAAAAAGGGACTCCGAAGAGCCCTTTTTCTGATGTGCCCATACGTCTCTTTACTTGCAAAAACTAAAAACGGCAACCGAAGTTGCCGTTTTGCTTTTACCTTACAACTCAGTGAGCCGCTTCCGGCTTGTGCTTCGCCGCACTCTGGAAATCATACGTCAGCTCGTTCTTCGCCTGATCCAGCGCCACGGTTACCTGGCCGCCGTCCACCAGCGATCCAAACAGCAGCTCGTTCGCCAGCGGTTTCTTCAGGTTGTCCTGAATCACGCGCGCCATCGGACGGGCACCCATCGCACGGTCGTAGCCTTTCTCAGCCAGCCAGTTGCGGGCCTCCTGGCTCACTTCCAGCGACACGCCTTTCTGATCCAGCTGAACCTGCAACTCGACGATGAACTTGTCCACCACCTGATGGATCACCTCGGTAGACAGGTGATCGAACCAGATAATGTTGTCCAGTCGGTTACGGAACTCCGGCGTGAAGATCTTCTTGATCTCCTCCATCGCATCGGTGCTGTTATCCTGGTGGATCAGGCCGATGGATTTGCGCTCGGTTTCACGCACCCCGGCGTTGGTGGTCATCACTAGCACCACGTTGCGGAAGTCCGCCTTGCGCCCGTTGTTATCGGTCAGCGTTCCGTTGTCCATCACCTGCAACAGGATGTTGAACACGTCCGGGTGCGCTTTCTCGATTTCATCGAGCAGCAGTACCGCGTGCGGATGCTTGATCACCGCGTCGGTGAGCAGGCCACCCTGGTCAAAGCCCACGTATCCCGGAGGCGCACCAATCAAACGGCTGACGGTGTGACGCTCCATATACTCGGACATGTCAAAGCGCAGCAGCTCGATGCCCAGCGCCTTAGAGAGCTGAACCGTCACCTCGGTTTTCCCCACGCCGGTCGGGCCGGCGAACAGGAAGGAACCAACAGGCTTGTGGTCATGCCCCAGGCCAGCACGGGCCATCTTGATCGCTTCGGTTAAGGCCTCAATGGCTTTATCCTGACCAAAGACCAGCATTTTCAGGCGATTACCGAGTGTGCGCAGCGTATCGCGATCGCTCTGAGAAACGCTCTTCTCAGGAATACGCGCGATGCGGGCGACCACGGACTCGATATCCGCCACGTTCACGGTTTTCTTACGCTTGCTGGCCGGCATCAGGCGCGCACGCGCACCGGCTTCATCAATCACGTCTATCGCTTTGTCCGGCAGATGACGATCGTTGATGTATTTCACCGCCAGCTCCACCGCCGCACGCACCGCTTTCGCGGTGTAACGCACGTCGTGGTGCGCTTCGTACTTCGTTTTCAGGCCGTTGATGATCTGCACCGTTTCGTCAACCGACGGCTCGGTGACGTCGATTTTCTGGAAACGACGCGCCAGCGCACGGTCTTTCTCGAAAATGTTGCTGAACTCCTGGTACGTCGTGGAGCCCATCACGCGGATCTTGCCGCTGGAGAGCAGCGGTTTGATCAGGTTGGCGGCATCCACCTGTCCACCGGAGGCCGCGCCTGCGCCGATAATGGTGTGGATCTCATCGATAAACAGGATGCTGTTGGTATCCTGCTCCAGCTGTTTTAACAGCGCTTTGAAACGTTTTTCAAAATCACCGCGGTATTTAGTGCCCGCCAGCAGCGAACCGATGTCCAGCGAGTAGATGGTGCAGTCAGCGATCACTTCCGGCACGTCGCCCTGCACAATGCGCCAGGCCAGCCCTTCGGCAATCGCGGTTTTACCCACGCCAGATTCCCCCACCAGCAGCGGGTTGTTCTTACGGCGACGGCACAGCACCTGGATGGCACGCTCCAGCTCTTTGTCGCGGCCAATCAGCGGGTCGATACCGCCGACGCGAGCAAGCTGGTTAAGGTTGGTGGTGAAGTTTTCCATACGATCCTCCCCGCCTGCTTGCTCTTCAGTGTTGTTGATCTGCCCGCTGGGATCCGACGCCTGGTTAGGCTCGTCTTTTCGCGTTCCGTGAGAGATGAAGTTGACCACATCGAGCCGGCTGACTTCGTGTTTGCGCAGCAGGTAGGCCGCCTGGGACTCCTGTTCGCTGAAGATGGCGACCAAGACATTTGCGCCAGTCACTTCGCTACGTCCGGAAGACTGGACGTGGAAAACCGCGCGCTGCAATACGCGCTGGAAGCTGAGCGTCGGCTGCGTGTCGCGCTCTTCTTCACTGGCGGGCAGCACCGGTGTGGTTTGTTCGATGAAGGCTTCGAGTTCCTGACGTAGCGCCACCAGATCCACGGAGCAGGCTTCCAGCGCTTCGCGGGCAGATGGGTTGCTAAGCAATGCGAGCAGCAGGTGCTCGACGGTCATAAACTCATGTCGGTGCTCACGCGCTCTGGCGAAAGCCATGTTTAAACTGAGTTCCAGTTCTTGATTGAGCATAGGCACCTCCCCCAATTTTATGCCTTATCAGGCCTTTTCCAGCGTACACAGCAACGGATGCTCGTTCTCCCTTGCATAGTCGTTCACCATCGCTACTTTGGTCTCCGCGACTTCGGCAGTGAAGATGCCGCAGATCGCTTTGCCACGATAATGAACGGTAAGCATCAGTTGCGTTGCACGTTCAACATCATAAGAAAAGAACTTTTGTAGCACGTCAATAACAAATTCCATTGGCGTGTAATCATCGTTCATTAACATAACTTTATACATAGATGGCGGTTTTAGCGCGTCGCGCACTTTATCTTCCGCCAGCTGGTCAAAATCCAGCCAGTCGTTGGTCTTACCCATGATGCATAACCACTTTGAATCTACCTCAGATGTTAGATAACAATCATCTATTACTGTCATCCGCGATGTCTGTCACAAACTGTTGCAATAGCGTTAACTGCCTCAAATTTTGGTTGATTATTGTCCCAACTCCAGCGCCAAACGCTTGACGGCGTCTTCCGATTCTCTAAATTGTACAAGCGTGAGTTGGCGAGGTTTTGAACAGCCCCCACTCCACCACCGGTTCATTCCATCTTAATTTATAAGATTTACGAAGGATGTCGAAGCATGGAAATGGGTACTGTTAAGTGGTTCAACAACGCCAAGGGGTTTGGCTTCATCTGCCCCGAAGGCGGCGGCGAGGATATCTTCGCTCACTATTCCACCATTCAGATGGATGGTTACAGGACGCTCAAAGCCGGGCAGTCCGTCCGGTTCGATGTACACCAGGGGCCAAAAGGCAATCACGCCAGTCTTATCGTGCCCGTTGAAGCAGAAACGGTTGCATAGCTCTCTGATTCATTGTGTACACCCCGCAGGCAAAATGCCAGCCCGATCGGCTGGCATTTTTATTTTCGGGTTATTCTCGCGCCAGCGCATCCACCGGATCAAGCCGCGCCGCGTTTCGCGCCGGCAGCCAGCCGAACAGAATACCGGTGAAGGTGGAACATAAAAACGCCGTCAGGATCGCCATCGGCGAGAAGCCAATTTCCCAGCCCGGTAAGAAGAGCTGGAGCGCAAAGGCGATCATCATCGAGAGCGCAATGCCCATCGCACCGCCCACCAGACACACCAGCACCGCTTCAATCAAAAACTGCTGGAGCACGTCGCTGGCTCTGGCCCCGACCGCCATGCGGATGCCAATCTCCCGCGTACGCTCCGTCACCGACACCAGCATAATGTTCATCACCCCGATCCCGCCGACGACCAGCGAAATCACCGCCACCAGCGTCAGGAACAGCTGAAGAGTACGTGTGGTCTTTTCCGCCGTTTTCAAGAGGCCGTCCATGTTCCAGGTGAAGAAATCCTTCTTCCCGTGGCGCAGGGTTAACAGCCGCTCCAGCTGCTGTTCCGCCAGCGCGCTGTCGTAGCCCTCCTTCACCCGCACGGTGATGGAATTGAGCCAGGACTGGCCCATAATGCGCCCGGAAATGGTGCTGTACGGCAGCCAGACGCGCAGGATCTTGCTGCTGCCAAACATCGACTGCTTCTCCTCCGCCACGCCAATCACCGTGGCAGGCATGTTGCCGACCAGTATCACCTCGCCCACTACGTTCGTTTTATTGGGGAAAAGCTGCCTGCGCGAGTTGGCATCCAGCACCACCACCTGCGCCCTGCCCGCCAGCTGTTCGGCGTTAAAGGTCGCCCCTTCGCTGAAGGTCATGCCGTAGACGTTGAAGTAATCTCCGCTGACGCCGTTAGCGCTGGCCGCCACGTCAATGTTGCCGTAGCGCAGACGCAGATTTTGCGAGACGGCAGGCGTGGCGGAATTGACCCACGGCTGCTTCTGAATCGCCGCCAGATCGTCATACTTCAGCGCCTGCTGATACTGCGGCTCGTCGTCGCCAAAATCTTTGCCGGGATAGACGTCGATGGTGTTGGTCCCGATGGCGCGAATATCCGCCAGCACCAACTGCTTCGCCGCATCGCCCACCACCACAATCGACACCACCGAGGCAATACCGATGATGATGCCGAGCATGGTCAGCAGGGTGCGCATTTTATTGGCCGCCATCGCCAGCCAGGCCATGGTCAGCGCCTCGCGAAAGCCGCTGGAGAACTGTCCCCAGCCGCCAGACGCGGGCAAGGCTTCCTTCGGTGCGGCCGCTCTGGACTGACGCGGCGGCGGGTTGCTGACAAGCTCCCCGTCGCGGATCTCAATGATCCGTTCGGCCTGTGCCGCCACCTGCGGATCGTGGGTGACGATAATCACCGTGTGCCCCTGATCGCGAAGCTGGTGGAGGATCGCCATCACCTCTTCACCGGAATGGCTGTCGAGCGCCCCGGTTGGCTCATCGGCGAGGATCACCTGTCCGCCGTTCATCAGCGCGCGGGCAATGCTCACGCGCTGCTGCTGACCGCCGGAAAGCTGCGAGGGCTGATAATCCACCCGCTCCGCCAGCCCGAGACGCGTTAACAGCGCCTTTGCGCGCTCAAGGCGTTTTTTCCGCTCCACGCCCGCATACACCGCCGGCACTTCCACGTTCTGCGCCGCGCTCAGGTGTGAAAGCAGATGGTAGCGCTGGAAGATAAAGCCAAAATGCTCGCGGCGCAGCTTCGCCAGCGCGTCCCCGTCCAGGGTGGACACGTCCGTGCCGGCCACGCGATAGGTGCCGCCGGTGGGTTTATCCAGACAGCCGAGAATGTTCATCAGCGTTGATTTACCCGAGCCCGACGCCCCGACAATCGCCACCATTTCACCGGCTTCAACGCGCAGGGAGATGCCCTTCAACACCTCCACCGGCCCGTCGCCGGACGGGTAGCTGCGGCGAATGTCATTCAGCTCAAGCAGCGCCGTCATTGCGCGGCTCCGGGCAGGCTTTCGCTGGTGACCACTTCCTCACCCGCTTCCAGCCCTTTTACCACCACCACGTCGGTATCGTTACGCGCGCCAATCACCACTTCCCGCTCGCGGGTTTCGCCGTTGCGCAGCACTTTCACCTTGTAGCGGTTATCCCCGGCGGATTCGCCCAGCGCGGAGAGCGGAACCGTCAGCACGTTTTTCACGCCGGTCAGCTGAATATGCACCTGGGCGGTCATGTCCAGACGCAGCACGCCCTGCGGGTTTGGCACTTCAAAACGCGCGTAGTAGAAGATGGCGTCGTTTACCTTTTCCGGCGTCGGCAGGATATCTTTCAGCACGCCCTCATAGCGGGTTTGCGGATCGCCCAGCACCGTAAACCAGGCTTTCTGCCCCGGCTTAAGGTGAATGACGTCCGCTTCGGACACCTGAGCTTTCACCAGCATGGTGCTCATGTCTGCCAGAGTCAGGATGTTCGGCGCCTGTTGCGCGGCGATAACCGTCTGGCCTTGCAGGGTGGTGATCTGCGTCACTTCTCCAGCCATGGGCGCAACGATTTGCGTGTAATCAAGGTTGGTTTTCGCCGTATCCAGCGAGGCCTGATTCCGCTTAATCTGCGCGTCGATGGTGCCAATCTGCGCCTGCTTCACCGCCAGCTCCGTGGCGGCAGTGTCCAGATCCTGCTTCGAGATGGCCTGCGTTTTCGCCAGCGCCTGCTGGCGCGTCAGGGTGACCTGGGCAAGATTACGCTCTGCCTGAGCCTGAGCGCGCTGCGCGCGCAGCTCCATTAGCGTCGCTTCCACTTCGCGGATCTGGTTTTGCGCCTGCTCAGGATCGATCACCCCCAGCAGCTGGCCTTTTTTAACCTTATCGCCAATCTCAACTGACAGAGTTTTAAGCTGGCCGCTGACCTGCGCGCCCACGTCAACTTTACGCAGAGCATCCAGTTTCCCCGTCGCCAGCACGTTCTGTTGCAGCTCGCCCGGACGGACAATCAGCGTTTGATACTGTGGCACAGGCGCGTTCAGCACCTTCCATAACCAGAATCCGCCCGCCAGCACCACTACCGCCAGCAGCAGAAACAGCTTTCTGCGTTTTCCCTTCAGGTTCATAAATATTCCAAATAGTTGTTCTGGCTACCATCAACGTTGATTTTATCTAAACCACTCCTCAACGAAACCCCCGATCCCCGTAATCGTCGGGAATTGTTTACCCGATGTTGATAAAGCGCCTGCTGAAATAGCGACATTCCACCAGAAGCAGGATCTAACATGTCTTCCATCGTCGATACACCCTATTCAACGCTGCCCCAGCCTAAATCAGGCTGGCAACTGTTCAAAAGCCTGGCATCGGGTTCCCTCACGCCGGGGCTGGCGTGGCAAAACCCGGCCTATCGACGTAAGTTTATGTTGCGCTCGCTGGCAACGCCTCTGACCACTGCGCGCCTGCTCGCGGACCTTGCGAAACAGCCCCGTCTGATGCAGCTCCTGAGCGTGCAGCCTGGCCTGCCGTGCCGCCTGCACCGACCGTGGCTGACCGTCAACATGGACCGTCAGCATACGCTGGAGGCACTGAACGATCACTATCAGATGATGAACCGCCATCTTCCGGCGTCGCTGCTGAACGGCTACCTCTCCAGCCAGGGCATCACGCTGGTGACGTTAACGGGCAAAGAGGAGCAGCAGTTTAGCATTCGCCTGAGCGCGGATGCGTTTCTGGATAAAGAAGGGGAAGCTACCCTTACGTTTTGCGACCACCAGAACACGGTGCTGGCCGAACTGACCTTTACGCTGTGCAAATATGAAGGCAAGACAACGCTGTTTATCGGTGGAATGCAGGGAGCGAAAGCGCATGTCCCGCACGAGCACATTCAGCTTGCGACAAAAGCCTGCCACGGGCTGTTCCCAAAACGTCTGCTGGTTGAAGCGGTCATGACGCTGGCAGACGCTTTCCCGGTCGAGCAGATCCTCGCGGTGAGCAACGCCACCCACATCTACCGCAGCTGGCGCTATCGCAAGAAAAAAGAGGGAAAATTGCTTGCTGACTACGACAGCTTCTGGCGCTCTCTTGGCGGACAGCAGCAGGAGAATGGCCACTTTGCTCTGCCTTTAACCATGCCCCGTAAACCGGTGGAAGAGATTGCGAGTAAAAAACGGGCCGAATACCGCCGCCGCTATGCCCTGCTTGATAGCCTGATCCAGCAGGTTTCACAGGCGACCGCCCGCTAATCTGCCCTCCCGCGCGCCAGCCAGAGCACGCGGGAGAACATTTTACGCAGCAGGGTCGGCACCGACTCCACGCCCCGCCTGCCCGCTTCCGTCGCCACTTCAATGGCCAAATCCGGCTTCGACGACCGCTGAATGGCTTTGGCAATCACCCGACGCATATTCATGGGCACGTCAACCGGGATCATCGCCACGCGGTGAAAAACGTCGTCAAATCCCTGGCGGTACATGAAGTGCTCCATGTCCATCGCGGGCAGCGTGGTCAGATGCTCCCGCTCCTCTTCGCGATCGTTATTGAGCAGGCTGCGCACGGTCGCCGCGTATTTTTTCCCCGCCTCATCGCCGTCTACCAGCACGTGCCACTCGATCCCCATCCGGCGCGCAAATTTGATCAGCGGCTTTAAGCCGGACTGGGCAAATTCAATCACCTTGATCCCCTCAGCATCAAAGTGGTGTCCGCACTGGCGAGCCAGCTCGTTTATCACCCAGGTTTCGGTTTCCCCTTCCACCAGCAGCCAGCAGCGGGCAAACAGGGAAGAGGCGCGGTTAAAACGGATATGAAACGCAATTCGACGGCCATCTTCGGCATTTAACCCGCCGGGCCCGAGCCGGTAGGCGGTAACGCGCGACGATTCACGCACCAGGCGGCAGACGTACTCCACCGGCGTCAGGGAGAGCAGCTCGCCGGAATTCGTGGTGGTGACACGCTGCAACGGCAGCAGATTCAGAAGATGCCACGCCACGGAAAGCATAATCGGGTGCAGACGCGTTTCCGGATCTTCCACCAGCAGCAGCGGGCGCGCGTCCCGATCCAGACGCACCGTCCCCTTAGCCTGTAAAAGCGTGGAGAAGAGTCCCAGCAGGATCACCCGATGCGTGCGTCCGCCGGGCCGGTCGATCATGCGGTTGATGATATCGAGATAGCGCCAGCTTCGTTGCTCATCGTGCGAGCGGCGGCGCATCAGGCGGTGGCGTGCCTGGCCCGTTCCCTGCTCGGAAAAGTAGTGCTCCAGTAATTGCACCATGGCAGAAAGGCCCTGACGGATCTGGCCGTCGGTGAGGTTCTGCGGCCGCGAAACCAGTTCCCGGGCGAGAAAATCCAGCTCGCGGGCGGTCACCTCCACCTCTGGCATATTCGGCACGGTGCCGTTACGGATCCGCCGCATAAAGCGCGCGTCACGTAAGCGCAGCACGGGAGACAGGCGGATCAGATGACGGGCAAGATCGTCAATCTGTTCGAGCGGGATCGGATTTCCCTTCTCATCAAGAAATTCACGCAGGGTGAGTACCCCGTCGTTTTGCGCCATTTCGCCCTCAAGGCGATAAAAAATACGGTGGAAACCGTCTTCACAGGGCACCCAGCAGGGGGACATCGGACGAAAACGGCGCACGCGATGGCGACCGGGCTCGGATTCGCGGAAGGTCAGAATGATATGCAGATGTTTTTCTCGTCCGTTGACATCCCCCAGCGGAAACCAGAAGTCGTCATGAACGAAGTGGTACAAGTTCTCTTCGGGCGAAAGCAGCAGCGTCAGGGCATCCAGCAGGCTGGATTTACCCCAGGCATTTTCGCCTATCAGGACGTTGTTCTGTTCCAGCTGTAGTGACAGGCGGTTAATCCCGCGGAACCCGACAATCTCCACACGTTCGAGTAGCATACATCCCCCGCATTTCGGCCACTTTTTCCTTCACGTTATCAGCAGTATAGCGGCAGGCTATGTGTCACGACAGTAGAATATATGCCCGATTAATCATTGGGCCATGCGCGGTTCCCTCCGTTCTGAACAAGGAATGCCATCACATTGCCTTAAATCAAATTTAGTGAATTTATTTGAGTGGCGAAGGAAAGTTGATGGTTTCAAAATACTGGCTCTTTGCGTCGTCATCCCTTTATGACGATATAAACCGCGCGCAGAGCTGCGTGCGGAGGTTTATTTTTGAGGTGGTTATGTTCAGAAAATTAGCGGCAGAATGTTTTGGTACATTCTGGCTGGTATTGGGTGGTTGCGGTAGCGCAGTACTGGCAGCCGCATTTCCGGAATTAGGTATTGGATTTGTCGGCGTTGCGCTGGCATTCGGTTTAACGGTATTAACCATGGCCTTCGCCGTGGGGCATATTTCCGGGGGACATTTCAACCCGGCCGTTACGTTAGGCTTATGGGCGGGCGGACGTTTCCCGGCGAAAGACATTATTGGCTATATTATTGCTCAGGTTATTGGCGGTATTATTGCCGCGGCGGTGCTGTACGTAATTGCCAGCGGTAAAGCGGGCTTTGACGCAGCGGCCAGCGGTTTTGCCTCGAACGGTTTCGGCGAACACTCTCCGGGCGGCTACTCAATGCTGTCTGCCATCGTAATTGAAATTGTCCTCACCGCCGGCTTCCTGCTGGTGATCCACGGCGCGACGGACAAACATGCGCCTGCCGGCTTCGCCCCTATCGCGATTGGCCTGGCGCTGACGCTGATCCACCTGATCTCCATTCCGGTGACCAACACCTCCGTAAACCCGGCGCGCAGCACCGCCGTCGCCATTTTCCAGGGCGGATGGGCGCTTGAGCAGCTGTGGCTGTTCTGGGTGATGCCAGTTATCGGCGGTATTCTGGGCGGCGTGCTGTACCGCACCCTGCTGGAAAAACGCGATTAATTAAGTGCGGCCTGTAATGTCGGGTGGCGCTAAAGCTTACCCGATCTACGTGAGTGTGCACTTTGTAGGCCGGGTAAGGCGCAGCCGCCACCCGGCTTTTTTGTAGCTTTACCTTACAGCCTTTATTGGGTAGTGTCTCTGGCGCTTAACAGACACATAAAAGGACCGGCTGTTCATGTTCTCAGGACTCCTCATCATTCTTCTGCCCCTGATTGTGGGCTACCTTATTCCGCTGCGTCATGAATCGGCCTTAAAGCTCATTAATCGTTTTCTCAGCTGGATTGTTTACGTCATTCTTTTCTTTATGGGGATCAGCCTGGCCTTCCTGGATAATCTGGCGACAAATTTACTTTCCATCCTGCATTATTCTGCGGTCACTGTCGTGGTTATTTTGCTGTGCAATATTGCCGCGCTACTGTGGCTGGAACGCACTATTCCCTGGAAAAATCACCACCATCAGGAAAAGCTTCCCTCCCGAATTGCGATGGCGCTGGAATCATTAAAGCTGTGCGGCGTTGTTGTGCTCGGTTTTTTACTGGGGCTGACCGGATGGGCATTTTTACAGCACGCAACGGAAGCCAGCGAATATACGCTGATTTTTCTGCTGTTCCTGATTGGTATTCAGCTGCGCAATAACGGCATGACGCTGAAACAGATTGTCCTTAACCGTCGGGGAATGATTGTTGCCGTTATCGTTGTGATCAGCTCAATGGCCGGGGGCGTGATTAACGCCTTTATTCTCGACCTGCCGCTGAAAACCAGCCTGGCAATGGCATCCGGTTTTGGCTGGTATTCTCTCTCCGGTATTTTGCTGACCGAATCGTTTGGCCCGGTGATTGGCAGCGCCGCCTTCTTTAACGATCTGGCGCGCGAGCTGATAGCCATCATGCTGATCCCCGGTCTGGTACGCCGCAGCCGCTCTACCGCGCTGGGCCTGTGTGGCGCCACCTCGATGGACTTTACCCTGCCGGTGCTACAGCGCTCGGGAGGGCTGGAGATGGTCCCTGCCGCCATCGTACACGGCTTTATTCTGAGCCTGCTGGTGCCCATTCTGATGGCGTTTTTCTCAGCCTGATACTGCTTTGGCGGTAGTGACCCTGCCGCCAAAATTGCGCTAAATCAATAACCCTCCACTTAGTACAAGAAAGCACTTTTCTCCGCTGTGGCACAGGCATAACCTTAAACATGTATCTCAAATATAACTTTAACAGGTGTGATTATGTTTTGTGTGCAATGTGAACAAACCATCCGTACCCCGGCAGGCAACGGCTGCTCTTACGCGCAGGGTATGTGCGGTAAAACCGCAGAAACGTCCGATCTTCAGGATCTGCTGATTGCGGCGCTACAAGGCTTGTCCGCCTGGGCCTTCAAGGCCCGTGAATATGGCATTGTCGATCATTATGTCGACAGCTTTGCGCCGCGCGCATTTTTCTCCACGCTGACCAACGTTAACTTCGATTCTCCACGTATTGTGGGCTATGCCCGCGAAGCGATTGCCCTGCGTGAAGCTCTGAAAGCGCAGTGCCTGAATGCCGATGTCAGTGCCCGCGTGGACAACCCAATGGCGGAGCTTCAGCTGGTGAGCGACGACCTGGGCGAGCTACAGCGCCAGGCCGCAGAATTTACCCCCAATAAGGACAAAGCGGCGATTGGCGAGAACATCCTCGGCCTGCGTCTGCTGTGCCTGTACGGCCTGAAAGGTGCAGCGGCCTATATGGAACACGCGCACGTGCTCGGTCAGTACGACAACGACATCTACGCCCAGTACCACAAAATTATGGCGTGGCTCGGCACCTGGCCTTCCGACATGAATGCCCTGCTCGAATGCGCAATGGAAATCGGCCAGATGAACTTCAAGGTCATGAGCATTCTGGATGCCGGTGAAACCAGCACCTACGGCCACCCAACCCCGACGCAGGTTAACGTCAAAGCGACCGAAGGCAAATGCATCCTGATCTCCGGCCACGACCTGAAAGATCTCTACAACCTGCTGAAGCAGACCGAAGGCACCGGGGTTAACGTCTATACCCACGGCGAAATGCTGCCCGCCCACGGCTACCCGGAACTGCGCAAATTCAGTCATCTGGTGGGTAACTACGGCAGCGGCTGGCAGAATCAGCAGGTAGAGTTCGCCCGCTTCCCTGGCCCTATCGTGATGACCTCTAACTGCATCATCGACCCTACCGTGGGCGCCTATGATGACCGCATCTGGACCCGCAGCATCGTCGGCTGGCCGGGCGTGAGCCACCTTGAAGGCGATGATTTCGGTCCGGTTATCGCCCAGGCGCAGCAGATGGCGGGCTTCCCGTACAGTGAAATCGAACATCTGATCACCGTCGGCTTTGGCCGCGAAACGCTGCTGGGTGCGGCAGATTCTCTGATTGACCTCGTCAGCCGTGAAAAACTGCGTCACATTTTCCTGATCGGCGGCTGTGACGGCGCGCGCGGCGAACGTAACTACTTCACCGATTTCGCCACCCGCGTGCCGGATGACTGCCTGATCCTGACCCTGGCCTGCGGTAAGTACCGCTTCAACAAGCTGGACTTCGGCAATATCGAAGGTCTGCCGCGCCTGGTGGATGCCGGACAGTGTAACGATGCTTACTCAGCCATCATTCTGGCGGTCACGCTGGCAGAGAAGCTGGGCTGCGGCGTGAACGATCTGCCGCTGTCGCTGGTGCTCTCCTGGTTCGAGCAGAAAGCGATCGTCATCCTGCTGACCCTGCTTTCTCTCGGCGTGACCAACATCGTCACCGGGCCGACCGCGCCAGGCTTCCTGACGCCGGACCTGCTGGCCATCCTGAACGAGAAATTTGGTCTGCGTTCCGTGACCAATGTTGAAGATGATATGAAACAGCTGCTGAGCGCGTAAGGAGTAATTCATGACCATGCCAACCTCACAATGTCCGTGGCGGATGCAGGTACATCACATCCATCAGGAGACGCCGGATGTGTGGACGCTGTCGCTGCTGTGCCATGACTACTACCCGTACCGCGCGGGTCAGTATGCGCTGGTCAGCGTCCGCAATTCGGCGGACACCCTGCGCGCCTACACGATCTCCTCAACGCCGGGCGTGAGCGAATACATTACGCTCACCGTCCGCCGCATTGATGACGGTGCAGGCTCCCAGTGGCTGACCCGTGACGTGAAGCGCGGGGATTATATCTGGCTGTCTGACGCGCAGGGCGAGTTCACCTGTGACGATAAGATGGAAGATAAATTCCTGCTGCTGGCGGCGGGCTGTGGCGTGACGCCGATTATGTCCATGCGTCGCTGGCTGGCGAAATACCGTCCGCAGGCCGACGTGCAGGCGATCTTCAGCGTGCGCTCCCCGGAAGATGTGATTTTTGCCGAAGAATGGCGCAACTATCCGGTGACGCTGGTCGCGGAGAACAATGCCACGCACGGGTTTATCGCGGGCCGCCTGAGCCGCGAATTGCTGCAAAGCGTGCCGGACATTGCGAACCGTACCGTGATGACCTGCGGCCCGGCGCCGTACATGGAGAGTGTGGAGAAAGAAGTGAAAGCGCTGGGCGTGACCCGCTTCTTCAAAGAGCAGTTCTTCACGCCCGTGGCGGAAGCGGCAACCAGCGGGATGAAGTTCACGAAGCTGCAACCGGCGCAGACCTTCTTTGGCCGCGTGGGCACCACGCTGCTTGAAGCGCTGGAAAGCAACAACGTGCCGGTAGCGGCAGCCTGCCGCGCTGGGGTGTGCGGATGCTGCAAGACTAAAGTGGTTTCCGGTGAGTACACCGTCACCAGCACCATGACGCTGACCGACGCGGAAATTGCAGAAGGTTACGTGCTGGCATGCTCGTGTCACCCGCAGGGGGATTTGGTGCTTGCATAAACGGTAACCGTTAACGCCACCGGGCTTTTAGCCGGTCCAGCTCATCTGTCTCTGTAACCCTTGTAGGCCCGGTAAGCGTCAGCGCCACCGGGCTTTTTTGCCGGGTGGCACTGCGTTTACCCGGCCTACGTTGGGCCTGCCGCCTGTAAGGCAAGTCGTAACAAGAGTTTGCCGGGTTCGCCACACGCAACCCATTGCCGTGAAAGCCATCGTTAAATGCAGGTTGTTGCACAGGCAATACAGTCACTTTCTTCTAAGCTTGTAAGCGATATCACATAAAGGAGAAGGACAACCATGAAACAAACCGTGGCTGCATACATAGCGAAAACCCTTGAGCAGGCTGGCGTAAAGCGTATCTGGGGCGTCACCGGCGATTCGCTGAACGGACTCAGCGACAGCCTTAACAAGATGAAGACCATTGAATGGATGCCCACCCGCCATGAAGAGGTCGCCGCCTTTGCCGCGGGAGCCGAAGCGCAGCTCACGGGCGAACTCGCCGTCTGTGCCGGCTCCTGCGGGCCAGGTAACCTTCACCTTATCAACGGTCTTTTCGACTGTCACCGCAACCATGTGCCGGTGCTGGCGATTGCCGCACACATTCCATCATCCGAAATCGGCAGCGGCTATTTTCAGGAGACGCATCCCCAGGAGCTGTTCCGTGAATGCAGCCACTACTGCGAACTGGTCTCCTCGCCGGAGCAGATCCCGCAGGTGCTGGCGATAGCCATGCGTAAGGCGGTCCTGAATCGTGGGGTTTCTGTGGTCGTCCTGCCGGGCGACGTGGCGCTGAAGGCCGCACCTGAAACCGCCACCACCCACTGGTACTCGGCGCCGCAGCCGACCGTCACCCCCGCTGAAGAAGAGCTGAAAAAGCTGGCGCAACTGCTGCGATACTCCAGCAATATCGCGCTGATGTGCGGCAGCGGCTGTGCCGGTGCGCATAATGAGCTGGTGGAATTTGCCGCTAAGCTGAAGGCGCCAATCGTCCACGCCCTGCGCGGGAAAGAGCACGTTGAGTACGATAACCCGTACGACGTCGGCATGACCGGGCTGATCGGTTTTTCCAGCGGCTTCCATACCATGATGAACGCCGACACGCTGATCCTGCTCGGCACCCAGTTCCCGTACCGCGCGTTCTACCCAACGGACGCCAAAATTATTCAGATCGACATCAACCCTGGCAGTATCGGCGCGCACAGCAAGGTGGATATGGCGCTTATCGGCGATATTAAATCTACCCTCGCCGCCCTGCTGCCGCTGCTGGAAGAGAAAACGGACCGCAAATTCCTCGATAAAGCCCTGAGCGATTATCGCGATGCGCGCAAGGGGCTGGACGACCTCGCCAAACCGAGCGAGAAAGCCATTCACCCGCAGTATCTGGCGCAGCAGATCAGTCATTTCGCCGACGACGATGCCATTTTCACCTGCGACGTGGGTACACCCACCGTCTGGGCCGCACGCTACCTGAAGATGAACGGTAAGCGTCGCCTGCTTGGCTCGTTCAACCACGGCTCGATGGCGAACGCCATGCCGCAGGCGCTGGGCGCAAAAGCGACGGCACCTGAACGTCAGGTGGTAGCGATGTGCGGCGACGGCGGCTTCAGCATGCTGATGGGGGATTTCCTGTCGGTGGCGCAGATGAAGCTTCCGCTGAAAATCGTGGTCTTTAACAACAGCGTGCTGGGCTTCGTGGCGATGGAGATGAAGGCCGGAGGCTACCTCACGGACGGTACCGAGCTACACGACACTAATTTCGCCCGCATTGCCGAAGCCTGCGGCATCACCGGCATTCGGGTGGAGAAAGCCTCAGAGGTGGACGATGCCCTGCAACGCGCCTTCTCCATCGACGGCCCGGTGCTGGTGGATGTGGTGGTGGCCAAAGAAGAGCTGGCGATCCCGCCGCAAATCAAGCTGGAACAGGCCAAAGGTTTCAGCCTCTACATGCTGCGCGCCATCATCAGCGGGCGCGGTGACGAGGTGATCGAACTGGCAAAAACCAACTGGCTCAGGTAAAACATTTCACATGACCTCTTAAAGTAAAGGGATGTGAAATGATTGATTTACGTAGTGATACCGTTACCCGCCCGGGTCGCGCCATGCTCGAAGAGATGATGGCCGCCCCGGTCGGGGACGACGTCTACGGCGATGACCCGACGGTCAACGAACTGCAACGCTATGCCGCCGAACTTGGCGGCAAAGAGGCCGCCCTGTTCCTGCCCACCGGCACCCAGGCTAACCTGGTGGCGCTGCTCAGCCACTGCGAGCGCGGAGAAGAGTATATTGTCGGCCAGGGCGCGCATAACTACCTGTACGAAGCCGGCGGCGCGGCGGTGCTCGGCAGCATCCAGCCGCAGCCGATCGATGCCGCGCCGGACGGCTCGCTGCCGCTGGATAAGGTCGCGGCGAAAATCAAAGCCGACGATATTCACTTCGCCCGCACTAAGCTGCTCAGTCTGGAAAATACCCACAACGGCAAGGTCCTGCCGCGCGAATACCTGAAAGCAGCGTGGGAATTCACTCGCGAGCGCAACCTCGACCTGCACGTGGACGGCGCGCGCATCTTTAACGCCGTGGTGGAGTATGGCTGCGAGCTGAAGGACATCACCCAATATTGCGACTCCTTCACCATTTGCCTCTCAAAAGGGCTGGGTACGCCGGTGGGTTCGCTGCTGGTCGGCAGCGCAGACTACATCAAGCGCGCCAACCGCTGGCGCAAAATGACCGGCGGCGGGATGCGTCAGGCGGGGATCCTGGCGGCTGCCGGACTGTACGCGCTGAAAAATAACGTGGCGCGCCTCAAGGACGATCACGACAATGCTGCGTGGATGGCGGCACAGCTGCGGGAGATCGGCGCTGACGTAATGCGTCACGACACCAACATGCTGTTTGTCCGCGTCGGCGATGAACACGCTGCGCTGGGCGAATTTATGAAAGCGCGCGGCGTGCTGATCAACGCCTCCCCGGTTGTGCGTCTGGTGATGCATCTGGACGTTAACCGCGAACAGTTAACAGACGTGGTGAAACACTGGCAGGCGTTTTTACAGCGTTAAGGAGCATACCGTGCCGCAACGTATTCTGGTTCTCGGTGCCAGCGGGTATATCGGTCAGCATCTGACCACTGCGTTAAGCCAGCAGGGGCATCAGGTGCTGGCAGCGGCACGCAACACTGAGCGCCTGCAAAATCGCCATTTGCCTGGCGTAACCTGTCACCCTCTTGACCTTAGCTGGCCGAAGGCGCTTCCCGCGCTGCTGGAAGGGGTGGACACGCTTTACTACCTGGTGCACAGCATGGGCGAAGGCGGGGATTTTATCGCCCACGAGCGTCAGGTGGCGATGAACGTCCGCGACGCGCTGCTGCAAACGCCGGTGAAGCAGGTGATTTTTTTAAGCTCGCTCCAGGCCCCTGAGAACGAGCAATCCGATCACCTGCGCGCCCGCCAGCTGACGGCGGACACGCTGCGCGGTGCCAATATTCCCGTTACCGAGCTGCGGGCCGGGATCATCGTCGGCGCGGGTTCCGCCGCCTTCGAGGTGATGCGCGATATGGTCTATAACCTGCCGGTGCTGACCCCGCCGCGCTGGGTGCGCTCGCGCACCACGCCCATTGCGCTGGAGAATTTGCTCCACTATCTGGTGGCATTGCTGGATCACCCGGCGGAGCAACACCGCGTGCTGGAGGCGGCAGGCCCGGAGGTGCTGAGCTATCAGGAGCAGTTCGAACATTTTATGCGGGTGAGCGGTCGCAAACGCTGGCTGGTGCCCATCCCCTTCCCGACCCGCTGGATCTCGGTGTGGTTTTTAAACGTCATTACCTCTGTTCCTCCGACAACCGCGAAGGCGCTGATCCAGGGACTGAAGCACGATCTGCTGGCGGACGATCGCGCGCTGCGGGCCTTGATCCCGCAGGAACTGATCCGCTTTGACGACGCGGTGCGCAATACGCTGAAAGAAGAAGAGAAGCTGGTGAACTCCAGCGACTGGGGCTACGACGCGCAGGCCTTTGCCCGCTGGCGACCCGAGTACGGCTATTACCCGAAACAGGCAGGCTGTACGGTAAAAACCTCGGCCAGCCTTAGCGCGCTGTGGGACGTTGTGAACCAGATCGGCGGCAAAGAGCGCTATTTCTTCGGCAATATCCTCTGGCAAACGCGCGGCGCGCTGGATCTGCTGGTGGGTCACCGGCTGGCAAAAGGCCGCCCTGCCGCCCCGTATCTGAACGTGGGCGATACGGTCGACAGCTGGAAGGTGATCATCGTTGAGCCAGAAAAACAGCTGGCGCTGCTGTTTGGCATGAAGGCGCCGGGGCTGGGGCGGCTCTGCTTTACCCTTAAGGACCACGGCGACCACCGTGAACTGGACGTTCGGGCGTGGTGGCACCCGCACGGGATGCCGGGCCTGTTCTACTGGCTGCTGATGATCCCGGCACACCTGTTTATCTTCCGTGGAATGGCGAAACGGATTGCGCAACTGGCAGAAGAAAAGCGGGAAGATAAGTAAATAAAACCCTTTTTCTTTCACCTTTCCCATTGCAACACATCGTAATTCACGAAAGAATGCGCACGAAATTCTTTTCAACACAGTGGATTGTTATGAAGGTACTGGTTACCGGGGCGACCAGCGGCTTAGGCCGAAATGCGGTCGAATTTCTGCGCAACAAAGGCATCAGCGTCAGGGCCACCGGTCGCAACGAGGCGATGGGCAAGCTCCTGCAAAAAATGGGCGCTGAATTTGTCCATGCCGACCTGACGGAGCTGGTCTCCTCTCAGGCTAAGGTGATGCTCGCCGGTATCGATACGCTGTGGCACTGCTCCAGTTTTACCTCCCCATGGGGGACCCAGGAAGCCTTCGATCTCGCGAACGTGCGCGCCACGCGCCGTCTGGGCGAATGGGCCGTCGCCTGGGGCGTGCGTAACTTTATTCATATCTCCTCCCCGTCGCTCTATTTTGACTACCACCACCACCGCGATATTCAGGAAGATTTCCGCCCGGCGCGCTTCGCCTGTGAGTTTGCCCGCAGTAAAGCGGCTGGCGAAGAGGTGATCGACCTGCTGGCCCAGTCAAACCCGCATACCCGTTTTACCGTGCTGCGTCCGCAGAGCCTGTTCGGGCCGCACGACAAAGTATTCATCCCGCGGCTGGCCCAGATGATGCACCACTACGGCAGCGTGCTGTTACCGCGCGGCGGCGATGCGCTGGTGGACATGACCTATTACGAGAACGCCGTTCACGCCATGTGGCTGGCGAGCCAGCCGGACTGCGATACGCTGGTGTCGGGCCGCGCGTATAACATCACCAACGGCGAACCCTGCACCCTGCGCAGCATTGTGCAAAGGCTGATTGACGAGCTGAAAATCGACTGCCGCATTCGTTCCGTGCCTTACCCGATGCTGGACATGATCGCCCGCAGCATGGAGCGCTTTGGCAGTAAATCGGCGAAGGAGCCTGCGCTGACCCATTACGGCGTGTCGAAGCTCAACTTTGATTTTACGCTGGACATCTCACGCGCGGAGAATGAGCTGGGGTACAAGCCGATTGTATCGCTGGATGAAGGGATTGTGCGTACGGCGGCGTGGTTACGAGATCACGGGAAGCTTCATCGCTAGCCTTTTTGCCCGGTGGCGGCTTCGCCTTACCGGGCCTACAACTGCACCGTACTGTCCCCTCGCCCCTTTGGGGAGAGGGTTAGGGTGAGGGGAAAGAGCAAACACAAAAACGGCAACCCGAGGGTTGCCGTTTGCTTTTACAGCGCCGTCCAGGCATCAGCCCATGCCAGGCCTGCACCCGGTTCATAGTACGACGGGGCACTGTTACACCAGCCGCTGTACGGGAACGGTTTGCACTGGAACAGCTTACCGTGGTTGTTCACGATATCACCTGCGTTGTACTTGCTGTTCGCGCTCCACGCCGGGTACGACGTGTCTTCGGATGGCGTAGACGCTTTCGCCTTCACGTTCAGCAGGTAAGTCGTGGTGCTGCTCAGCTCGCCATCGCTGACGGTCAGGCTCACTTCATACTGCTGCGCCGTTGCAGACTCCGGTGCAGTGAAGGTCACTACCGCTTTGTCTTCGCCAGCCACGGTCTGACCGTCCTGAGCACGCCAGGTATAGGTCAGCGTGTTGCCGTCTGCGTCGGTAGAGCCTTCCGCGCTCAGCGAAACCTGCGCGCCCGCTTCAACGGCACCGATTGGGCCCGCAATCTGCGCAACCGGCGCGTGGTTCACCACGACAGGCTCAGCCGGCGTTTCATCCGGAACAGGCGCTGGCGCAGGGGCCGGCGTTTCATCCTCGGCTGGCGTCGGAGCTGGCGTTGGCGCCGGGGTCACCGGCGTGTCGGCAGAGCCGTCATCGTTCACGATATTCACCTTGTAGTTCTTCTGCACGCACTTGGTGTAGTCACCGTCTTTAAACGCGCTGAACGGCGTCTGGTAGCCCACCAGCTGGCACGCGTAGGTCGAACCATTTGGCGTATCCGGGCTCCATCCCCAGTCCTGTTCCCAGTAAATCTTCAGGGCGCCCGCACCGTACTCGTCGAACTGCTTCATGTTGGCGCAGCCCAGCACTTCGTTTGCCGGAACCTGTACTTTCAGGTAGTTGGCGAACTCTTTGTAGTACTTAATACGGTTCTGGGACTGGGCAATCTCGGTTGGACCGCCGCACTCAACGCCGCCGTTAATGATCTGGGTGGTGACGCCGAAGCCCGGCACCAGGCCGTTGGCTTTATCGTGATCGTTCGGCTGCCACGTTCCGTCGATAACCTGCAACATGCTTGGTTTTGGCGGCTGCGGGTAGGCGAAGAAGAAGATCGCGCTCGCCAGGTTCAGCCAGGTGTCCGCCACCAGCTCAGGCTTGTCGAGCAGGGTGCGCACGTCGCCGTACATCGCTTCGGAGTTACACTCGCCGTTATAGCCGCCCTTCTGCCCTTCGCTCCAGCCCATCTCACGCACGTGCACCAGCGCCTGACGCCATTCGGCTTCCGGACGCCAGCTTTCGTGGCCGCCGGTTTCCTGGGCAAAGTGGGCAAACATGGTGGCCAGCTCTTTGCGGCAGATGGCATCGCTGTCACGACCGTCGTCGTAGGTCTTACACAGCGCCGGGAATTTACCCACGGCCTTCAGGAAGTTGCTGTAGGTATAGGCCTGAGCGCGCAGCGGGAAGAGATATTCCCAGTCGCTGGCTTTCACAATCCCTTCGACGCGCTTAACGTTTTCCGGGTTCGCCGCTCGGCCTGGCTCAATCATTTCGACCTGCGCGTTATCCAGCGTCCTGATGGTCTCCTTAACCGACGTCATGAGCGGGAAATCGGTTAATTCTTTTTCTTTCTTCGCCAGATCGCTGGCTTTCATGGTGTACGGCTCACTGCTGGTTTCCTTCAGATTTGCAGCCTGGGCCATTAATGGCGCCACGCAGGCTCCCGCAATGAGTACACTCAGTAACGTCCTTTTGTTCATTTCAGTATTCCTGTTTATTTCAGATTAAACGTTAAAAACCCGGCTTAGGTATTATTCCGTTAATACATAAACCACATTCAGCTGTTTTCACTTTTCGAAGAACACCTTCAGGAATTCTTCAAAAATAAAAAACGTTAATACCGGGCCGCTAATTTCAGCTGCTGGTATTTCGCCCAGACCTTATGAGCATATTTCATGCGCTGCGGATAATTCTCTTTCTTTAACCCGGCGTTATAGGCACCTACGGCTTCCCAGTTATAGCCATACACTTTAATCATGCCGGAGAGAATCGAGGCGCCCACCATGATGGACGTACACGGCTCCGTCATTAAGCGATACTCATCGATGCCCCGGCTTTCCAGCGCGGTAAAATGCGTGCTGTTAATTTGCATCAGTCCAACATCACGCGTGCCGTCGCGGTTTTGTCCAACCGCATACGGATTCATTCCAGATTCCACATTGGCGATGGCATACAATAAATAAGGATCGACATGATAATAATGCGCCGCTTTATCCCAACAGTTCGCCAGTGCGCTTTGGCTTATTATTAACAATAACAAAATGAGCTTTTTCATTTTTACCTGCTGACAGTATCGGTTATTTCTCCTTACCTACATCCTGTAAAATGAATTTAAATCGCTCACCGCACCGTGACGGGCGCGGTGAGCGTTTATCGGGTCAGATTATTTGCAGTCTGGTGCTGCGCCTTCTTTCACCCATACATCGCTGTTCGCAGGGTTATCACCGCGGGTCCACCATTTCGCACGATAAACATTGCCCTCGTACGTGGTGGTTTCGCCGCCGTTATAGACCACATCGGAACGCCAGTTGAATTTCACCTGGCTGACCAGCTCCCACGCTTCTGCGCCGAAACCAGGCTGGTTGCCCTGAGTCCAGTACTTCGCTTTCCACACCAGGTTGTCGAAGCTCACGATGTCGCCACCGTTGTAGACTTTGCTGGATGCCCAAACCGCATGCTGGCTGGCTGCCGGATCAACTGGCGCATCACAGCTGCCGGTTGCCGTACCCTGATCCGCCGGGGTAGTGCCTTCGTCAGACGGGGTATTCCCTTCATCAGACGGCACGTTACCTTCGTCGGCCGGGGTGGTGTCTTCGTCCACAGGCGCCGGGGCCGGCGCCGCTTTCGGGTTCACCGTTACCTGCACGTTAGACTGCACGCTGGTTTTGCCGTCGGTGACCACAACGCTCAGGGTGTAGGAAGAGGTGTTGTTGACCTCTGGCGCAGTAATGCGAACGTTGGCGGTATTCGTCCCCGTGGCGTTCATGTCTGCCGGTACGCTCCAGCTGTAGGTCAGCGCGTCGCCGTCTGGATCGGTCGCCTGTGCATGCAGGGAAATCGCTTCACCGGACTCAACGGTAACGGCGTCCATAGCATTGATCACTGGCGCCTGGTTCGCTTTCGGCGCTTTGTTCACGACCTGCACGTCGATCGCGTTGCTCAGGCCTTTCGCGTCGGTTACGGTCAGGCGGAACACCAGGTTCTGATCGCTGGTCACAGCCGGTACGCTGAAGCTGGCTTTCGCTTTGGTGCTGTTCGCCAGGGTCACGGTAGCGCCGGAAACTTGCGTCCATTTGTAGGTCAGCGCATCGCCGTCCTGGTCGCTGGAGGCTGAACCGTCGAGCGTGACCGTCGCCGGGCCCGTTACCGTCATGTCGGTAGCAGACGCGACAGGCGCATGGTTGGTTACAACCGGCTCAACAGGCGTAGAGCTGCCGCCCAGCAGGCTTTCGTTCATGGCGTTCAGGATGTCGCCGTTATCGGATTCGATAGACCACGCGAACAGGCCGCCCAGGTTTTTGTTCAGTACGTATTTGCCCTTCGCGTTCACGGAACGGGCGTTATCGTAGGTCACCAGCTCGCCGGTAGACCTGTTGAACACGTACGGTGCTTCTGCCGCTTCGTCATATTTATATTCCCAGCCCGGTTTGCCCAGCATCTGGTTCACAATCTGACGGTAGTCAACGATGCCGTTTTCCCACGTGCCCTTGACCGGGCCGGTGGCGGTACCGGTGAACGGATTGTCGCCGGTGTAGCCGTGAACGCCGGTCCAGCCGCGTCCGTACATGCCTGCGCCAACCACGATCTTGCCTGGCTGTACGCCCTGCTCGAGCATCGCTTTCACCGCGTTATCGGTGGTGTAGTTGGTGTCTGGTTTCCAGGACGCACCATACAGCGCGGTCTGGTGGCCGAGGTCGGTATTGCTCCACGCACCGTAGAAGTCGTAGCTCATCAGGAAGATGTGGTCGATGTACTGCTGCGCGGTGTTGTAGTCCACGTCTTCGATCTTATCTTTACCTGCACCGATAGCGGTGGTCAGCTCATAGGTGCGGCCAGTTTCCGCAGACAGTTCGTTCAGCATCTGGCGCAGGTCGTGCATCAGCGCGGTGTAGGTCGCTTTATCGGTCTGTGGGTTACCCAGCTTGGCGTTTTCACCGCCGCCGCCCGGGAACTCCCAGTCGATATCTACGCCGTCGAACACTTTCCAGGTGGTCAGGAAGTCTTTCACGGACGCAACGAAGCGGTCGCGCAGCACTTTGTTATCCATCTGATAGAACGGGTCGGACAGGGTCCAGCCGCCGACGGATGGCAGAATTTTCAGGTCCGGATGGGCTTTTTTCATCGCCATCAGCTGACCGTAGTTGCCTTTGTACGGTTCATCCCAGCCGGTCACGCCCTGCTGAGGTTTCTGCAAAGCCGCCCACGGATCGTGGATCGCCACGGTGTAGTCCTGGCGGCCCTGGCAGGCGCGCTTCAGAGATTCCAGCGCGCCGGAAGATTTGGCGCTGTCGTTAATGCCGTCGCCGCCGCAGATTGGAATGAAGCCGTACAGCAGGTGGTTGATGTTCGCCGCCGGAATTTTGTCCGCAGAGAAGTTACGGTCGTACACGCCCCACTCGGGGAAGTAAGCACCAACCACTTTATCGGTGTGCTGCGCGAACGCTTTGTTGTTCTCCAGCAGCGGGGTGTTGAGCGGCAGCAGGTGGCTACCGTCGGTGTCCGCCACGATGATCAGCTTGCTGGCGCTTTTGGTGCAGCCGCTGTCATTACACAGCTCGACCTGCTCCTGATAGCGTCCGCCTTTTTTCACTTTGAACGTCGCAGAGCCAGCGGTGCTGCCCGCTCCGGTCCAGACGGTCTGGCCGTCCAGCAGCACTTTTGCCGACGTAGGGGCGTCGCCGCTCCACACGTTCCACTCAACCTTCACGTCAACGCCATCTTTGTGCACTTTGATGAGGTTGTTGTAGTCCTGTGCCGCCTGATCCACCTCTACCAGCGCAAACTTATCGTTGCCTGATGTAATTGACGGTGTACCCGGTGCCGCTGCAAATACCGAGCTCGTTGCGGCTGCAACAAAAAGCGCCAGATATTTAGGCTTCATAAATTTCATTTTTATTTCCTGATAAATTTATTCGTAACGTTAATAATCCATGTCTTCCGTGAGATCATGGATGCGCTTCGCATAATGCGTATTTAACCAACCTGAATGCCGTGAAAAAAAGCTTTTTACTGCGTTGTATTCCTCCATAAAAAGATACAAGCCTGAATTCCGTCTAGCTTATATCCCTTACGATACACCGGGCGTAAAGAGACGTCCTTCTCTTCCACCGTCAAAAAAATTTATAAAATAACTTGACCGCTATATTTAAAATGTGGAAACCAGTTGCTGGCTGATAAACACAGTTATTCCAGCAAAGGCGAGATACGGTCCGAAAGAAATAGTGAGGTTATTTTTATTTACATTATTCATGACGAAATAACCGACAATACCGCTTAACGCTGCCGCCAGCTCAATGGTGGGCAGCGCCTGCCAGCCACACCAGGCGCCCAGCGCCGCCAGCAGTTTAAAATCGCCGTAGCCCAGGCCTTCCCGCCCCGTGATCAAACGAAAGGCCCAGTAGAGCAGCCAGAGCGACAGATAGCCCGCTACCGCGCCGAACAGCGCGTCGTGCAATGGCAATTTATGGTCAAAAGTATGGAGCAGGAGACCGGCCCACAGCAGCGGCTGGGTCAGGCAGTCCGGGAGAAGCTGGTGCTGCCAGTCGATCATCGCCAGAGGCAGTAAAAAGAGCGCCAGTAACCACAGCGAAAACAGCGTCTGAACGTCCGGCATGCACCAGGCCGTGACGCCAAAAAACAGCGCGGAGAACAATTCGACCAAAAATAACCGCAGCGGGATGGCCGTGCCGCACTGGTGGCAGCGCCCCCGTAACAACAGCCAGCTGACCAGGGGGATATTTTCCCATGCAGCCAGCGTGTGCTGGCACACCGGGCAGTGCGAGGCAGGAAAGAGCAGATTGCCGCTCCCCTCCTCGTCCATCATCATCCCCGGCAGGCGCTCGGCCACAACGCCCAGAAAACTGCCCATAATCCCGCCCAGGATCGCACTCATCATCGCGAAACTAACCGGACAGGCCTCCCGGATCAGCGAGACGGTATTCATGCGTTTTTTGCCCAGGTGAGCTGCACCTGCGCTTTCACATCGCTGAGGTGATCAACCGGCGTGAGGTTTATTTTTTGCAACCTGACGCCGGAGGTCTGATTAATTTCGCGCAGCCAGTTTTTTAATTCATACACATTTACCCGACTCACCACGAACGATAACGTTTGTCCCTCCTGGCGCACGTCCGTCAGTGAAAGGTTAATTTCATGGGCGCTTTTCTCAACCACCGTACGTGGATTATCCGTTTTGACTAACTGGACCTGAAGATGATTTTTATTAATTTCACTGCGCATCCAGTTAAGCGTCTCTTTTTGTCTTTTAAGCGTCGATTTACTATTTTGAATCATATTATCCAAAGGGATCACTCCTGCGTAATACACCGCAGCCCCAAGCAGGGCGACGATGCAGAGTTTTAAAATAACTTTCTCCCGGGCGCTGTAATTCTGATAGCGTGATTTCAGCTGCGCGATTCGCTCTTTCATTTATGTTTCCCTGCGATCATGGCGGTATACGGTTCGGTGGTTGAAACAGGCTGTAAGGTGAAATCGAAATTCTCACGGGTCTGATTAACAAACGCCTGCAACGCGGGCTGGTTTTGCGCGCTGACGCTCAGCGTTAGCGAGTTTTGCTGCGCATCGTATTCCAGCAGATCGATTTCCATCGCAGGGACTGACTGCCGGGCGGCGGCCAGCTCGTCCAGCTGAAGGAAGATCCCCTTGCTCTGTTTTTTGACGTTCTGACCAAAGTGATATTTGATGTTGGTCTGGTGACGCATGCTGGGGAAATGGTGCTGGTACACCTGGAGGATCTCCTCTTGTATCTGGTTTTCCTGCTGCACCAGCATCCAGGCCATCGCAATGCGCGGCCCCAGCAGCAGGCCAACGGACAGCAGGCCCGCCGCCACCGCTGCGGCTTTTATACGTTTCGCGACGTGCCCGTTACCGGCCTTAAGGCTGAACTCACCGTGAAGCAGATTCACGCGACAGGCTTGCCACTGCGGCTGGATCAGCACCAGCGGATGCTGCCAGGCATGCTGCACGTCAACGGTGACGTTTGCAGGCGCGTCGCCGTAGCACCACACCTCGCCTTCCCCGGCTTTCTGCATCAGCAGCGGCAGCAGGCTGGCCTCCATTTCTGCCGCCACGTGGGGCGATAAGCGCAGCCAGTAGCCATTATTCTGCGCGACCAGCGTGCTGCCGCCTGCCGCCACGGGCAGCAGCCAGGCATCAGGCAGAGCCTGAATCACGCGGAGTCCGGCCTCCTGACAGCGGGCCAGCGCCGCGCGCAGGCGGTCGGCGTCAATGGCCACGGCGTCGACCTCGGCCCCCTTTTTGTGAAGCACCGTCCAGTGGAGGGTGTCCACGTCGCCAATCAGCGTCTCTTCCGCCATCCACGAGAAGGCCATCGCCTGAGAAGCCACCTTTTTCGGCAGCGTGAAGTGGCGGAAAATCATGTCGCCGGCGGGCAGAAGGAGACAGACGCGTGCCGCCAGCGGGTGATCGGCCAGCGCCTCCAGGCTGTCGAGCACCTCAACGTGCTCGCTGCCGGACTCACACCACATTATTTTCCCGCCCTCGCGGCTGTCGGGACGAACAAAAAGTACCTGTTTCATAACGTTCTACTTTTCTTATTCAATCATTCGGTAACGGCGCTGCCACGTCACGATCTCGCCGGCTTCGTTATTAATCTGAAGCTGGCTGACCACGCGAAGCGTTAATTCGTCGGTATTGCCGCTGTAGTTCACGCGGAAGTACCGGCTGTTTACAGAAAAGCGATCGGCCACCTGGGGGAGATCGTCTTTGACCTGCGGGAAGGTCTGCTCCAGCGCTTTGCTGAACGCCTCCATATTTTCCCAGCCCGATTCAGGCCGCGAATCCAGCAGGCGAACGGCGTCATCCTGCGTGAGTTTTCCGGGGAACATGGCCGCCAGCACGGCGGCCTGTTCCGGTTGCAGGGTGTTCACGTCAACCTTGCTGGCGGCGTCCGGCAGCGCGCACAGCAGCTTGCTCACCTTCGGGTAGGCCGAAGCAGGAAACGCCGGCAGCAGCTTGATTTCCGCGATGCTGCGCATCATCTGGTTTGCCGGTTGCCGCGCGGGCACGACGCCGGCCCACGCATCGCTTTCGGCGCCCTCTTTCGCCGTTGTGCTGCCACCATCGAGATAATCCACCAGTTGGAAATAGACCTCCTCCGCCGTGCTCTGGCTGAGGCCGCTCTCCGTCAGCAGCTGTTCGACACTCTGCTCTTTACGCGGTTTTTCCACCACGGCGGGCGCGCTTTGCCCCTGGGGTGCGACGTCGGCGGTCAACAGGTTATTGACGTTAAGGCAGTCCTGGGCGTCTTCCACCTGGCTTACGACCGTGTAGTCTTCACCCCGGGTCTCCAGCGGCTGATGCCAGTCGCCGTCCAGCGACAGCGGCTTGCTTTCGCCGCTGGCGTCAGTCTGCAACCGGTCCTTCACCACTTTTTCCTGGGCCTGCATCGCCCAGCGCAGCTGCTGCTGGCTTACCTGATAATGGGTTTTCTGCAAATTTCGGCAGAACTGCTGGCTGATTTTGGCGGCCAGGGCAGACATCATCACCAGTAAAATCAGCACCACCAGCAGGGCAACGCCCTTTTGTTGACGGATCCGGCTCATGGTTTTGCCTCCGGCAAAGGGGCGGCATCCGGGGTCGCCGCCGGCGCGTCGGCGGCCTTCTCAGGCGCCGCGGCAGCGGTCACTTCCGGCATATCGCCCGGCGTAGTAAACACCCAGCGCCAGGTCTCCCCGTTATCCATCGTCAGCGTCGCCTCCACGCCGTCCGGCAGATGGGCGGCGTCGGGCCAGGACTTCAGCCAGCCCTGACGATAAAACTGCCACCGTAACGCTTTCACCCCGCTGACAATCGGCACGTCGTCGGGCTTCACGTCTGCCGGACCGTCAATCACCGGCCAGACGTCGCGATACAGACGCCCCTCCTCCAGCCGCCAGCGCACGCGCTCCAGCTGGACCGTTCCGCTTACGCCGTTCAGGGTGGTCAGCTCAAGGGCATCGCCCTCCTGACGAAACAGCTCCGGCTCATTGCGCGGAGCCCGCGCCTGAAGCTGGAAAAAATCACGCTCCATCAGACTCCAGGCGCGCTGAAGCTGGTTGAGGCTCGCGGCGCTGGCATCCGTCGCCGAACTGGTACGCATCGCGCCGTCCAGAATTTGCCAGGCCAGGGTGCTGATCACCGCGAAGATGGTCAGCGCAATCATGATCTCCAGCAGGGTAAACCCGCGCTGGCGTCGCGTTTTTTTCACTTGCTCTCTCCCGGCGGAATGACGTGCAGGGAGATGACCGGCTGGCTCTCGTCACCTTCCGCATAGACGCGAATGGCGTTCGCCCAGACGTTGTCGGCGGTTTTCACCCGCTGCTTGCGCCAGTTCCAGCTGCGCCCGCCCATCATCTCCGTCCCTTGCTGCTCGGCATCCGGGAAGTCGGTTTTGGTAAGCTGTGCTTCCGCCAGCTGGTTTTCCGCTACCCAACTGGCCTGCAAGGTGTCGGCCAGACCATGGGTAAACCGCACGTTCAGGGAGACCGAGTTCATCAGCGCCAGCGCGGCAGTGGAGAAAATCACCAAGGCAACCATTACCTCCAGCAGCGTCATCCCCTTTTGCTTTTTGTTGCCCTTAGTCATCGTTTTCTACCGATACCGGTGCCGCACCCTGCGACACCACGCGGAAATGGTGCTGTTTGTCGAAACTTTGCAGCGTCAGCGTAAAGCGGCTGATTTCACCGTCCGGTAAAAAGATCACCTGCGGCTCGGACGTCACCGTTGCGGCCAGGCGCTGCGGCGAGAGCGAGACGTGCATCTCTTCCGGGAAATGACCTTTGGTGGTAATACGTCCGGCGGATAATGGCACCCAGTGACGTTCGCCATTTTTATCGTCGATCGTCACCAGCTGATATTTATCCGTGGTCATCACCAGCCCGACAATATTTCCGTCCATGACCGCGCGGTCTGAACCATAATCAACGAGGGCTTTTAATTGCTGGCCAAATATATCCGCACCGCTGCGTGAAGGTATGGTTGACACCACCATCATGGCGCAACTGGCAAATATCACCAGCGCCAGAATAATTTCCAGCAACGTAAAGCCGCGTTGATTTTTCATTATTTCTCTTTCTTATCCAGAGACCAGTTAGTAATATCGTCAGGGGTATTCGCTTCACCGTCCGGACCGGCGGAGAAGACGTCCACCGCGCCGTGTTCACCCGGGCTAACCAGAATATAATCACCGCCCCACGGATCCTGCGGCAGGCGACGGATATAGCCGTCCGCGCGGTAGCCGTTCGGGATGGGCGCGATTTCAGGCTTGGTCACCAGCGCCTGCAAGCCCTGCTCTGTGGTCGGATAGCGGTGGTTATCCAGCTTGTACATATCCAGCGAGCCTTCGAGCGCGACAATATCGCTGGTGGCCTTTTGCTCGTCCGCTTTTTCTTTATTTCCCATTAAGTTTGGCACCACCATACTTGCCAGAACGCCGAGAATAACAATCACCACCATTAATTCGAGCAAGGTGAAGCCCGCCTGGCGAGCCAGGTTTTTACGTTTTAAAGCCATGATTTAACCTACCATATTATTAAGTTGCAGAAGCGGTTGTAATATTGACAGCACGATGAATAAAACAATCGTCGCCATGGATACCACCAGCGCCGGTTCAAAAACCGACAGCGTTAATGTAATTCGATGTTGTAAAGCCGATTCCTGATTTTCCGCCGCGCGATCCATTAAATTACCCAATTCCCCGCTCTCTTCGCCGGAGGCAATCATATACAGCATGGTTGGCGGGAATAATTTAGCCTGTTCCAGCGCCGCATACAGCGACGCCCCCTGGCGCACGGTGTCGGCGGCCTGCTCCAGCACCTGCCGGGCATAGAGGTTTTCAATCCCGTCCATCGCGATATACATGCCCTCCAGCAGCGGCACGCTGCTGGCCTGCAAAATGCTCAGGGTACGGATATAGCGGGCGCTGTTGATGGCGCACACCAGCTTTTTAATCGGCGAGCCGTTCACCAGCCAACTGTGCCAGCGAAAACGGTTTTTCACGTTTCGCACCCAGGTTTTAAAACCGACGAACGCCCCCGCCAGGCTGCCGGCAATACAGATGCCCCAGGCTTGCAGGAAATCACTGACCGCAATCAGCGTGCGGGTGGTGATCGGCAGCTGCTGCTTCATGTGGGTAAACTGCTCAATCACCTGCGGCACCACCGCCACCAGCAGAATGCTGATGACCGCGATGGCGACCACGGTGAGGGTAATCGGGTAGACCATCGCCTGCGTCAGCTTACTTTTCATCTTCTGGCGCTGCTCGTTGTACTCCGCCAGTTTCTCCAGCACGTCGCCCAGGTGACCGGTCTTTTCACCGGCCATCACCAGCGTGCAGTAGAGCTTGTCGAAGGTGCGCGGAAACTGGCTGAAGGCGTCGAACAGCGTATGCCCTTCCACCACTTTCTCGCGAATTTCCACCACCATCGCCGCCAGCTTTTTGTCTTCCGTCTGCTTAGAGATGGCCTTCAGCGCGCTCTCCAGCGGCAGCGCGGCGTTCACCAGCGTCGAGAGCTGGCGGGTAAACATCGACAGCACCGGCGTGGAGAGCTTCGCCCCGGTTTTTGCTTTTCCGGCTGCCGCCGCCTCGCGGGTTTCGGTGATGCTTACGGGCATCAGCTTTTGTTCGCGCAACGTCTGGCGAACCTGCTTTTGCCCCTCGGCCTGTAGCGTCCCGCGCTGGGTTTTTCCGGCAGCATCCGTCGCCGTCCAGGCGTAGAAGGCCATTACGCATCCCCCCCACGCTCGGCGGTAACGCGCATGACCTCTTCCAGAGACGTCACGCCGCTAATCACCTTCAGCAGCCCGTTTTCGCGCAGGCTGTAGGCCTGCTTAAACAGCTGCGTTTCGATGGACATTTCGTCCTTATCTTCATGAATGGCGCGGCGCATGGTGCTGTCCACCACCAGAAATTCATGAATACCGGCGCGGCCCTGATAGCCGCTCTGGCGGCAGTGTTCACACCCCACCGCGCGGTAGATCGCTTTTGGCGGCGCGTCCATAAAGCTGAACAGCGCTTTTTCATTGGCGTCCAGCGGACTGGTGGTCCGGCAGTGCGTGCACAGCCGACGCACCAGACGCTGGGCAATGACGCCGAGCAGCGATGAACCAATCAAAAACGACTCCAGCCCCATATCCCGCAGGCGGGTTATCGCCCCGGCTGCGCTGTTGGTGTGCAGCGTCGACATCACCAGGTGACCGGTGAGCGAGGCCTGCACTGCAATCTGCGCGGTCTCTCCGTCGCGAATTTCCCCGATCATCACCACGTCCGGATCCTGACGCAAAATCGCGCGCAGCCCGCGGGCAAAGGTCATATCGACACGCGGGTTAACCTGCGTCTGCCCCACCCCTTCCAGCTCGTATTCAATCGGGTCTTCCACGGTCAGAATGTTGCGTTCATGGCCGTTCAGCGCCGAGAGAATGGCGTACAGGGTGGTACTTTTACCGGAGCCCGTCGGTCCGGTAACGAGGATGATCCCGTGCGGGCGATCGATAAGCCCCTTCAGCTTCTCCAGCTCTTCATCAATCAGCCCGAGCTTGTTGATGTCGGGCTTGAGGTTGCTTTTATCGAGCAGACGCATGACCACGCGCTCGCCGTACTGGGACGGAATGGTCGACACGCGCACGTCGATCGCCTTGCGCCCGATGCGCAGGGAGATACGGCCATCCTGCGGCAGGCGCTTCTCGGCGATGTCCAGTTTCGACATCACCTTGATGCGCGACACCAGCAGCGGGGCGAGCTTACGCGCCGGCTGTAGCACCGGGCGCAGCACGCCGTCGACGCGGAAGCGAATGCTCAGCGTGCGCTCGAAGGTTTCGATATGAATATCCGACGCGCCGTCCTTCACCGCCTCGCTGAGAATGGCGTTGATCAGGCGGATCACCGGCGAGTTTTCGTCGTTATCGAGCAGATCTTCGTTATCCGGGATCTCCTCGGTTAGCGCCATCAGGTCGATATCCGCGTCCATATCGTCCACCAGCTGCTGCGAAACGCCGCTGCTCTGCTGCCAGATTTTAGCCAGCAGCTCATCGAAGGCTTCCGGCGTCAGGGTGACCGGAACGAACGCACGTCCCAGTACACGGCGCACCTCCAGCAGTGCATACGCCGGGGTGTCCTCACGGATAAAGACCTCGTTGTTATAAAACAGAACGCCGTTATCCTTTGCGTAGCTGCTGCTGCACAGCGCTTTACTCAGTTCGTCCACGTTGCCCCCTCCGCACTATTCTTTAAACGGATTGCGCGTGGCGCTGGTTTTCACCGGCGCGGCGCTGGCGTCGACAGGGAACGCGGGCAGGACGGCATTGTCGCTCGGCGCAATGATGCCGAGCTTTTTCTCTTCCAGCCGCTGCATCTGGCGCACCCGGATCTGATCATATTTCTCCTTCGATGCCGCGCTGTAGTTGTCGTCGTCACGCAGGACGGTGGTATGAATAAACACCATCAGGTTGCGCTTGGACGTATCCTGCGAGGTGTAGCGGAACAGCTGGCCCACCAGCGGGATATCGCCGAGCAGCGGCACCTTAGAGACCGACTGCTTGGTGACGTTTTCCATCAGGCCGCCGAGCACCACCGTCTGGCCGCTGTGGACCATCACCTCGTTATTGATGGTGCGGGTGTTGAAGGTCGGGCCGAGGCTGGCGTCTTCCGTCGCGCTGTTGTCAACGCTGGAGACTTCCTGCTCAATCTTCAGGTGGATCATGTCGCCGTCGTTAATCTGCGGCACAATTTTCAGCTTGGTACCCACGGTCTTGCGCTCAACGGAGTTGAAGACGTTGTCGCCGCTGGTGGTCTGCGAGCCGGAAAGCACCGGCACGTCCTGACCCACGTTAAACGACGCTTCTTTGTTATCCAGCGTGACCACGCTCGGCGTGGAGAGGATGTCGTTTTTGCCGTCGGTGGAGAGCGCGGTCACCAGGGCGCCGAAGTCGCCGTTAAAGAAGCCGGTCGCCAGGCCGGTGAAGCTCGCCCCCTTCATGGTGCCGTTCTTGATCTGGCTAATCGGTAAGCCGGTGGCGCCGAACTGCACGCCGCCGTGCTTGCCGGTCCACTGCACGCCGAGATCCATGCCGTTACCGTCTTGCACTTCCGCAATGATCGCTTCTACCAGCACCTGCGGACGGCGAATATCGAGCTTGTCGATCACCTTCTCCAGGGAGTTCATCACGTTAGGCTGGGCGGTGATCACCAGCGAGTTGGTTGACTCGTCGGCGGTAATATTCAGATCCGTCGCGGCGCTCGCGGTTTTCGCTTTGGCCGTACCCGGCTTGTCTTTCAGCTGCTCGCCAATACCGGTCAGCACCGGAACCACTTTGGTGGCGCTGGCGTACTTGAGGTAGAAGACGCGGGTATTCCCCTCGTTGTTCTGCTCGCGATCGAGCTGGTGAATCAGGGAGCGGGTGCGCGTGCGTGCATCTTCCGAACCGCTGATCACCAGGCTGTTGGTTTCGTCATCCGCCACCACTTTGATGGCGAGCTGCGGCGCGTTCTGCCCCTTCTGCTCTTCATTGTTGAGGTTGTTCAACATGTCGGAGAGATCTTTGGCAGAGGCAAAGCGCAGCGGCACGATTTCACGGCGCTGAACGCCCTCTCTGTCAACGCGCTGCACCAGATCCACCAGGCGGTTCACCACCGAGGCCTTACCGGTTAACAACATCACGTTGGACGGCTCAAAATGCACCACGTTACCGATGCCGGTGGCATCGTTCAGCTGGCGCAGCAGCGGGGCCAGCTCGCGCACCGGCACGTTTTCCATCCGCACCACGCGGGTGATGATCTCGTCACCCTTGCCCGGGTTTTTGCTGTCCGCCAGCGGCGCACCGGCGGTACGCGCCACGCTGGAGCGCACCACTTTGACCATGCCGTTGTCCATCGGGATCACCGACAGGCCGTACAGATCCAGCACGCTCAGGAAGAACTGGTAATATTCATCTTCCGTCAGCACGTTGTAGGTTCTGACCGAGACGGTGCCCTGGACGGACGGATCGACCAGAATGGTTTTGTTGAGATTGCGGCCTACCGTATCGATAAACTCGCGAATATCGGTATTTTTAAAACTCGCGCTAAAGTTAGCTGCAAGCAGCGAACTGGAATATAACGACAATGCGGTCAGCGCCACGCACGCCCATGGAAATTTCTTCATGTCTGTACACTTGTTAATTGTTTAGAACATTGACCCGAATATTTTCAAGGTGAGCGTGACGCCGAACCACGACCTCCGCCTCTTTCATTTTCGACCAGTTAGCAATAATGCTTTTCGCTTTTGCTTCATCAGTCATATCGACAGAATTGACTTTCACCGCCACATCCCCTTTTTCCAGACCAGACTGGCTGTAGAACGAGGAGGCATTCCGTGGGTTGATCCTGTAGCCTTCCAGCTGGCCCTTTTCTATTAACGGCTTTAACACCAGATAATCATCCAGATGCAAACTGTCTGCACCGGGATCTTTTGTCGATTTGGTCACCGGGCCGCTTTCTGTGCCGCCCTTAAAATAGTCCGGCTTATTTAATGCCAGTACCTGCGTAGCACCTTCATAATTAACAACCACATTGTCTTTATTAATTTCCTGAATAAATGCGTCGTTAAAGCCGGTGAGCGGTTCACCCTCGCGGTAGCTTTTCTGGCCGCCCGGCGTTTTGATGACGGCGAAGGAGAGCCAGGCGTCATCGCTGCTCACGATGCCCTCGATTTCCGCCGCCAGCGGGGCTTTTACCGCCGCGGGCACGTTATCCTGACGCACGGCCGCGGTGAATAGCGTAAAGGTTTTTTCCTCACGCAAGATTTTCAGCGGCTGCTCGTCAGAATTAGCCAACTTATTCGTAACTTTTTTATAATCTTTAAAGGTGAGATACCCTTGCTGGCCGCAAAAAATCAGCAGCACAAACATAATACAAGGCGTTATCCACCGTGACAGAAATGAGAACCTCATTTTTTATCCGGCCTATAGCAAAGCAAAAATAAGCAGCGTCATACTGCGCCAATATGGATGAAAATAGTAATAAGCTGTTGCAAATGCGACCACTCACTTTGCCGCTAACTTTCATAAAGAAAAATATTGACCGTATAAAATCCAGATGTTAGGCGCTGCCAGCAGGATATTTTTACCCTGTTTGCAAATTGACCACCTCAGAGCATTAACTTACTTTCTGGTGCTGTTGCTATTCCTAATCAGAGACGGTAAGTCGTTATGTATCAGAGCCACTTTAATTTTAAAAACCCGCCATTCAGGACGATCGCCCGTTTATCCGGGGATTTTCTGGTGCCTTATCATCAGGATGTGTTTAACCTGCTGAAAGAGAAAACCCAGCAGGCGGGCATTATCGGGCTCTTTAGCGACGACGCGCCGCTTCTGGCTCACTTCAGCGATGCGCTGAAAACCAGCAGCGGCAACGTGCTTGCCATCAGCGCGTTTCCAAAATTGAGTGCCAGTAGCCTGCTGTACAAGCTCAACCCGGGAACGAAAGCGATCGGCAACCGTATGCAGGCGGTGGATGCCGTACTGCGCCAGTGGCAGGAGGGAAAAGCGAAATCCAGAGTGCTGACCATCGCCCACTGCGAAGCCATGAAAGAGGGCTGTCTGGAAGTCCTGGGAACGCTGCTCACGCGTGCCCAGGAGCTGAACGTCCGCCTGTCCGTGGTGCTAATGGGCGCTGCGGATCGGGAAAGCCTGATTAAGCAACCTGAACTGCGCGAATATATGCACACCCATCACGTTCTGCGTCCCCTGACCTGCCGCGAATACCTGAGCTACGTGCAGGCGCAGTGCGAAGAACACGGCTGTGAAAATTCGCCGTTAACGCCGGCCCGCGTGCGCAAAATGCACGCGCTGACCAAAGGCAACATCAGCAAACTGAATGCTCTGGCACACCTGTCAATGCTCGCCGCCTGGACGGAACGCGCGGCGCAGGTCAGCCCGCGTCATTTACGCCTGGCGGCGGGAGAGATCCTGCCCGCCAAAAAACACGGTAAGCGCCTGGCGACCGTGGGGCTGTTCGCGTCGGTGCTGTTTGCGGCCTGCGGCTGGTATCTGACCTCGTCGATCAACGCGCACCTTCCCATCCCGCTGCCGGTCCCCGTCAGCTGGAAACAGCCGACGCCAAAACCTGAAGCAGCCGTGGTGCCGGTTATCGACAACGAAATGGTGAATCAGCCGGATGCGATGCACCAGCTTTATCTGATGTGGGGGTATGACGCCTCGGCAGAAGAGGCCCTGTGCCATAACGCCGCGAAAGTGAACCTGATGTGTAAGCAGGGGAACGCGACGCCGGAAGCGCTGGCGCGGGAGGGGTATCCGTGGGTCAGCGAGCTCAAAACCGGCGATCACCTTAACTATGCGGTTGTCGCCCGCGTCGGCGACACGTCGATTGACCTGCTCATGAATAACCGGACCTGGCAGGTGAGCCGCAGCTGGTTTAACCAGCATGCGACCGGCAACTTCACTCAGCTGCACCGCCTGACGCCGGAAGGCCAGGACGCGATCGGCGCCGCCAGCGACGGTAAAGACATGGCCTGGCTCGATCAGCAGTTAAGCCTCGCGCTCAGCAAGCCGGAAACGCACGCCCGGATCTGGACCGCAGAGATGATGAAACGCACCCGCGAGTTCCAGCAACAAATGAAACTGCACGTGGACGGCATCCCGGGAGAAGACACGCTGATGCAATTAATGCGCGTGACCAACAGCACGCCGAGCGTACTGATTCAGGCCACCCGCACCACCGCGGACGCGAAAACGCAGGAGAAAAAAGCCTAATGTCGACCATCTGTCTTGCGGCCCAGCGCAGCTATACAACCGGAGAGGCGGTCTGGTTCTCGTACCGCCTCCCCAGCCTGAAAAACGTATTCGGCAAAACGGTGTTATGGACGTTCGGGCTTTGCGCCATGCTGGTTGCCGGCCTGTATGCACATGTGTACTGGCACCTCCGCCACCCGTCGCCCGAACCGGTCAAAGCCAGCGTGGCGAAGCCGGAAACGCAGCTTTCAGATATGCATTACGTGTATGTGAGTAAACCGTTCCCGCATCCGCAGCCTAAACCTGCGCCGGTGCATGTTGATGTTCCGCCCATGCAGGCTCTGCCCATAAACAGCGATGATGCCGACTGGCAGCAGGCACCCGACGGCGCGGTGCCGCAGGACACGTCGCGGGATACCCTGCCGGGAACCGAGGCGCACGAGCGCGACATCGCGCCCGCCAGCGCAGGCAGCAACGATGCGTCGCTGGAAGAATTACTTAAGCAGGCGTTAAAAGAACAGGAGCAGGATTATTCGCAGGGAAAAATACCCGCGCCGCCGGTAGACGAAACGCAGGATAATACGCAGGCAAGCGTAAAACAGAGCGATAATAGCCGGCCTCCGTCAGATGAATCAGGAGACCGGCGGGAGCAGCATTAATATTTTTCAGGCAGTGAGGTGAGATTAAGCAGTCGACCTTTTTCCACCACGATATACTGGCCTTTTTTAAGGTCGGAGAGAATTTTAATAATGGTGCTGCGCGCCAGGTTAGTGTATTCCTGAATGTAATCATAAACGTTGATATCGCGTTGATGCTGGACAATCAGATCGTTTATTTCATATAAAAATTCGCGGACAACGGAATACGCGCTGCGGGCAACCAGAACATCATCGCGTTTGCTCAGCATGCAGATATACCAGGAAAGCACCTTCGTCAGTTCAGGCCACAGGTTTTTCTCGGTCATCAGCCGGGCGAAATCCTCTTTCTTAATGGAGCGAACTACGGTATTCGCCCGCACGAGGCCGTACATATGGGCGGACTGGTAGTACATTGAGGAGAGGCCGAATATGCAGTATCCCGTTACGGTGAACATGCACAGTTCGTCAGACTCGCGGCGAAACTCTACTTCTCCGCTGACGATAATATGGATATATTCGGAATCAGCCGTAGAAAGTTTTTGCCATTTCTTTAGCGTTTTTTCCTCAACGCCGGAAGTGGCAGCAATAATTTTTTCCATCTCGGCCTGCGGTCGTAATTTTTTTGCGTAGATGCTTAACATTGTTATACCCGATTTAAGATTTTAATGATTAATAATGGCCCCGGCCTGATGCCGGATCCTGAATATGAGTCCTGATGATATTCTCAAGAAAAAAAAGAAAGAATAATGCTTTTATTTATTTGCCAATTTAGTTAGCAAGCTATGTGTCTATCTTAAATCCGGATAATTTTAAGTCAATTTACTAAAAGTTAATTGACGATGTACTTAAGATTAATCTCATGACAAGTAAGGAGAATATACCCATTCGGGGGTATTCCGAAGAATTACCCCTGTCCGTATTTCTCTAACAGCGCTTCGGCGATAGCCAGGGATTCAACGTCGGCTACGCCGTTCCACAGCTGCGGACGGAAATGCATCTGGAACGCCATGATGATGCGTTTTTGCTGCGCGGGAGTGCTGTCCACGGGCACCTCGTAGCCGTAGCGGGCCAGCAGATCGAGCAGCGCCGCGGTATCCACCGGCTCATAACGCGATCGCCCGTTCATATAGAACGCCACGCGCGCCGGATCGGGCCACGCGCCTATCCCCTGCTGCGCCAGCTCGCGCCACGGGAACAGCGGGCCGGGATCGTCCTTACGCTGCGGGGCAATATCGGCATGGGCCACGACGTTCTGCGGTTTGATGTCGTAGCGGGCAATGATGTCTTTAGCGAGAGGGATCAGCGCCGCGATTTGTGCCGGTTCAAAGGGCACGAAGGTTTTTACTCCCCCAACTTTCTGCCAGCCACGGTTCTCCAGCTCAATCCCCACGGAGGTATCGTTGATGCGGTTGGTGCCGCGCCAGAAGCTGATGCCCGCATGCCAGGCAAGCTCGCTCTCCGGCACCAGTTGCCAGATGCGTGGTTTACCGTCCGGCGCGGGGGGCCTGGCGGGGATGAGATAATGGGAGCTGACGTTTTTATCGGTCAGGGTTGCAAGCGAGGTGTCAAAATCGTCTGCGGTGTAGTGAATAACCAGCACCTTTATACGCGGGTAGGCCGCCTGCGCCTGATGGCGCGTATCCAGCTCGTAAGCACCCTTATCAACGATGCCTTTTTCCGCGGCGCATCCTGCCAGCAGCAGCGCCAGCAGGACGGCTGAGAGCGAACGCGTCATCAACGGATCTTCACCGCCGTGCCGCTTACGCTCACCATCAGCATGCTGGCATCTTTACCAACCGTTTCGTAGTCGATATCAATGCCCACCACCGCATCCGCGCCCAGCGCCTTGGCCTGCTCGCCCAGCTCCTTAAACGCAATCTCGCGCGCTTTACGCAGCTCTTTTTCATACGCGCCGGAGCGCCCGCCGACGATGTCGCGAATGCCGGCAAAAAAGTCCCGGAAGACGTTAGCGCCAAGGATCGCCTCGCCGGTGACCACGCCGCAGTACTCGGTGATCGGTTGCCCTTCCAGGGTTGGGGTCGTTGAAAACTGCATACTTTCTCTCCTTCTTTAGCGTTCAATGCGTTAGCAACTGCATTATCGGTTCGTTACGCTATGATTGAAAGGATAGTTAATAAATAAGGAAATCAACATGCGCTACTCTGCTTTAACGCTTTTAGTGCCCTGCGCGCTGGTGCTCAGCGCCTGCACTACGCCGGTCACGCCAGCCTTTAAGGATATCGGTTCCCGCAGCGGCCCCTGCATCGAGGGCGGCCCGGACGCCGTGGCGCAACAGTTCTATGATTATCGCATTCAGCATCGCGGTAATGATCTCACCGCCCTGCGCCCGTACCTGAGCGATAACCTGGCGAAACTGCTTAACGACGCCTCGCGCGATCCGCAGCATAACGCGCTGCTGTCTGCCGATCCGTTCTCCAGCCGCGCGACGCTGCCCGACAGCGCCGAGGTTGCCAGCGCGTCAACCATTCCAAACACCGACGCGCGCAATATTCCGCTGCGCGTGAAGCTGACGCAGGGCACCCAGACCTGGCAGGATGAAGTGCTGATGATCCGTGAAGGGCAGTGCTGGGCCATCGATGATGTTCGCTACATTGGCGGCAGCGTTCATGCCCCGGCTGGCACCCTGCGCCAGTCCGTTGAAAACCGCTAACGCAGCGGTGAAATAAACGTTAACCCCGTAAAATGTCCGGCATTTCAGGCGGAATGCCGACATTTATTCTCGCCCCCCTCCCCCTTCGCTATTTTGTGCTATGTTTAAGAAGAAACACGGGTTATATTTAACTTTTAACGCAGAAATATTGCATAACTATTCTGTCAACGGTACTATCTGCGGCCTCAATTGCTATAGATTGCCTGGATGAGTAAAGACTGCCCCGATGAGTATTAAACTAAACGGCATTAACTGCTTCTACGGCGCACACCAGGCGCTGTTCGACATTACGCTGAGCTGCCCGGAGGGCGAAACGCTGGTTTTGCTCGGCCCAAGCGGCGCGGGAAAAAGCTCCCTTCTGCGCGTTCTGAATCTGCTTGAAATGCCCCGCTCGGGCACGCTGGCCATTGCCGGTAACCATTTTGATTTTGCGAAAACCCCTTCTGATAAAGCGATTCGTGAACTGCGTCAAAACGTGGGCATGGTTTTTCAGCAATACAATCTCTGGCCGCACCTGACCGTGGTACAAAACCTGATTGAAGCCCCGTGCCGCGTGCTCGGCTTAAGCAAAGATCGGGCGATGGCGCGTGCCGACAAGCTGCTGGAACGTCTGCGCCTGAAGCCCTACAGCGACCGCTATCCGCTTCACCTCTCCGGTGGTCAGCAGCAGCGCGTAGCGATTGCCCGTGCGCTGATGATGGAGCCGGCGGTGCTGCTGTTTGACGAGCCGACCGCGGCGCTGGATCCGGAAATTACTGCTCAGATCGTGAGTATTATTCGCGAGCTGGCGGAAACCAACATTACCCAGGTCATCGTGACCCACGAGGTGGAAGTGGCGCGCAAAACCGCCAGCCGCGTGGTCTACATGGAAAACGGGTATATCGTTGAGCAAGGTGACGCGAGCTGCTTCACCAACCCGCAAACCGATGCCTTCAAAAATTACTTATCTCACTGACGTGTTAGGGAAATTATAATGAAAAAAGTATTGATTGCCGCGCTGCTCGCTAGCGTCAGCCTTTCCGCTACCGCAGCCCAGACCATCCGTTTCGCCACCGAAGCGTCTTATCCTCCGTTTGAATCCATTGATGCGAACAATAAAATTGTTGGCTTCGACGTTGACCTGGCTAACGCCCTGTGTAAAGAGATCGACGCGACCTGCACCTTCAGCAACCAGTCGTTCGACAGCCTGATCCCGAGCCTGAAGTTCCGCCGCATCGACGCGGTGATGGCCGGCATGGACATCACCCCGGAGCGTGAAAAGCAGGTTCTGTTCACTGCGCCTTACTATGACAACTCAGCCCTGTTCATCGGTCAGAAAGGCAAATACGCCTCTGTCGATCTGCTGAAAGGCAAGAAGGTGGGCGTTCAAAACGGCACCACGCACCAGAAATTCATTATGGATAAGCATCCGGAAATCACCACTGTGCCGTATGACAGCTACCAGAATGCGAAGCTGGACCTGCAAAACGGTCGTATCGATGCGGTCTTCGGGGACACGGCTGTCGTGACTGAATGGCTGAAAGCGAACGACAAGCTGGCCGCCGTGGGTGACAAGGTGACCGATAAAGACTACTTCGGTACAGGTCTGGGTATTGCCGTACGTCAGGGCAACACCGAGTTGCAGCAGAAATTCAATGCTGCGCTGGAAAAAGTGAAGAAAGACGGCACCTACGAAACCATCTACAAAAAATGGTTCCAGAAGTAATTCCTGATGAATGAAATTTTTCCTTTAGCAAGCGCCGCCGGGATGACCGTCGGCCTTGCCGTTTGTGCACTGATTATCGGCCTGGTACTGGCGATGTTCTTTGCGGTGTGGGAGTCCGTTAAGTGGCGCCCTGTCGCATGGCTCGGTTCAGCGCTGGTAACCGTGCTGCGCGGGCTACCGGAAATTCTGGTGGTCCTGTTTATCTATTTCGGTTCCTCACAGCTGCTGCTCACGCTGTCGGACGGCTTTACCCTTAACCTCGGCGTTGCGCAGATCCCGGTGCAGATGCAGATCGAGAACTTCGACGTCAGCCCATTCCTGTGCGGCGTGATTGCGCTCTCCCTGCTCTATTCGGCCTATGCGTCACAAACGCTGCGCGGCGCGCTGAAGGCGGTGCCGCAGGGTCAGTGGGAATCCGGCCAGGCGCTGGGCCTGTCGAAAGCGGCGATCTTCTTCCGCCTGGTCATGCCGCAGATGTGGCGTCATGCCCTGCCGGGGCTGGGTAATCAGTGGCTGGTCCTGTTGAAAGATACCGCGCTGGTGAGCCTGATCAGCGTGAACGATTTGATGCTGCAAACCAAAAGCATCGCCACCCGTACGCAGGAGCCTTTTACCTGGTACATTGTGGCGGCAGCGATCTACCTGGCGATCACGTTGCTGAGCCAGTACGTTCTTAAGCGTATTGATCTGCGTGCAACGCGTTTTGAACGGAGACCAGGCTGATGCTGGACTATTTACCCGAACTGATGAAAGGGCTGCACACCAGCCTGACGCTGACCGTCGCGTCCATCATCGTGGCGCTGATTCTGGCGCTGATCTTCACCATCGTCCTGACGCTGAAAACGCCGGTGCTGGTGTGGATTGTACGCGGTTACATTACGCTGTTTACCGGTACGCCGCTGCTGGTGCAGATTTTCCTGATTTACTACGGTCCGGGGCAGTTCCCGTCGTTACAGCAATACCCGGTGATCTGGCACCTGCTCTCTGAGCCGTGGCTATGCGCACTGATTGCCCTCTCGCTGAACAGCGCCGCCTATACCACGCAGCTGTTTTACGGTGCAATCCGCGCGATCCCGGAAGACCAGTGGCAGTCCTGCGGCGCGCTGGGCATGAGCAAGAAGGACACGCTAGCGATCCTGCTGCCGTACGCCTTTAAGCGCGCGCTCTCTTCCTATTCCAACGAAGTCGTTCTGGTGTTCAAAAGTACCTCTCTGGCCTACACCATCACCCTGATGGAAGTGATGGGCCACGGGCAACTGCTGTATGGACGCACCTACGACGTGATGGTGTTCGGTGCGGCCGGGCTGGTGTATCTGGTGGTCAACGGCCTGCTGACGCTGATGATGCGCCTGATCGAACGTAAGGCGCTGGCATTCGAGCGGAGATCGTAGGCCGGGCCCGCCCGGCAGGAAATGCATAAACGTGAATACACGTGACGGATAACCTTTTGGTTATCCGTTTTTTTTTGCCTACCATCTAATATTTAATCATTTATATTGCATATAAATTCATTAAATGGCATTGTACTTTCATAAGACCTACAGACGGGAGCAACACAATGAAAAAGTTAGTTCTGGCCGCATTACTGGCAACCTTCGCCGCTGGCGCGTCAGCCGCAGATAAAATCAATTTCGGCGTTTCTGCCACCTATCCGCCGTTTGAATCGCTGGATGCCAGCAACCAGATCGTCGGTTTCGACATCGACCTGGCGAAAGCGCTGTGCAAGCAGATGCAGGCCGACTGCACCTTTACTAACCACGCGTTTGACAGCCTGATCCCGTCCCTCAAGTTCAAAAAATATGATGCGGTGATCTCCGGTATGGATATCACGCCAGAGCGCAGCAAGCAGGTCGCGTTCACCGACCCGTACTACGCGAACTCTGCGGTGGTGATTGCGAAGAAAGGCGCGTACACCTCCTTTGACCAGCTGAAAGGCAAGCGCATCGGCATGGAAAACGGCACCACGCACCAGAAATACCTCCAGGACAAGCATCCTGAAGTCAAAACCGTGGCCTATGACAGCTACCAGAACGCGATTATCGACCTGAAAAATGGCCGTATTGACGGCGTATTCGGCGACACCGCCGTGGTGAACGAATGGCTGAAAACCAACCCGCAGCTGGGGACAGCGACAGAGAAAGTGACCGATCCGCAATACTTCGGTACAGGCCTCGGCATCGCGGTACGCCCGGATAACAAAGCCCTGCTGGAAAAACTGAACGGCGCACTGAAAGCGATCAAGGCTGACGGTATGTATCAGAAAATCAGCGAGCAGTGGTTCCCGCAGTAATCGCTTTTTGCCGGGTGGTCTGGCCTACGGGGGTGGTCTGTAGGCCGGGTAAGCGCAGCGCCACCCGGCAATTTCTCACAGCGGCACAAAGAACCTGAACCGCGCCCCGCTTACGGACTCCATCAACCGGATCCCCCCGCCGTGCAGCTCCAGCATTCTTTTCACGATCAATAGCCCTAATCCGCCCCGGTTGTCCCGCGACGCCTGAGGATTTAACGCTGAAGGCCGCTGGAACAGATCGTCCCGCAAGGCCGCATCGACGCCCGCGCCGTTATCTTCCACTTCAACCTGCAACCGGTCGTTCTCCTGCCACACCGCCAGACGAATGTCTCCACCCGGTGGCGTATGGCGTATCGCGTTATCCAGCAGATTCGTCACCACCCGTTCAATCATGGAGACGTCGGCGTTCACCAGCGGCAGCGGACCCGGCACATCAATATGCAAATTTAACTCCCGCGTGCGGGCGGCCAGCTCAAACTTCTGCGCCACGTCGGAAATCAGCTCGGCCATGGCAAAACGCTCGCGCTGGGGCTTGATGCCGCCGTGCTCAAGACGCGCCAGCTCAAACAGCTGCTGCGACAGATGGCGCACCTTTTGCCCCTGGCGCAGCGCGGTGGCGAGGTACTGCTGGTGCTCCTGCGGCGTCAGCGTCGCGGATTTCAGCGACAGCGTTTCCAGATACCCCAGCAGCGAGGTCAGCGGCGTACGCAAATCGTGTGAAATATTGGCGATAAACTCCCGGCGCTGACGGTCGCTGTCGGCCAGCCGATCCCACTGAGAGGTGATTTTGCGCGCCAGCTCAATAAAGGTATTGCGCAGGATCGCCACTTCATCCTGGCCGGCAGGCGCCAGCGACTGGGCCGCCAGCTGCTTGATCGCGCTGATGCTGTCCTGCTCCAGACCGGCCACGTCCATCGTGAGCTGTTTGACCGGACGCGTCACCCAGTACCAGATGAGCACCCCCGCCAGCAGGCCAAACAGCGCCACCAGCAGCATGGACCACAGCGCCGTACTCCAGAGCGCTTTGTGCCAGGCCGTCTCCGCCAGCGCGTTGAACTCCTCCCCCTGCAAAATAATGTACAGATAGCCTTTCAGCTCGCCGTCCTGACGCAGCGGCGTGGCGCTGAAGATCTTTTTATTCTGACTGCGGGGGTCGTCGCCCAGCACCGGCATCACCGTCCCGCTCAGGAAATTTTGAATCGGCGCGAGGTCAATTTTTTGCCGCTGGATGTGGCCCGGCGGGGCGGCATCGGCCAGGATTTCGCCATCCGGGGAGACAACATACAGCTCGACGCTCGGATTAAAGGTCATCAGCCGGTCGAACAGGGGCTTTAAGGCACTGCGATCCACCCTGCCCTGCGCGTTTAGAATCGGTTCCCGCTGGACGATCTGCTGCGCCAGCCCGCCGGAGAGCCGCTGCACCATGGCGTTGCCGTACTGCATGCTGCTGTAGAGCTGCACCGCACAGGCAACGGTAGCGCAGAGCAGCAATAACGCCGTAAACAGCAGCGTCAGGCGCTGGCTCAGGCTAAAGCGACGCATCATGGTTACGCTCCGCAAACTTATAGCCTTTACCCCAGACGGTGCGAATGATTTCCGGCTCGGCGGCATCTTTCTCAATTTTGATGCGCAGGCGGTTGATGTGGGTATTGACGGTGTGCTCGTAGCCTTCGTGCTGATAGCCCCACACCTGCTCCAGCAGCGCCAGCCGCGAGAAGACCTCGCCGGGATGACGGGCAAAGAAATAGAGCAGCTCAAATTCGCGCGGGGTGAGATCGACGTGTTGGCCGTTGAGACGCACGCTGCGCGCCAGCGGATCGATAGTCAGGCCGTGCGCCTGAATAATGCCGTCCGTCTGCGCCTGCCCCATCGCCTGCTGACGGCGGAACAGCGCCTTAATGCGGGCAATCAGCTCCTGCACCGAGAACGGTTTTGCCAGATAATCATCCGCCCCGGTTTCCAGGCCGGTAATACGATCGGTTTCACTGCTGCGGGCGCTAATGATGATAATGGGCAGGTAGCGGGTCATCTGGCGGATACGGCGGCAAATTTCCAGGCCGTCGACGTTCGGCAGCATCAGATCGAGGATCACCGCGTCCCACGGCTGTTTTTCCAGAAGCGGTAACGCCTTTCCCCCGTCCGGCTCGTGGGTAATGGTGTAGCCTTCATCTTCTAAGTTGAGGCGCAGGAGCGCCGCAATATCGTGGTCATCTTCCACCAGCAGGATCTGCTTCATCGGTAAGCCTTTATTCAATTTTTATGACGTAAGCTTACCTGATTTCGCAGGGATGAAGAGTTCACATTTTGTTTAAGATTTCACGAGCAACGTCAGCACTTCGTAATGCGCGGTGTGCGGGAACATATCAAAGAGCTGAACGCGCTCAATGCGGTAACCCGGCAGATTAGCGATATCTTTCGCCATGGTCTGTGCGTTACAGCTGGAATAAACGATGTACTTAGGCGCCATCTGGCTCAGGTAGTCGCAAAGTGCCTGGCCGATGCCCCGGCGCGGCGGATTCACCAGCACCAGCTCCGGCACGTTGCCCTGCCCGGTCGCGAACTGCGTGGAGTCCAGCGCCTGGAAGTGCAGATTGGTTAACCCCAGTTCAGCGGCGGACTGCTTTGCGCAGGCAATCGCTTCGGCGGAGATTTCAATGCCGGTGAGCTGCATGTCCGGCGTGGCGCAGTGCAGGCCAAAGCCGCCGACGCCGCAGAACAGATCCCACATGTGATGAACCTGTAACGCGCGCACCCAGTCGCGCGCGGTGGCGTACAGCGCGCTGGCGACGGTGGGGTTAGTCTGGAAGAAACTTTGCGGACGGATCCACAGCGGCACGCCGTTGAAGTTCTCCGCCAGCGCATGCTGTTCGGTGAAGAAAATCTCTTTCTCCCCTTCCATGATCGCCATATGCACCGGCTGAATGTTGGCCGTGATCACCCGCAACGGCGGAAGCTGGGCCTGCAATGCTGGCAGCGCTGCGCGCAGCTGCTCCAGCTTGCTCTCTGAGCGCAGCACGAAGCGCAGCATCATGCCGCCGTCGATCTGGCTTTCGGTCAGCAGGAGGTATTTCAGCTCGCCGCGCCTGCGGGCAACGTTATAGGGCGTTAACCCCGCGCGGGCGATAAACGGCTTCAGTGCGGCAAACACCAGTTCAAACGAAGCGGGATACAGCGGGCAGGCGGTGAGGTCTTCCGGCGTGCCGTCACGGTGGAGCATGCCCAGCAGCGGCTTTTCGACGCTGCCGCTGACCACCATTTTGGCTTTATTACGAAAGCCCTGCTCCGGCCCGCTGACGGGTGCGCACCACTCGCCTACCGCGTGGCCGGCAAGCAGCTGCTGTAAATCGGCCATTTTGGCGGTGAGTTGTTGAGAGACCGGCTGTTCTATCCACTGACAGGAGCGGCAGCGACCGGCGTCATAGAGTGCGCACTGCATATGAAAACCTCAAGGAAAACGAGGGCTGCGATTATACACATTATTGCAGGCGGAAGAACCGCCGACTGGAGGCGGGAACATAGAGCAGGCAGAGCACCAGCATGTCCGGCAATTTCTGCATCACTAAGGAATGGAAAATCTCGCGGCGGGAACCGCCGGGAATGCTGAACAGCTCCGGATAGCCGTAGCCCAGCGAGGCGGCCCACAGATAGCTGGCAGCGGTGATCTGCGTAAGAAAATAGACCCAGCGCGCCCAGTTGCGCCCCTTTACCAGCGAGAACGCGCAATAGATCTCAATAAACACCAGCATCAGGCTGCTGAGAAACACCAGCGTCAGATTCCACGTCTGCGCGCTGCGATGAATGAACTCCCCCATGCCCCGCGGGCCCAGCGTGTTCATAATCATCAGCACATCCAGGCAGCGGATCATAATAATGGCGAGCGCCGCCACCTGAACCAGCGCAGGGACGTTCGGACGGGCGTGCGAATGACGTGTTTTTTGCAAGAATCCCAATGTTTTTACTTCCCTGAAAAACAGTGCCGCGTCATACGCGGCACATCACTGGAAATAATAATTCCTTCAGCCGCGTCTTGCACGCTGGATATCGCGAACGCGCTGCTTTTCCGCGCGCGCCATCAAATACCAGGCGATAAATCCGACAATTCCGACCACGCCGAGAATGATAGACGCCAGGGCGTTAATCTCCGGATTTACCCCCATGCGCACGCTGGAGAAGACCAGCATCGGCAGCGTCGTCGCGCCCGGCCCCGAGACAAAGCTGGCGATAACCAGATCGTCGAGCGAGAGCGTGAACGCCAGCAGCCAGCCGGAGATGACCGCCGGCATAATCATCGGCAGCGTGATGATGAAGAAAACCTTCAGCGGTGTGGCGCCGAGATCCATCGCCGCCTCTTCAATGGAGCGGTCCAGCTCGCGCAGACGCGAGGAGATCACCACCGCCACGTACGCCGTACAGAAGGTCACGTGCGCCAGCCAGATGGTAAGCATCCCGCGATCCGCCGGCCAGCCGATGGCGTGCGCCAGCGCCACAAACAGCAGCAGCAGCGACAGGCCGGTGATCACGTCCGGCATCACCAGCGGCGCGGTGATCATAAACGCAAAGCCGTTGGCCCCGCGGAAGCGGCCAAAGCGCACCATCACCAGCGCGGCAATCGTGCCCAGCACGCAGGCCATCGTCGCCGCCAGCGCTGCAATGGTCAGGCTTAATCCGACCGCGCTCATCATCGCCTCGTCGTGGAACAGCGCGCTATACCAGCGCGTTGACCAGCCCGCCCAGACGGTCACCAGCTTTGAGCTGTTGAACGAGTAGATCACCAGCATCAGCATCGGCGCGTACAGGAAGGTGAAGCCAATCACGAGGATCAGAATGCGCCACGGAGAGCGTACTACCGGCAAGTTGTTCATCCGCGATCTCCCATCTGTTTCTGCTGATGCTTGTGGAACCACATGATCGGCACGATCAGCAGCAGCAACATGACGATCGCCACCGCCGAGGCCACCGGCCAGTCGCGGTTATTGAAGAACTCCTGCCACAGCACGCGGCCAATCATGATGCTGTCCGGACCGCCGAGCAGTTCCGGGATCACAAACTCCCCGACCGCCGGGATAAACACCAGCATCGACCCGGCAATGATCCCGCCTTTGGTCAGCGGCACGATCACGCTGAAGAAGGTCTTCAGCGGCCGCGCGCCGAGATCCAGCGAGGCTTCCACCAGCGAGTAGTCAATGCGCGTCAGGGCGGTGTAAATCGGCAGCACCATAAACGGCAGGTAGGCGTAAACAATCCCGATATACACCGCGAGGTTGGTGTGCAGGATGGTCAACGGCTGGTCGATGACGCCAAGCCACAGCAGAAAGTTATTCAGGATGCCGTTATTTTTCAGGATCCCCATCCAGGCGTATACGCGGATCAGGAACGACGTCCACGACGGTAAAATCACCAGCAGCAGCAAAATGTTTCGCGTTGACGGCTTGCTGTGCGCCACCGCCCACGCCAGCGGGTAGCCCATCAGCAGACAGCAAATCGTCGAGACGGCGGCCACCTGCAACGACTGTAAATAGGCTTCGAAATAGAGCGGATCCTCGGTGAGCTGAAGGAAGTTGCCCAGATTCAGCGTCAGCGTCAGCTGCCCGTCGGCCCACTCCCACAGATCGGTGTACGGCGGGATCGCCCGCGCCATCTCCGCCAGGCTGATCTTAAAGACGATCAGGAACGGCAGCAGAAACAGCAGGATCAGCCAGATATACGGCATGGCGATGACCAGCTTGCGGCCATGCGCCATCTGCACGCGCGCCAGCCAACGCGCGAAGCCGCCCGGTGTTTTGACGCGGGCTGGAGGTTCAAGTGTACTCATGGCCGCTCCTTATACCGTCAGTACGACGCAGCTGTCCGCATCCCAGCACAGGCTCACTTCATCGCCCCAGGTTGGCTGTCCCTTGCGATACCGGTGCTCGTTCTGTAGCTGGGCGCTGAGCATCTGCCCGCTTTTCAGGCGAACGTGATAAATCGACAGGTCGCCGAGATAGGCAATGTGCACCACTTCGCCCACGGCAAAGTTATAGCCATCGGCGGGCGGCTCATCGCAGAGCATGATTTTTTCCGGGCGCAGGGCCACGTAGACCGGCACGTTGTCCACCACGGAGTTGTCAGAGTCAACCTTCAGCGGGTGCACCAGCCCCGGCGATTCTATCACCAGGCCATCGTCCTGACGCTCCTTCAGCAGCCCTTCAAAGACGTTCACCGAGCCGATAAACTCCGCGCTGTAGCGGGTGGTCGGGTGCTCGTAGATCTCTTCCGGCTCGCCAATCTGCACGAACTTACCGCGATTCATGATCGCAATGCGCCCGGCCATGGTCATCGCCTCTTCCTGGTCGTGGGTCACCATCACGCAGGTCACGCCCACGCGCTCGAGGATATCCACCACTTCCAGCTGCATCCGGTCGCGCAGCTTTTTATCCAGGGCGCCCATCGGCTCGTCGAGCAACAGCAGCTTCGGACGCTTCGCCAGGCTTCTTGCCAGCGCCACGCGCTGACGCTGGCCGCCGGAAAGCTGGTGCGGCTTGCGCTTCGCGAACTCCTGCATGTGCACCAGGCTCAACATCTCCGCCACGCGCGCGGTGATTTCGGCTTTCGGCAGCTTGTCCTGCTTCAGGCCGAAGGCGATATTCTGCTCGACGGTCATGTGCGGAAACAGCGCGTAGGACTGAAACATCATGTTTATGGGCCGCTGGTACGGCGGCACGCTGGAGAGATCAACGCCGTCCAGCACTATCTGCCCGGCGGTCGGCTGTTCAAACCCGGCGAGCATGCGCAGCAGCGTGGACTTACCGCAGCCCGATGCGCCGAGCAGGGCGAATATTTCGCCTTTGTAGATCGTCAGGCTGACGTCGTCCACGGCATGCTGGCCGTCGAAGGATTTGGTGAGGTTACGAATTTCAAGAAGCGGGGTCAGCGCTTTACGGACTTTCGCCTGCGGGCGGGGGATCGCGTCATTCACGGGGTGCTCTCCGGCATAGATCAACACTGGTGCAAACGCACCGTCAGGGTGCGCATCGCCGGGCGGCGCTAACGCTTGCCCGGCCTACGGGTTGTGTCGGCCCGGTAAGCGTTAGCGCCACCGGGCAACGATATCAAACGCCGTTACTTACCGCTTTTCACCTTCGTCCACGCGCGGGTGCGCACGCGGTCGATCTTAGGCTCCTGCACCTTCAGGGTGAACAGCTTGGCAAAGACGTCCGCTGGCGGATAGATCGCCGGGTTATTGCGGATATCCTCGCTGACCATCGGCACGGAGGCCTTGTTACCGTTAGCGTAGTAAACGTGGTCGCTAATGTGGGCAATCACTTCCGGACGCATCAGGTAGTTGAGGAACTGATACGCTTCCTCTTTGTTTTTCGCATCAGCCGGCATGGCGAAGACGTCAAAGAACGCCAGCGCGCCCTCTTTCGGAATGAAGTAGGAAACATTCACGCCGTTTTTCGCCTCTTTCGCACGGTTCGCCGCCTGCCAGACGTCACCCGCCCAGCCGATCGCCACGCAGATATCGCCGTTCGCCAGGTCGTTGATGTACTGAGAGGAGTGGAAGTAGCGAATATTCGGACGCAGCTTCAGCAGCAAGTCGGTTGCCGGACCGGTGTAGTCGTCAGCCTTGCTGCTGTTGGGATCTTTGCCAAGGTAGTTAAGCACGGTGGCAAAAATTTCTTCCGGCGCATCGAGGAAAGAGACGCCGCAGCTTTTGAGCTTTTCAAGGTTTTCCGGCTTCAGCACCACGTCCCAGCTGTCCAGCTTGACGTCCGGGCCCAGCGCGGCTTTGACCTTATCCACGTTAAAGCCGATGCCGGTGGTCGCCCACAGGTATGGCATCGCGTATTTATTCTCCGGATCGTGCTTAGCCACCAGCTTCAGCACCTCCGGATCGAGGTTTTTCCAGTTGGGTAATTTGCTCTTATCCAGCGGCTGGAAAACGCCGGCGGTCAGCTGACGCTCAAGGAAACTTGCCGACGGCACAACCAGGTCAAAGCCGGTGCTGCCCGCCATCAGTTTGCCTTCCAGCACTTCGTTTGAATCGAATACGTCGTAGACCACTTTAATGCCGGTCTCTTTTTCAAAATTGGCGACGGTGTCCGGCGCAATATAGTCAGACCAGTTATAGACGTGCAGCGTTTTTTGTTCCGCAGCGAGCGTGCCGGCAGAGACGGCCATCAGAGCACCCGCAACCAGACCCGATAACCATTTTTTATTCAAGGCGATCATATTGTTATTCCTTCTGAAAGCTCGTTAACAAACGAACCAAAACTGTGCAGCCTGAAGATATGCAATAATCATGCATAGTTTGTCGCTCTGCCCGAAATAAATATAACCCCCTTTTTCCGGCAGGATCCGCTCGCTTTTTTAAGCATCGCAAGGATAACTGTAGCCCGTGTCTCCGGCTATAGCCCAGACGAAAAAACGCCTTTTATCAATTTTTTATGCAGATTATGTCTACGTGATAAGCCGAAACGGCCTGAGAGGAGGTGAAAAATTCTTTAAAGAAAGGTTAAAAGCAGCAGAAAAAACGGTGTTATGCAGCCGCTCTGGCAGCGACTGCGCAAAAGTCAGACGGCCTTAGTGGAGAAAATTGGGAGATGCATCATTATTCTCAGCATCATCTTCCGCGCTGTACAGCAGGTGGTGTGCGTTGGCTTCCATCATTACCATGGAAATCTGCTCTTCGCTCAGGCGCATAAACCAGGCGAACTGCTTGAAGGAGAGCCCGGCGCCGGAGAATAAAGACTGGCAAACCACCAGCTTCGGCAGGTTATCATCCTGTATGTCGAGAAACGCTTTGACCGTCAGAGAACTGGCGTTAATTGCAGACAGATCGGACGCCAGCGCCAGCAGCGCGGAAGGCTTCACTTCGGCCAGCGCCGAGAAAAGAATGACGTCGTTAATCAAATCGATTTTGGCATCGAAAATGCCGTCGAAATTTTGCATGTGAGGCAGATGCAGCGCCTGGCAGGAGTCGCATTCGAAGAAAGTAATACCGGCATCATCGAGCCATTGACGTAACGTATCCAGTGTAGGTACGACCTGTAAATCCATCGCTGTGCAGCCTCTTAAATAAAAACGTTGTCCAGATTACGCAAAAAGTGCGCGCCGATCCATTTAACCGCCCGTTTTCAGGCAAAATCCCGGCGTCGCGTGACGTTCAATCCACGCGATCATTTTACCTGCAATATCGACGCCCGTGGTTTTTTCCACCCCTTCCAGCCCCGGCGAGGCGTTGACCTCCATCACCAGCGGCCCGCGCTCGGCGCGCAGCAGATCGACCCCCGCAACGTCCAGGCCTAACGTCTGTGCGGCTTTCACCGCGATCGCACGCTCGCGCTCGCTGATAATGGCCACCCGCGCAATGCCGCCGCGGTGCAGGTTCGAGCGGAAGTCGCCCTCTTTCGCCTGCCGCTCAATGGCAGCCACCACTTCGTCGCCCACCACAAAGCAGCGGATATCGCACCCTTTGGCCTCTTTAATATATTCCTGCACCAGAATATGGGCATTCAGACCGCGAAACGCGTCAATCACGCTTTCAGCCGCCTGACGCGTCTCCGCCAGTACTACCCCGATTCCCTGCGTGCCTTCCACCAGCTTTATGACCAGCGGCGCACCGCCCACCATGTCGATCAAATCGCTGGTGTCGTCTGGGGAGTGGGCAATCCCGGTGACGGGCAGATCGATCCCCTGGCGCGCCAGCAGCTGTAGCGAGCGCAGTTTATCGCGGGCGCGGGAAATCGCCACGGACTCGTTGAGCGGATAGCTTCCCAGCATTTCAAACTGGCGCAGCGCAGCCGTGCCGTAATAGGTGATCTGGGAGCCAATGCGGGGGATCACCGCATCGAAGTGCGGCAGCTTGCGGCCCTTGTAGTGAATCGACGACGCCGCAGGGTCGATGTTCATATAGCAGGACATCGGATCGAGGATCTCAATCTGATGCCCGCGCTTCGCCGCCGCTTCTCGCAGACGTTTACATGAATAGAGCGTTCCATCCCGGGACAATATGGCAATCTTCACCCTGCACCTCTCTAAAGACATGGTAAAAGCCTGCCTATCATACACGAGGCGTGGGAGGAATGGACTACCGCGTTGCCCAGCCCTGCTTGTGCAGGTAATCAAGAATGAACGGGCGGCTCTCCTTGATAATGGTACGACGAATATGGTCGCTCCAGGTGTCGCGACGGTTGTTGCTGTCGCGCGTCAGGTAGTAGTTCGCCAGCTCTTCGTCGTATTGATTCAGAACGTCCTGGTCGACCGGCTGGTAGTGGTTTTCATGCACCAGCATCGCGGCAGGAATACGCGGCTTCAGATCCGGGTTATCCGCCGGCCAGCCGAGGCACAGGCCAAACAGCGGCAGCACGTGTTTCGGCAGCTTCAGCAGCTCGGTCACGCTTTCGATGTTGTTGCGCAGCCCGCCGATATACACCCCGCCAAGCCCCAGCGATTCCGCCGCCGTGAAGGCGTTTTGCGCCATCAGCGCCGTATCGACCACGCCCAGCAGCAGCTGTTCCGCCAGCCCCAGCTCCGCCTCAGGGCAGATTTGCAGGTGACGGTTAAAATCGGCGCAGAACACCCAGAACTCGGCCGCCTGGGCAACGTGCTTTTGTCCACCCGTGAGCGTCACCAGCTGTTCACGCATCGCCGGATCGGTGATGCGGATAATCGAGCTGCACTGCAAAAAGCTGGAGCTGGAGGTACCGCGCGCGCTGTCGATGATCGCTTCCCGCTGCGCCTGAGTAATTGGCTCATCGGTAAAATGGCGAATGGAACGGTGGGAACGAAGCAGGTCAATGGTTGGCGTCATTTTGTCTCTCTTTGTATTGCGTAAAACGTATGGCAGCCAGTATAGGCAATGATCCCCATGATGTAATTGGCGAAACATAGCCTGACTGTATCAAAGTGACAGGTGAAACCTTCTTTCCATGACGACAGGTTATCGTGCACTATAGGCATTATTCGCCGTCAGGCTTGTTTTTTGAGGAGAGAGAAATGTTTGCAGTAATTTTTGGTCGTCCAGGATGCCCTTACTGTGTGCGCGCGAAAGAGCTGGCTGAGAAACTGACTGAAGAACGTGATGATTTTAACTTCCGCTACGTGGATATCCACGCGGAAGGCATCAGCAAAGCCGATCTGGAAAAAACCGTGGGTAAACCGGTTGAAACCGTGCCGCAGATCTTCCTCGACCAGAAACACATCGGCGGCTGCACCGATTTTGAAGCCTACGCCAAAGAGCACCTTGGCCTGTTTGCCGCTCAGTAAGGCAATCCGAAGACGCCCTCACCCTGAGGGCGTTTTTATTAACGGTGCTTCCGCTGTTGCAGCAGACTGCGCGTAAATAAGAAACACAGCGCGCCCAGCGCACACCAGAAAACGCCGCTCAACAACCACGCCACTTCCTGCCAGACGCTTCTCGACGAGAGAAACAGCACGCGCATCAGAAGCAAGCAGATGGGCGCCGCAAGGATTGCCCCCAGAAGCGGCATCACCACCTCGCCTTTGCGAGAGAGAAAACTGGCCACAGCCCCCGGCAGAATGAAAAACAGCAGGCCCAGCTCCGGATGACCGGACGCTCTGAAGGCGCCCTTCACGTTAAATGCAAGCGACATGCAAACGACCGTAAACAGTAAAAAACAGCTGATTACGCCAGCCCAGTTTCGTTTAAAGTTCAAACTATCCTCCTGACTTATCTCTATCAAATACAAAAATCGTCCGGTGGACGCCCAGTCAGATAAAGCATTGCGGCAATCCTTGCCAAAACACGCACGGAAGTCGTGCGATAATAGGTGGCTGTCGGTAGCTATTACGATTAAACTAACCGCCTGCTAGTGTTTAGGGTATTTATCAGGAAGCAGGGAGAGTCTCAGTGATTCCCTGACTCTGAAAACAGTAGCCCAAATAGTCCTTTCATTCAACAACTTACTGGTAAACAAGAAGTTAGCCTCCGTGAATATAAACGTCGCAGACTTGTTAAATGGGAATTACATCCTGTTATTATTTGTGGTACTGGCACTGGGCCTTTGTCTGGGTAAATTGCGCCTGGGTTCAGTTCAACTTGGTAATTCCATTGGCGTTTTAGTCGTCTCGCTGTTATTAGGTCAGCAACATTTCAGTATTAACACGGACGCGCTTAACTTAGGTTTCATGCTGTTTATTTTTTGCGTAGGCGTGGAAGCCGGCCCGAACTTTTTTTCGATTTTCTTCCGTGACGGCAAAAATTATCTGATGCTGGCGCTGGTGATGGTCGGCAGTGCGCTGCTAATTGCGTTAGGGCTGGGCAAACTGTTTGGCTGGGACATCGGCTTAACGGCCGGTATGCTGGCCGGCTCGATGACCTCCACGCCGGTGCTTGTGGGTGCCGGGGATACGCTTCGTCATTCTGGCATGGCAGGCACGCCGCTTTCCGTCGCGCTGGACAACCTGAGCCTGGGCTATGCCCTGACCTATCTGATTGGTCTGGTAAGCCTGATTGTTGGCGCGCGCTATCTGCCGAAACTTCAGCATCAGGATCTCCAGACCAGCGCCCAGACCATTGCCCGCGAGCGCGGCCTGGACACGGACTCCAAACGTAAGGTTTACCTGCCGGTGATCCGCGCGTACCGGGTCGGCCCGGAGCTGGTTGCCTGGACCGACGGGAAAAACCTGCGCGAACTTGGGATCTACCGTCAGACCGGCTGCTACATCGAACGAATTCGTCGTAACGGTATTCTGGCTAACCCGGACGGTGACGCGGTGCTCCAGATGGGCGATGACATCGCCCTTGTCGGGTACCCGGACGCCCACGCGCGTCTCGATCCCAGCTTCCGCAACGGGAAAGAGGTGTTCGACCGCGACCTGCTGGACATGCGTATCGTCACCGAAGAGATTGTGGTGAAAAACCACAACGCCGTGGGCCGCCGTCTGGCACAGCTGAAGCTGACCGACCACGGCTGTTTCCTCAACCGCGTGATCCGCAGCCAGATTGAAATGCCTATCGACGATAACATTGTGCTCAACAAAGGCGACGTGTTGCAGGTCAGCGGCGATGCCCGACGTGTCAAAACCGTTGCCGATCGTATCGGCTTTATCTCCATTCACAGCCAGGTGACGGACCTGTTAGCGTTCTGCGCCTTCTTCATTGTCGGCCTGATGATTGGGATGATCACCTTCCAGTTCAGCAACTTTAGCTTCGGCATCGGTAACGCTGCCGGCCTTCTGTTCGCCGGGATCATGCTGGGCTTCCTGCGAGCGAACCATCCGACCTTCGGCTATATCCCTCAGGGGGCGCTGAACATGGTGAAAGAGTTCGGCCTGATGGTCTTTATGGCGGGTGTCGGCTTAAGCGCCGGGAGCGGCATTGGCAACGGCCTGGGCGCTGTCGGCTGGCAAATGTTGCTTTCCGGACTTGTCGTCAGCCTGGTGCCGGTGGTGATTTGCTTCCTGTTCGGTGCCTACGTGTTACGCATGAACCGCGCCCTGCTCTTCGGCGCGATGATGGGCGCGCGTACCTGCGCACCGGCGATGGAAATCATCAGCGACACCGCGCGCAGCAATATTCCGGCGCTGGGCTATGCAGGCACATACGCGATCGCAAACGTGCTGCTGACGCTGGCAGGTACGCTGATCGTCATTATCTGGCCTGGACTCGGATAAGTCTCAAGTTTGCGCGTGGCTGAAAAAATTTTCGTTACGCGCAGAACTTTTTACACAGGTCACAGTCATAACTATTGCCACTGCTTTTCTTTGATGTCCCCAATTTGTGGAGCCCATCAACCCCGCCGTTTTGGTTCAAGGTTGATGGGTTTTTTGTTGCCTGAGATTCATCCCCTTCCCAATCAGTTAGCTTATAACCCTACCTTTATGCCCATGGCGACAGCGTGGCGGCATCGCTGATCGTCTCATGCGGTTAAAATTTGCCTGGTCAATATCTTAAAACAACACCGATTGAGCGGAAACATGATCGGGTTTGACCTTCCATACAGGCAGCGGGCTTAAGCTGAAACGAATAAACTACCTGATGGCAGGAAAAGGAATGGAGTTTTTAAGCGCAGTAATGTCAATAACGCAGGTAACATCGGTCTCCCCATATACTTGTTTGAGCCCTGATAAAAAGGCGCAGTACATGCCAGACATCAAATCCGTCGCTAAAACGAAAGGCGGATATGTATGGCTATAAATGGAACAATGACGCTAAACGGTGCTGACTACGCCCCATTTAATTTATATGGGGTTGGCATCTTTATGGCGCATTCCGGTCAGGGAGCTTACCGTAATCAAGGAGCCTGCGGCGCAATACAAGGTGCAGGCCCAATTCCCCCAGGTAAATATTGGATTGTCGATCGAGGTTCAGGCGGTTTCTTATCTTCATTAAAGGCTCATGTTCAGGACCAGTGGAACAAAATAAGATCCGGTGCGGAATTTGGCCGTGATGAGTGGTTTGCTTTATATAGGGATGATTGGGGGATCGACGATGGAACATGGGTTGAACACGTCTATCGGGGGCTGTTTAGACTCCATCCGGGTACAGTGTCAGAAGGATGTATAACAATCGCTCATAAGTCCGATTATGCAGCGATTCATAGCGCTTTGATGAATACAGAGCTTATTCAAGTTCCGTGTATGCGTTCACTCATGGCTCGCGGTTGCATTGAGGTTATTGACAGTGGATATAGCTACACCTGCCCGTAAATGGGCCTCAAGGCTGCTAAAGGCCGTCTGGTTTGTTTTAATTAGCTTCCTGGTAGGTCGCACTCTGGGTCCTTCAACAGCTTACATTAATCATGACATTGCGACTGCTATTTGCGAATTCATCTATGATGATGTGAATGCGGAGACAATGTACGAAACATATATAAACGCCGATATTTTAATCCTGGTTACTCTCACAACGGTCTTCTATTTCTTAACAATGAAGTTATTTAACAAAAAAAGGAACAAATAACATGCCAATCCCTCCCTATATGTGGCTCAAAGACGACGGCGGCGCGGATATCAAAGGCTCAGTAGATGTCCAGGACCGCGAAGGAAGCATTGAGATAATCGGTTTAAGTCACGGTATCAATCTTCCGGTTAACAGCGCAAACGGAGCGATAACCGGTACACGTCAGCACTCTTCCATGAGGATCGAAAAAGAGGTGGATAGCTCTACCCCTTATCTTTATAAAGCAGCCGCCACCGGCCAGGCGCTGAAAAGCGCAGAAATAAAGTTTTATCATATTAACGATGCTGGTCAGGAGGTCTGCTATTACACCGTCTTTATGGAGAACGTGAAGGTGACCGGGGTTAACTGTAGCGTGCCTAACGTGAAAATCGCAGCCAACGATAAAATTAACCATGTGGAAAGCATCAGCTTGCAGTATGAGAAGATCACCTGGCGCATTGTTGATGGGAACATCCAGCACAGCGACGCCTGGAATGAACGCGCGACGGCGTAAAATAACTTCACTTCTTTAAGGGCATTTATTTGCCCTTATCCCCCTTCCCTCGCCCGCCATAAACATATATGATTTAGCGAATATGAATGAGATACCCTCAGGATGACCAAATGCTTCACCCCCTTCAGCTTTTCAAAACCCTCTCCGACGAAACGCGGCTCGCCATCGTCATGCTGCTGCGTGAAGCGGGGGAACTGTGCGTCTGCGATCTCTGCGCCGCCACCAACGAGCCACAGCCGAAAGTCTCCCGCCATATGGCACTGCTCCGCGAGGCCGGGCTGGTCATCGACCGACGTGAAGGGAAATGGGTCCATTACCGTTTATCTCCGAACATGCCCGCGTGGGCAGCGTCCATTATCGATAACAGCTGGAACTGCCTGCGTGAAGACACCCGCCTGAAGCTGAAGGGTAAAGTTCCGGGTGCATGCTAAGCAAAACATATTCACAAAATCAGATACAATGGAGTAAACAATGTTTCTGGCAGGAGCGATTTTTTTATTCACGCTGGTGCTGGTCATCTGGCAACCCAGAGGACTCAGCATCGGCTGGAGCGCGACCATTGGCGCCGCGCTGGCGCTGGCGAGCGGCGTTATTCATATTAACGATATTCCGGTGGTCTGGAATATCGTCTGGAACGCCACGGCCACGTTTATCGCGGTGATCGTTATCAGCCTGCTGCTGGATGAGTCCGGTTTTTTCGAGTGGGCGGCGCTGCACGTTGCTCGCTGGGGGAACGGTCGGGGGCGGTTGCTGTTTACCTGGATCGTGCTGCTGGGTGCGGCCGTTGCGGCGCTGTTCGCCAATGACGGTGCGGCGCTGATCCTCACGCCTATCGTTATCGCCATGCTGCTGGCACTCGGGTTTAGTCAACAAGCCACGCTGGCGTTTGTGATGGCGGCAGGCTTTATCGCCGATACCGCCAGCCTGCCGCTGATTGTCTCCAACCTGGTCAACATTGTGTCGGCAGACTTCTTCTCGCTGGGGTTCAGCGAATACGCCTCGGTGATGATCCCGGTTGATATCGCCGCGATTGCCGCAACGCTCATCGTGCTGCACCTGTTCTTTCGCAGGGAAATTCCTCCAACGTACGAACTGGCGAAACTCCGGGAGCCGGCACGGGCCATTAACGATCTGCCAACCTTCAGGACGGGCTGGATCGTGCTGCTGCTACTTCTCGTCGGATTCTTTGTGCTTGAGCCTCTCGGCATTCCCGTGAGCGCCATCGCGAGCGTGGGCGCGCTGATTTTGTTTGCCGTCGCAAAACGCGGGCACGCTATTAATACCGGAAAAGTGCTTCGCGGCGCACCGTGGCAGATCGTTATCTTCTCGCTGGGAATGTATCTGGTGGTGTATGGCCTGCGCAACGCCGGGCTGACGGAGCATCTCTCATACGTTCTGGATCGCTTAGCCGGTTATGGACTCTGGGCCACCACGCTGGGCACCGGATTCATCACCGCCTTGCTGTCATCCATAATGAACAATATGCCAACGGTACTGATTGGCGCGCTCTCAATTGATGGCAGTTCGGCAACAGGTTTGATAAAAGAGGCGATGATTTACGCGAACGTGATTGGCTGCGATCTGGGGCCGAAAATCACCCCCATCGGTAGCCTGGCCACCCTGCTCTGGCTGCATGTACTGGCGCAGAAAAACATGATCGTTTCCTGGGGCTACTATTTCCGGACGGGCTTGATAATGACGCTGCCGGTCCTGTTTGTAACGCTTGCCGCGCTGGCGTTACGTCTCTCCGTTACACTGTAGTGAGTACCTGATATGAGCAACATTACCATTTACCACAACCCCGCCTGCGGCACGTCGCGCAATACGCTGGAGATGATCCGCAACAGCGGCACCGAACCCGAGATTATTTTGTATCTGGAGACGCCGCCGTCTCGCGACGAACTGGTGAAGCTGCTGGCTGAGATGGGCATTTCACCCCGCGATCTGCTGCGAAAAAACGTGGAGCCTTACGAAAACCTTGGCCTGGCGGAAGACAGGTTTAGCGACAGCCAGCTTGTTGACTACATGCTGCACTATCCGATTCTGATCAATCGCCCGATTGTCGTTACTCCGCTGGGGACGAGGCTGTGTCGTCCGTCGGAGCGCGTACTGGATATTCTGCCCGACGCACAAAAAGGGGCGTTCACCAAAGAGGATGGCGAAGCGGTTGTAGACGCTTCCGGCAAAAAAATACAGGGACGATAACGTCGCGGTTGCCCTGTGGTTAATCGCAGGGCACCTGCTCCTGCGCGATGCGTCCCACCATCGCCCGGATTTCCTCCCGGGTTAGCGGCGCGCGGTCGGTCACGAAGTGCAGCGTCATCCCTTCGATGAATGCATCCAGCGCGCGGGCGGTCGCCGGATCGAACCACTGTTCAAGCGTGGTCTGGCTCATCTTCATCCAGTCCTGCATGACCGTTTTCAGCGCGGCGCTGCGGTGCATAAAGGCGTACAGCTGATACATCAGCGCCATATTGTGTGGCGTGGTCACGGCTGAGCTGTGGATCAGCGTGGTAATGGCCTCGCATGCCCTCTCCCGCCCGGTAACGCCCGCGAAGAAATCCCGGTACTGCCGGGACATCTGCTGCGTAAACCACGTGAATGCCTCTTCCAGCAGCGACTCCATGCCGTCGAAATAGTAGGTCATCGACCCCAGCGGTACGCCTGCGCAGGTGGCAATCTTGCGGTGCGTGACGGCATGAATACCGTGCTCTGCAATAGTGTCCAGCGTCGCCTGAAGTATCTTCTCCCGACGGTTAGGGTCGTTCGGTGGTCTGCTCATAAATTCCTCATCCGGTTTGTGTACAAATGTACACAAAGTTGCTAGTGTTGTCGCTATTGTTGTTCTTCTGGTGCTGATCCCAATGACGTTATCTTCTCCCCGCAAAGCCCTGCATCTGCGCATGTGGGCGCTGTTTATGTTCTTCTTCATACCCGGGCTACTGATGGCCTCCTGGGCGACGCGCACCCCGGCCATCCGCGATACGCTATCCGTCTCGACGGCAGAGATGGGGATTGTGCTGTTTGGCCTGTCGATTGGCTCGATGAGCGGCATCCTGTGCTCGGCCTGGCTGGTGAAGCGCTTTGGCACCCGTACGGTGATCCGCACGACCATGTGCTTCGCCGTGGTCGGAATGGTCGCGCTGAGCGTGGCGCTGTGGTTTGCCTCGCCCCTGATGTTCGCCCTCGGGCTGATGGTGTTCGGCGGGAGCTTTGGTGCGGCAGAAGTCGCCATTAACGTTGAAGGCGCCGCCGTCGAGAAGGAGATGAACAAAACGGTGCTGCCGATGATGCATGGCTTTTACAGCCTCGGCACGCTGGCGGGCGCGGGCGTGGGGATGGCGCTGACGGCGCTGGGCATTGCGGCTAACGTGCATATTTTGCTGGCGGCGCTGGTCTGCATTATCCCTATCCTCACCGGCATCAGGGCTATCCCCGCCGGTACGGGACAAAACGCCTCGGATGAACAGAAGTCTGCGGCAAAAGGGTTGCCCTTCTACCGTGACTTCCAGCTAATGCTGATTGGCGTGGTCGTGCTGGCGATGGCGTTTGCTGAAGGCTCCGCCAACGACTGGCTGCCGCTGCTGATGGTGGACGGACACGGCTTTAGCCCCACCTCCGGCTCGCTGATCTACGCCGGGTTTACGCTCGGCATGACCGTCGGGCGCTTCACCGGCGGCTGGTTTATCGACCGCTACAGCCGCGTGGCGGTGGTGCGTGCCAGCGCTCTGCTGGGCGGGCTGGGCATCGCGATGATCATCTTTGTGGATGTTGACTGGATTGCCGGCGTGTCGGTGATCCTGTGGGGACTTGGCGCCTCCCTTGGCTTCCCGCTGACCATTTCTGCTGCCAGCGATACCGGCCCGGATGCGCCGACGCGCGTGAGCGTGGTGGCAACCACCGGCTACCTCGCCTTCCTGGTGGGGCCGCCGCTGCTTGGGTTCCTCGGTGAGCACTACGGATTACGCAGCGCGATGCTGGTGGTATTAGGGTTAGTTATTATTGCCGCACTGGTGGCGCGTGCGGTGGCAAAACCGGAAGCAGAAACAACGTCAATGGAGAAGGGATATGAGCGTTAAACTGATTGCAGTCGACATGGATGGCTCCTTCCTGAGCGATGCGAAAACCTATAATCGTGCGCGTTTTCTGGCGCAGTACGCGCGCATGAAAGAGCAAGGCATCCGTTTTGTGGTTGCCAGCGGAAACCAGTACTACCAGCTGATCTCGTTTTTCCCCGAGATCGCCCATGAAATCGCATTCGTGGCCGAAAACGGCGGCTGGGTGGTGGATGCCGGCGAAGACGTGTTCAACGGCGAACTGTCGAAAGCGCACTTCCTGACCGTCGCCACCCTGCTGAATGAGGTGCCCGGCATTGAAATTATCGCCTGCGGTAAAAACAGCGCCTACACGCTGCAAACCTATGACGACCTCTTCAAAGCGGTCGCCGCGAAGTACTATCACCGCCTTGAAAGCGTCAGCAGCTTTGACCATCTCAACGATATCTTCTTCAAGTTCGGGCTTAACGTCTCTGATGAAGAGATCCCGCGTATTCAGGCGCTGCTGCACGAAAAGCTCGGCGACATCATGGTGCCGGTGACCACCGGACACGGCAGTATCGACCTGATCATCCCCGGCGTGCATAAAGCTAACGGCCTGCGGATCCTTCAGGCGCGCTGGGGCATTGAAGACAGCGAAGTGGTGGCCTTTGGCGACAGCGGTAACGACGTGGAGATGTTGCGCCAGGCAGGGTATGGCTTCGCGATGGCGAATGCCAAACCGCACATTAAGGCGGTGGCCCGCTATGAAGCGCCGAACAATAATGACGAAGGCGTACTGGACGTGATTGATAAGGTGCTGGATGGGAAGGCGCCGTTTAATTGATTCCTTGCGCTCCACAGGGAGAGGGAGAACACCCAGCCCGTAGGCCCGGTAAGCGCAGCGCCACCGGGCAAAATTTACTGCGGCCTGATGCCCTCACCCCGCAGAGAGAGGGAATAAGGATTACGGTTGCAGTGCGCTTCCGACGCGTTTGTCCTTCAGGAACACCACCATCAGCCCTACCCACAGCACGCCGTTGGCGAGGTTAAACAGGCTGAAGAGCCCGTTGCCGCCAAACGCGTAAGCATGCTTGCTCACCTCAATACCGACGGTAAAAATCAGCATTTGCAGCATCCCCATCGCGGCGGATACCGTGCCTTTACTCATTTCGCTGGCAAACAGCGTGAGGCGCACCAGACCGGCATTCGCCACGCCAATACCAAACGCGTAAACACTCAGCCCCGCGGTCATCCACAGGTACGCATGCGACGAGGCAACGGTCGCTACCGCCGCAACGATCAGCCCTGCCGCAATCGGCCAGCCGCCCATAATTATCAGTGAACGCACGGTACGGCGCGCCGTCAGACGCGCCAGCACCAGGTTTCCGATAATCAGCGCGCCAAAAATCGGTACCTGTAACAGGCCATACTCATAGCTGCTAAGCTGCTCGCCGCTGATGATAATGACCGGCGACTGGGCGATCCACGCCAGCAGCGGCAGGCTGACAAACCCCGTCGCCAGCGCGCCTGAGACAAAACGACCGTTTTTCAGCACCGCGTTATAATCACGGCCCAGCTCTTTAAGCGAGAGCTTTTCTCCCAGACGCGTCGCGGTCTCCGGCATCGCGCGGTGCAGGCCAAAGAAAGAGATAGCCGCAAGCAGGGCAAAGAGGACGAACATCCCTTCCCACGGCGCAACGTGCACCCATGCGGCCCCCACCAGCGGCCCCAGCAGCGGTGCAATCAGCGCCACGTTCGCCATCAGCGCGGTGATCTTGATACACACCGCCTCCTCAAACGACTCCTGAATGGCGGCATAGCCCACGGCGCCGATAAAGCACAGGCTCACGCCCTGAAGGAAGCGCAGCAGCGTAAACTGCTCAATGTTCTGCGCCAGCAGCGTGGCGAGACAGGTGACGATAAACCACACCACGCCCGTCAGCATCACCGGACGGCGGCCAATACGATCCGACAGCGGCCCTAACAGCCACTGTAAAAACATGCCGCCCGCGAGATAGGCGGTCATGGATGTTGGCACCCACTCAATACCTGCGTTGTACTGCTCAACCACGGCCAGCATGCCCGGCTGGATCATATCGTTGCCGATGTAGGTAGAGAATTCGTAAAGCACCAGACACAGAGGAAAAAGTAACGCCTGACGGCCCAGACGATTACCGGAAGAAGAACGGTTTATCATGCAATCTCTTTAGTATGAAAAAATCGCGATGAGTGTAATGAATTGCTGCTGTCTGAGATAGCACAATAACGTGAGAAAACAGAAATAACGCACTTATCGTTGTTGTTTAAGGTTTACTTAAGTTGCCCTCGTTAAGATAGCGCTATTTCACGTTATTGACCGAAATTATGACACACGCCGTCAGCCCTTCAGAATTATCTACCTTACCGATAAATAAGACAAAACGCCTTTACCGGTTGCCCGCCCGCTTTTATGGTTATCAACTTTTCGTGCTGATCGCCCTCGCGGTGCTTTTTACCTGGCTTTCTCGCGATGAATCGCTCGACCGATGGCTAACCGGCTTCTGGTATGACGCTGCGACGCACCATTTTCCGCTACAGCAAAATCCGCTGCTGGATCTGCTGAACCATCGACTGGCGAAATATATGGCCATTGCCCTGGCCGTCATCGCGCTGGTTTACGGGGCTTACAGACGCAATGCCCGGCTGGTGACGGCCGCGCTTCTGATGGGTCTGGGTGCGCTCGTTGTAGGAGCCCTGAAAAGCATGAGCCACCACAGCTGTCCGTGGGATCTGGTGGAGTATGGCGGCAAAGCCGTCTCATATCCCCTGTTCAGCGCCATTCCGGCCGACAGCGGACCGGGACGCTGCTTTCCCGGCGGCCACGCCTCGAGCGGGTTTATGGTCATGGGGCTGTTTTTTGCCTTCTGGCGTGAACGTCCGCGCCTGGCCTGGACCTTTGTCGCGTTGGGGGCCGCTCTGGGGCTGCTGATGGGCTTCGGGCAGGTCATGCGCGGCGCGCATTTTTTCTCTCACAACCTGTGGGCCGGGTGGTGGGTCTGGTTTTCCCAGGTGCTGGTTTACGGGCTGGTTTCTACCTGGTTTGCTAAAGAGTAACGATACGATGCTAGAGAATCTGAACTACGGACTGTTTTACCTGCTCAACGCCACGCCAGCGTCGCCGGAATGGATGATTGATCTCGCCACCTTCATTGCTAAGGATTTGATCAGCATCGTGCCGGCGCTGGCCGCGATCCTCTGGCTATGGGGCCCGCGCAAACAGGTCACCGCCCAGCGCCACCTGGTAATTAAAATGGCGATGGCCATCGGCGTCAGCGTGCTGGCAAGCTATGTGCTGGGGCTCGCCTTCCCGCACGATCGTCCTTTTGTCGAGCACGTCGGCTATAACTTCCTGCACCACGCGCCGGATGACTCGTTCCCGAGCGATCACGGCACGGTGATCTTCACCTTCGCGCTGGCCTTCCTGTTCTGGCATCGCCTGTGGTCCGGCGTGGTGCTGATGGGGGTCGCCGTCGCCATCGCCTGGTCCCGCGTCTATCTGGGCGTGCACTGGCCGCTGGACATGGTAGGCGGATTCCTGGTGGGGCTGATGGGCTGCGTCAGCGCAGCCATTATGTGGAGCCTCTTTGGTCCGGCCCTTTACCGGGGATTATCGCAGGCCTATCGCGTTCTGTTTGCCCTCCCGATCCGCAAAGGATGGATACGTGACTAACCCCGGTCCGTCAGGTTACACTTGAGCCCCCGCCCTGCGGGGGCTCACTTTTTTAGCCCGAGGATCTATGGAAACACGTCGCGATGACCGCATTGCTCAGCTGCTTCAGGCGCTGAAGCGCAGCGACAAGCTGCATCTCAAGGAAGCCGCTACCCTGCTTGGCGTGTCTGAAATGACCATTCGTCGCGATCTGAACAGCGACAGCGCCCCCGTTGTGCTGCTTGGCGGGTACATTGTCCTGGAGCCGCGCAGCGCCAGCCATTACCTGTTAAGCGATCAAAAAACGCGTCTGGTGGAAGAGAAGCGCAAAGCCGCGCGGCTCGCCGCCTCGCTGGTGCAGCCGCATCAAACGCTGTTTTTTGACTGCGGGACGACAACGCCGTGGATCATCGAGGCCATCGACAGCAGCGTTCCCTTTACCGCCGTCTGTTATTCCCTGAATACCTTTCTGGCCTTGCAGGAAAAACCGGCGTGCCGGGTGATTTTGTGTGGCGGTGAGTTTCATGCCAGCAATGCCATCTTTAAGCCGCTGAATATTCAGGACACGCTGAGCAATGTATGCCCGGACATCGCCTTCTATTCTGCGGCGGGCGTGAACGTGCAGCAGGGCGCAACCTGCTTTAATCTGGAAGAGTTACCGGTGAAACACTGGGCGCTCAACGCCGCGCAGCAGCATGTGCTGGTGGTTGATCACAGTAAGTTTGGCAAGGTCCGTCCGGCAAGGATGGGAGAACTGTCGCGCTTTGACGCCATCGTCAGCGATTGCCGCCCGGATGAAGAGCTGGTGTCGTATGCAAAGGCGCAGCAGGTGAAGTTGATGTATTGAGGTTGTGCCGGGTGGCGCAGCGCCACCCGGCAAAAACTTAGCTAAACCAGCTGCCAAACCAGCCGTGGAATTTCATCAGCACAAAGTCCCACATCCGGCTAAAGAAGCCGCCCTCTTCTACCGCTTCCATTACCACCAGCGGACGCTGCTCAATGGATTTACCGTTAAGCTGAAAATCAATCGTCCCGACCACCTGGCCTTTTTTCAGCGGCGCGGTGAGCTGTGGCTCGGTCAGGGTATAGCTGGCTTTCAGGTTTTTCAGCTGACCGCGTGGAATGGTCACGGAACCGGCTTCACCCGCGCCCAGGTTCACTTCACTTTTATCCCCGAACCAGACGCGCTGGCTCACGAAGGTGGCATCCGGCTTAATCGGCGTGACGGTTTCAAAGAAGCGGAAACCCCAGGTCAGCAGTTTTTCTGATTCGTTAAACCGAATGCGGTCGGTTTTCGTCCCCAGCACCACCGAGATCAGGCGCATGTCGCCCTGGGTTGCGGAAGCCACCAGGTTATAGCCCGCGCCTGCGGTTGTCCCGGTTTTCATGCCGTCCACGTTAACGTTGCTGCTCCACAGCAGACGGTTACGGTTAGGCTGGCGGATATTGTTGAAGGTGAACTCTTTCTCTTTATGGATGGCGTACTCATCCGGCACGTCGTGGATCAACGCCTTGCCCAGCAGCGCCATATCACGCGCGGTGCTGAACTGACCCGGCGCATCCAGGCCGTGAACGGTTTTAAAGGTGGTGTTGGTCAGGCCCAGCTTTTGCGCGTAGCCATTCATCAAACCAATGAAAGAGTCCTGACTGCCCGCCACGTAATCGGCCAGCGCGATGCAGGCGTCATTTCCTGACTGAATAATTATCCCTTTATTCAGATCGGAAACGGAAACCTGATCGCCAGGCTTCAGGAACATAACGGACGAGCCGCGCAGCGCCGGGTTACCGGTCGCCCAGGCATCTTTCCCGACGGTGACCATGTCGTCCAGCTTGATTTTGCCCGCTTTAATCGCCTGACCTACCACATAGCTGGTCATAATTTTCGTCAGGCTCGCCGGGTCAAGTTTTTCGTCGGCGTTACCTTCCGCCAGCACTTTCCCGCTGGCGTAATCCATCAGGATCCAGGCGCGCGCATCGACAGGCGGCGCTTCGGGCGCCGTCTGTTCCGCCGCGTGGAGCGTTGGGGCAAAAAGGAAAAGCAGCGCCGAGCCTGCCGCCAGGCTGCGCAGAGAGGAAGTTTTTTGCGTCATAAATGCCACCCGAGTGTCCATTCTAAAAATCACGTCACAATCACCGTGTCGCAAGAAGCGATGAGTAATAGCGCACTACAGCGTTCAAAGAAACCTGTTTCAGGTAAAGTTTTTAAAGTTTATGCAATAACATTCAGATACGCTTTGATTGCGGCGATTTTTTTAGCATCTGTTGCGTAATTGTTAGGTTTATCTCACCATGGCGAAAAGCTGACTCGGATTCACATCTCATCGGGAGTAAATATGATTACGCTGTGGGGCAGGAACAATTCGACCAACGTGAAAAAAGTGCTGTGGACGCTGGAAGAGCTGGATTTACCGTTTAAGCAGGTTATGGCGGGCCTGGAGTTTGGCGTGAATAAAGACGCGGACTACCTGGCGATGAACCCAAACGGGCTGGTGCCGCTGCTGCGCGATGATGAGACAGACGCCACGCTGTGGGAGTCCAACACCATCGTGCGTTACCTCGCCGCGCAGTACGGCCAGGGTCGGCTATGGGTAGAAAATCCGGCCCAGCGCGCACAGGGCGAAAAATGGATGGACTGGGCAAACCAGACGCTTTCCCCAACGCACCGCGTGATCCTGATGGGGCTTATCCGCACGCCGGAAGCCGATCGTGATTATCCCGCCATTCATGCCGCCCAGGACGCCTGCGAATCGCTGTTTGCCATGATGGACGACGAGCTGGCGAAGCATACCTGGTTCTCCGGCGACGCGTTTGGCGTGGGCGATATCGCCGTCGCCCCCTTCGTCTGGAACCTGACCAATATGGGGCTTAGCTGGACCCCGCGCCCGCACCTTGAGCGCTGGATCCAGCAGCTGAGCGAGCGCCCTGCATATCGCAACGTGGTGATGATCCCGGTGACCTGATTACGTACCGGACGGGCTGACCTTCAACAGCTGCCCGTCCGACTCGTCGGTCAGCACATACAGATAGCCATCCGGCCCGACGCGCACGTCGCGGATACGCTGATTTTTATCGCCAAGAATGCGCCCGTCCTCCGTCACGGTGTTGCCCTCCACGTTCAGGACGATGACGTCTTTCTCCTTCAGCGCACCAATAAACAGCTTGTTTTTCCACTGCGGGAAGACGTCGCTATTGTAGAACGCCATGCCGCTGACGGCGGGCGACACTTTCCAGACAAACAGCGGCTTTTCGGTGCCTTCAACATGCTCGCCTTTCGCTTCCGGGATTTTCAGGCCGCTATAGTTGATCCCGTGCGTCGCCAAAGGCCAGCCGTAGTTTTTACCTTTCTCAGGGATGTTGATTTCATCCCCGCCGCGAGGACCGTGTTCGTTAAGCCACAGCGTGTCGCTCCACGGGTTCATCGCCATCCCCTGCGGGTTACGAATGCCATAGGACCAGATTTCAGGGCGCGCACCGGCTGTATTCACAAACGGATTATCCGACGGCACTTTCCCGTCTTCGGTCAGGCGCACCACCTTGCCCTGAAGCTTATCCAGATCCTGCGCCGTCGGGCGCTGGTTGTTTTCACCCAGACCAATGAACAGATGGCCTTTGCCGTCAAACACCAGCCGTCCACCAAAGTGGTTGCCGGTAGAGAGCTTCGGCATCTGGCGGAACACTACCTGGAAGCCTTCGATGCGCGACAGGTCATCGCTCAGCCGCCCGTAGCCCACCGCGGTGCCCGCTTTTCCATCATTACCTGCCTCGGCGAAGCTTAGCCAGATCCGCCGTGACTGTTCAAAATCCGGGGCCAGCACCACGTCCAGCAATCCGCCCTAGCCGCTCGCCCAGACCTTCGGCACGCCAACAATCGGATCGGAGAGCCCTTTCCCTGCCTGCCAGTGCTTAAGCTGCCCGTCTTTTAGCGTGACCAGCAGCCCCTTATTGTCGGGCAGAAACGCCAGCGACCAGGGGTGATCCAGTTTTGTCTGTAAAACTTCCACTTTTACCGGCTCAGTGGCGGCAAGCAGCGAAACGGGAAAGAACAATGCAGGCAGGAAAATCAGCGAAGATCGAGGCATAACACGCTCCTTTGTCGGCTTATGGCTTAAAGATTAGCCACTTCGTCCGGGCGCGTTAGCACTTTTACAAAAGCTTAATCAAAAGGGGGAGTTTCCTCCCCCGGGTTCAATGGCGGGCAAGCGTTTCAGGCTTGTTCAGACACATGATGCAAAGAGAGAGCGTGGTCAGGCAGTTTTCAAGCTTTTCCGCGTTAACGGCAATAAAATTCGGGCAGTCGTGACGTCCGTTCATCAAACAGACCCCGGCGATGGAGAGCACCTCGGCGGCGCGGCGCAGTGCCGCCAGCTCGCTTTCAACGTAATGCGCTTTCAGGACGGGTGCTTTTTCACGCATGAAATTGCAAAGTTCAAAGACGTTATCACGCAGATTTTCGCTTTCGCTGACTGACATATACCCTTTCGCCTTGCGGAGTTGCAGGTAGGCGGCCAGGTCGATTCGGGCGTTGATCAGCTTGTTAAGCAGATCGCGTTTCAGTCTGTCAACGGACATGCTATTTCCTCCTCTGTCAGCCTTGTTACCCTGTTAAGAATAAGGTCATTTTTTGTACAGTGTAATGCCTGAGATCAATAAACGATAACTAGTTAACATTCTTTACAATGTTACAACGATTGCCCGACTCAACTGCGCCATCAAGAGTGTATAAATCCCCCGCGATACGCTGTAAAATCCCGCCCTGATAACTCCATAATTGATGAATTTTTAACCTATGAGCAATGTTACGCACCCGCCGAAAATCGGCTTTGTCTCCCTGGGCTGCCCGAAGAACCTGGTGGATTCCGAACGCATCCTGACTGAACTGCGCACCGAAGGCTATGACGTGGTGCCAAGCTACGACAACGCCGACATGGTGATCGTGAACACCTGCGGGTTTATCGACAGCGCGGTCCAGGAGTCACTGGAAGCCATTGGTGAAGCCCTGACGGAAAACGGCAAAGTCATCGTAACCGGCTGCCTGGGCGCGAAAGTGGATCAGATCCGCGAAGTGCACCCGAAAGTGCTGGAGATCACCGGCCCGCACAGCTACGAGCAGGTGCTGGAACATGTTCATCACTACGTACCAAAGCCAAAGCACAACCCGTTCCTGAGCCTGGTGCCGGAACAGGGCGTGAAGCTGACGCCGCGCCACTACGCCTACCTGAAAATTTCCGAAGGCTGCAACCACCGCTGCACCTTCTGCATTATCCCGTCGATGCGTGGCGATCTGGTGAGCCGTCCGATTGGCGAGGTGCTGGCCGAAGCCAAACGCCTGGCCGACGCGGGCGTGAAGGAGCTGCTGGTCATCTCCCAGGATACCTCCGCCTACGGCGTGGACGTCAAACACCGCTCCGGTTTCCACAACGGCGAGCCGGTGAAAACCAGCATGGTTGGCCTGTGCGAGCAGCTGGCTAAGCTCGGCATCTGGACGCGTCTGCACTACGTCTACCCTTACCCACACGTTGACGACGTGATCCCGCTGATGGCGGAAGGCAAAATCCTGCCGTATCTGGATATCCCGCTACAGCACGCCAGCCCGCGCATTCTGAAGCTGATGAAGCGTCCTGGCTCCGTTGACCGCCAGCTGGCGCGCATCAAGCAGTGGCGTGAGATCTGCCCGGATCTGACCCTGCGTTCTACCTTTATTGTCGGCTTCCCGGGTGAAACCGAAGACGATTTCCAGATGCTGCTCGACTTCCTGAAGGAAGCGCGTCTGGACCGCGTGGGCTGCTTCAAGTACAGCCCGGTTGAAGGCGCAACGGCCAACGAGCTGGCGGACCAGGTACCGGAAGAGGTCAAAGAAGAGCGCTGGAACCGCTTTATGCAACTGCAACAGCAGATCTCTGCTGAACGCTTGCAGGAGAAAGTGGGCCGCGAAATTCTGGTCATTATCGACGAAGTGGACGAAGAAGGCGCGATTGGCCGCAGCATGGCGGATGCGCCTGAAATCGACGGCGCGGTGTATCTGAACGGTGAAACCAACGTCAAGCCGGGCGATATTATTCGCGTGAAGGTTGAGAACGCGGACGAGTATGATTTGTGGGGTAGCCGGGTTTAATTTCCCCACACCTCTTTTGCAGGCCGGGTAAGGCGTAGCCGCCACCCGGCACATTCCACAGCACTACCCCTTAATCCTCGGATCCAGCGCGTCGCGCAACCCATCGCCCAGCAGGTTAAACGCCAGCACGGTCAGGAAAATGGCCAGACTCGGGAAGATCGCCACGTGCGGCGCAATCACCATATCGGCCCGCGCCTCGTTCAGCATCGCGCCCCACTCCGGCGTCGGCGGCTGCGCGCCTAACCCCAGAAACGACAGGCTGGCCGCCGAGATAATCGACACGCCGATGCGCATGGTGAAATAGACCACGATGGACGATACCGTGCCCGGCAGTATATGGCTGAAGAGGATGGTAGCATCGCTGGCCCCCATGCTGCGCGCCGACTCGATAAAAGTCTGCTGCTTAAGCACCAGCGTATTGCCACGCACCAGGCGAGCGAAAGCGGGAATCGAGAATACCGCCACGGCAATGATAACGTTCGCCATGCCGCTGCCCATGACCGCCACCACGGCAATCGCCAGCAAAATACCGGGAAAGGCAAACAGCACGTCGCAGATGCGCATGATGATGCGGTCCCACCAGCCTTCGTAGTACCCGGCCACCAGCCCCAGCACGGTGCCAATCGCGGCGCCTATCAGCACCGCGAAGACCCCGGCCGCCAGCGAGATCTGCGCCCCGACCAGCACGCGGCTGAAAATATCGCGCCCGAGCGAGTCCACACCAAACCAGTGCATCATCGACGGACCATCGTTCAGACGGTCGTAGTCGAAGTAGTTTTCCGCATCAAACGGGGCTATCCAGGGGGCGACGATCGCCACCAGGATCAGCAATAACACAAACAATCCGGCAACCATCGCAACGGGCTGACGACGGAATCGCCGCCAGAACTCCCCCCACGGCGTACGAATATGATCCGGTCTGATCCCCGGCATAGCGTTAAAAATGGCCTGGCGACGCCAGTTCAGTAATCGCATCTTACTTATACCTGATGGCCGGGTTAATGGCGGCGTAGAGCACATCCACCACTAAGTTGATAAGAATAAACTCCAGCGAGAAAAGCAGGACTTCAGCCTGAATCACCGGATAGTCGCGCATATCGACCGAGTCGACCAGCAGGCGCCCCAGCCCCGGCCAGTTGAAGACCTTCTCAACCACGATAGAGCCGCCCAGCAGAAAGCCGAACTGTAGCCCCATCATCGTCACCACCGGGATCATCGCGTTACGAAAACCGTGCTTCAGAATGACCCATTTCTCGCTGACCCCTTTTGCCCGCGCGGTGCGAATGTAATCTTCGCTCAGCACGTCCACAAACGAGGCGCGGGTAAACCGGGCCATGACCGCCGCAACGGCTGCGCCAAGCGTCATGGAGGGTAAAATGTAGTGCTTCCAGGTGTCGGCCCCAACGGTCGGCAGCCAGCCCAGCTCAACGGAGAAAATCTGCATCAGCAGCATGCCCAACGCAAACGCCGGGAAAGAGATGCCGGTGACCGCCAGCGCCATACCGAGCTTATCCGGCCAGCGGTTGCGCCAGACGGCGGCGATAATCCCGGCGCCCAGGCCAAATATCACCGCCCACCCCATGCTGGCGAGGGTGAGCCAGAACGTCGGCATAAAGCGGCTGGCTATCTCTTCCGACACCGGACGACGCGACACCATTGAGATGCCAAAGTCGCCTTGCAGGACATTGCCCATGTAGCGCAGAAATTGCCTGTACAGCGGCTGGTCAAGACCCAGCTGTTTACGCACCAGTTCGATAACCGTGGCATCCGCTTCCGGTCCGGCAATCAAGCGCGCCGGATCGCCGGGCAGCATGTGGACAAACAAAAACACCAGCACGGCCACAATCAGCAGCGTCGGGATAAGCCCCAGCAGGCGTTTACAAACATAATTCAGCATGAGTTTTATTTTAGATCCGCGTCGTCAAAGCTAAAGCCCGTATCCGGCATGATGTAAAAACCGGTCAGCGCTTTATTGTGGGCTGAGACCAGTTTTTCCACCACCAGCGGCACCCACGGCGACTCTTTCCAGATAATGTCCTGTGCTTCTTTGTACAGGCGCGCTTTCTCTTCCGGTTTGGTGGTTTTCAGGGCATCGGCCAGATCCTTATCCACCTGCGGATTGCTGTAGAACGCGGTATTGAACAGCGTTGGCGGCCAGTTCTGGGAAGCGAACAGCGGCGACAGGGACCAGTCCGCTTCGCCGGTTGAAGCCGTCCAGCCGGTGTAGAACATCCGCACGCCGCTCTCTTTCTGCCCTTTGCCTTCTACTTCCGCCGCTCGCTGTCCGGCATCCATCGCCGTGACCCTGGCTTTAATGCCCACCTGTGCCAGCTGCTGCTGGGTAAATTGCAGCACCTTCTGCGCGGTGCTGTGGTTATGCGACGACCACAGCGTGGTGCTAAAGCCGTTCGGATAGCCCGCCTCTTTCAGCAGCTCCCGCGCTTTCGCCGGATCGTACGGCCACGGCTGGTAGCTCTGCGCATACTCGATGGCTGGCGGCATCACGCCCGTCGCGGGAGTGGCGTAACCGGCAAAGGCCACCTTCACCAGCGCCTGACGGTTAATGGCGTAGTTGATGGCTTCGCGCACCTTCGGGTTATCGAACGGTTTCTGCGTGACGTTCATGCTGATGTAGCGCTGCATAATCGACGGGCTGGCCACCAGCTCCAGCTTGCTGTTTTTCGCCAGCAGCGCCGCCTGTTCGTAAGGGATCGGGAAGGCAAACTGCGCTTCGCCGGTTTGCAGCATCGCGGCACGGGTATTGTTGTCCACGACCGGACGCCAGGTGATGGTATCCAGCTTCGGCAGCCCCTGCTGCCAGTATCCGGCGAATTTTTTCACCTTCACAAAATCGGTCTGGTTCCAGGTGAGCAGTTCGTACGGCCCGGTTCCCACCGGGTGGAAGCCAATCTCTTTGCCGTATTTTTTCAGGGCGGCGGGCGAAATCATCGCCGTCGCGGGATGCGCCAGGATATTGATAAACGCCGAGAACGGCTCTTTCAGGGTGATCTTCACCGTCGCCGGGTCAACCGCCTCGGTGCTGGCGATATTTTTATACAGGTTGTAGCGCTTAAGGCCGTTCTCCGGATTGCTGGCACGGTCCAGGTTGATCTTAACCGCCTCGGCGTTGAAGTCGGTGCCGTCCTGGAACTTCACGCCGGTACGGAGCTTAACGGTATAGACCAGCCCATCGTCCGACACGGTATACCCTTCCGCCAGCACGTTTTTCAGCTTCATCTCCCGGTCCAGGCCGAACAGCCCCTGGTAGAAGGATTTTGCCACCGCCTGGGAAAGGGTGTCGTTAGCGTCATACGGATCCAGCGTCGTGAAGTTAGACCCCACCGCCACCACCACGTCTTTCGCCGCGAACGCGGGAGCGGCGGCCAGCGCAGCCGTCACGCTCGCGGCCAGCAGCCATTTACGAGCAACAAAAGGAACCATTGTGTTCTCCTGCCTGTTGTAAGTTATAACCGCGAGAATGCATTGCCCTGACGCGGTGGTGCGACAAAATGACCGGGACCCACCTCACGCAGCGCCACGCGCTCCAGGGTTTCGCCCCGTTTACGAATATTGCTCGGCATGTCGTCCTGCAACAGCACGCGCTGGGCGTGACGATGCTCAGGATCGGCAACCGGTACGGCGGCCATCAGCTTGCGGGTGTAAGGGTGCTGCGGGTTTTCAAACACCGCCCGGCGGGGGCCGATTTCAACAATTTGTCCCATGTACATCACCGCCACGCGATGGCTGATCCGCTCAACCACCGCCATATCGTGGGAGATAAACAGAAACGCAATGCCTAAATCCCTCTGTAAATCGAGCAGGAGATTGATGATTTGCGCGCGGATAGAAACATCCAGCGCTGAAACGGACTCATCCGCAATCACCACTTTTGGATTCAGCGCCAGCGCCCGCGCGATGCAGATACGCTGTCGCTGACCGCCGGAAAATTCGTGGGGATAACGCCAGGCATGCTCCGGCTTCAGGCCCACGCGCTCCAGCAGCCACGCGACGCGGCGCTGCGCGGCTTCACCGTCGAGCAGGTTGTGCACCCGCAGCGGCTCCATAATCGAGTACCCCACCGTATGGCGCGGATCGAGCGACGCATACGGATCCTGGAAAATAAACTGAATATCCCGCCGCACCGCCTGCAATTTACCGTTGGGGAGGGTGTCGATGCGCTCACCGTTGAAGGTGATGCTCCCCTCCTGCGACTCAACCAGCCTGAGCAGCGCCCGCCCGGTGGTGGATTTACCGCAGCCGGACTCCCCCACCAGCGCCAGCGTTTCGCCCGGCCAGAGGTCAAAACTGACGTTTTCAACCGCATGCACTTCGCGCTTCACGCGATTGAGAATGCCGCTGCGCAGCGGGAAACGGGTCACCAGGTCACGCACTTCAAGGATCGGCCTGCCGGGAACCACCGTATTCTGCTCGGTTTCGTCTTCCTGATGGCCCGGTTCGGTCTGGGACATCAGCGGAAAACGGCGCGGATAATCACTGCCATTCATGGCGCCCAGACGCGGGACCGCCGCCAGCAGCGCGTTGGTATAGGGATGCACCGGCGCATGAAAGACCTGCTCCACCGTGCCGGTTTCCACGGCATTGCCCTGATGCATCACCAGCACCCGATCGGCAATATCCGCCACCACCCCCATATCGTGGGTGATAAATATCACCCCCATCTCCATCTCCTGCTGCAACACCTTGATCAGTTGCAGGATCTGGGCCTGAATGGTGACATCCAGCGCCGTGGTCGGTTCGTCCGCAATAAGCACCGCCGGACGACACGACAGCGCCATCGCAATCATTACCCGCTGGCGCATGCCGCCCGAGAGCTGATGCGGATAGCGGGACAACATGGTGTGCGCCTCGGGGATCCGTACCCGCTCCAGCATCCGTTTTGCTTCGCTGAGCGCCTCATCGCCGCTCAGCCCCTGATGCAGGCGAATCGACTCGGCAATCTGCTCGCCCACCGGGAAGACCGGGTTCAGCGAGGTCATCGGCTCCTGGAAGATCATCGCGATATCCGCCCCGCGCACGCCCTGCATCTGGGACGCGCTCAGCTCGTTAAGATCGATAACCTGACGGTTGCGGCGGCGCAACAGCATCTGCTTGCTGGTGATTTGCCCGCCCGTCTGCTCAAGCAGACGCATCAGCGCCAGTGCGGTGACGGATTTACCGGAACCGGACTCGCCGACAATCGCCAGCGTTTCGCCGCGATTGAGCGAAAACGATAAATTCTGGACTGCCGGGATAAACTGCCGCTCTTCCTGAAAGGCAATATTCAGCTGATGAACAGCCAACACTTCCCGGCTGTCCAGCTCTTCACTGTGCGGCACGCAATGCCCCCTTATTCACGATAGATGCCTGTGCTGGGCGCATCTCCGGCATATCCCCACGCACGGTACATCCCTTCACTGTTGAACGGCAGCGCCACGTTACCCTCCCGATCCACGGCAATTAAGCCACCTTCCCCGCCCAGCGCCGGCAGCTTTTCCATCACCACCCGCTCGCAGGCCTCGCTCAGGCTTAAACCGCCGTAATCCATCAGCGCGGTAATGTCGTAGGCCGCCAGCGCGCGGATAAACACTTCGCCGGTGCCGGTGCACGACACCGCCGCGGTAGCGTTATTGGCGTAGCACCCTGCCCCCGGCAGCGGGCTGTCGCCCACGCGTCCGGGAAGTTTGTTGGTCATGCCGCCCGTTGACGTCGCGGCAGCGAGGTTGCCGGCTTTATCCAGGGCCACCGCGCCAACCGTGCCCATTTTGCTGCGCTCATCGAGCGGCGCGGCATGATCCAGCTGCGTCATCCCCGCAGTGCGGGCCTCCAGCAGCTGCCGGTAACGCTCCTCAGTGGAAAAAAGATCGGGCGATACCGTGTCCATCCCGTGCTCAACGGCAAATTTCTCTGCCCCCGCGCCCGCCAGCAGCACATGCGGGCTGTGATCCATCACCAGACGCGCGGCAAGTACGGGATTGCGCAGGCGACTCACGCCCGCTACCGCCCCCGCTTTCAGGGTGATGCCGTCCATAACGCAGGCATCCAGCTCGTGCGTTTCATCTCGCGTGAAGACCGCGCCAATGCCGGCATTAAACAGCGGACATTCCTCCAGCAGGCGCACCGCTTCGGTCACCACATCCAGCGCGCTGTCGCCCGCTTCCAGCATGCGCTGGCCTGTTTCCACGATGGCGTTCAGCGCATCAATGTAACGCTTCTCCTGCTCGGGACTGAGCTGTGCACGGGTGATTGCCCCGGCACCGCCATGAATTGCGATAACCGCTTTACTCATTTCGCATCACCCATCAGCCTGGCTGGCTGCTTTTTCTATAAATATCATTATCGTCGACGAATCTTCAGATGATTTTTGAATATAGAAAGACGCAACTGTGATGTAAAGCGTACACCCATCGGGTCATACAGTTAGCCGCACTTTTCTGCCATAATGAGCGCTTTCGTTGTTACTCCGCAGGAGCCCACCATGGATTTTACCGCCGGACTGATGCCGCTTGAGACGGCACTCTCGCAGATGCTTAACCGCATTACCCCACTGCACGACGTTGAGACGCTGCCGCTTGTGCGCTGTTTTGGCCGTATTGCCGCGCGCGATATCGTCTCGCCGATGAACGTGCCGGGGTTCGATAACGCGGCGATGGACGGCTATGCCGTACGTCTGGTGGATCTGCAAACGGGTCAGCCGCTGCCGGTGGCGGGTAAAGCGTTTGCCGGGCAGCCATTCAACGGTGAATGGCCTGCGGGCACCTGCGTACGCATCATGACCGGCGCGCCAGTGCCAAAGGGCTGTGAAGCCGTGGTGATGCAGGAAGAGACCGAACAAACGGACGACGGCGTGCGTTTTACCGCCAGTGTCAAACCCGGACAGAACATTCGCCTCACCGGGGAAGACATTACCCTCGGCGCGACGGTCTTTGCCGCCGGGCAAAAACTGACCGTCGCTGAGCTGCCGGTGCTGGCATCGCTTGGCATCGCGGAAATTGACGTTGTCCGCAAAGTACGCGTGGCGGTGTTCTCCACGGGAGACGAGCTTCAGCTTCCGGGCCAGCCGCTGCACGAGGGGCAGATTTACGACACTAACCGTCTGGCGGTACACCTGATGCTGGAGCAGCTGGGCTGCGAGGTGATTAACCTCGGTATCATTCCAGACGACCCGGAAAAACTGCGCGCGGCGTTTATCGAGGCGGACAAATCCGCCGACGTGGTCATCAGCTCCGGCGGCGTATCGGTTGGCGAAGCGGATTACACCAAAACCCTGCTTGAAGAGCTGGGCGAAATCGCCTTCTGGAAGCTGGCGATTAAGCCGGGCAAACCGTTCGCGTTTGGCAAGCTTCCGCACAGCTGGTTCTGCGGCCTGCCGGGTAACCCGGTCTCCGCCGCGCTGACCTTCTACCAGCTGGTGATCCCTTTGCTGGCGAAGCTTTCGGGCAACAAGGCCAGCCCGCTGCCGGAACGTCTGCGCGTGCGGGCGGCAACGCGCCTGAAAAAATCACCGGGTCGTCTCGATTTCCAGCGCGGCATTCTGGCGCGCAACGCCGACGGTGATCTGGAAGTGAGCACCACCGGGCATCAGGGTTCGCATATCTTTAGCTCCTTCAGCCAGGGCAACTGCTTTATCGTGCTGGAGCGCGAGCGCGGCAACGTCGAGGCGGGCGAATGGGTTGAAGTGGAACGCTTTAACCACCTGTTCGGAGGCTGACATGACGGTGGAACTGAGCGACCCGGAGATGATGCGCTACAACCGCCAGATTGTGCTGCGCGGGTTCGATTTCGAGGGGCAGGAGGCGCTCAAAGCAGCCAGCGTGCTGGTTGTGGGCCTTGGGGGGCTGGGCTGCGCGGCGGCGCAATACCTGGCTGCGGCGGGTGTCGGCCGCATGACGCTGCTGGACTTCGATACCGTGTCGGTGTCCAACCTGCAACGCCAGACGCTGCACAGCGACGCGACGGTTGGTCAGCCAAAAGTGGAATCTGCACGCACGGCGCTGGCGCGCATCAATCCCAACGTTCAGTTCACCCTGATTGACGCTCTGCTGGATGAAGACGCGCTGTTTGCGCAGATTGCACAGCATGACCTGGTGCTGGACTGCACAGATAACGTCGCCATTCGCAATCAGCTCAATGCGGGCTGCTTTGCCCATAAAACGCCGCTGATTTCCGGCGCGGCCATCCGCATGGAGGGGCAGATTAGCGTTTTCACTTACGCTGAGGGAGCGCCCTGCTACCGATGCCTGAGCCGCCTGTTTGGCGAGAATGCGCTGACCTGCGTCGAGGCGGGCGTGATGGCGCCGCTCGTTGGCGTGATTGGTTCGTTACAGGCGATCGAGGCGATTAAGGTGCTGACGCACTACGGCACCCCGGCAGCGGGTAAAATCGTGATGTACGACGCGATGACCTGCCAGTTCCGCGAGATGAAGCTGATGCGCAATCCGGGGTGCGAGGTGTGTAGTCAGTAAAAAGTCGGGTGGCGGCTTCGCCTTACCCGACCTACAACGGCTCGAACGGCGCCACCCGGCAACAGCAATGCGAACGTAGGCCGGGTAAGCGGCAGCGCCACCCGGCAACAGCATCAAATAGACGTCCGTCCAAACGCCCCCTGCCAGTCCTGCTCAAACTTCACAACCGCCGCATCCACTGCCGGAGAGGTAATAAACTGCTGCGCAACGTCCAGCGGCAGCGTGATGGATTCGCACCCTGCCAGCAGGCAGTCCAGCGCCTGACGTGGTGTTTTGAAGCTCGCGGCGAGCACTTTTGACTGCGGCGCGTGCAGGGTCAGCAGTTGTTGCAGTTCGACCACCGTCTGGATCCCATCTCCGCCCTGCGCGTCCACGCGGTTCACGTAAGGAGCCACATACTCAGCCCCCGCCAGCGCGGAGAACATCCCCTGCGCTGCGCCATATACCGCAGTACCCAGCGTCGGGATCCCTTCTGCTTTCAGCATTTTGATTGCCGCCAGCCCTTCAGCGGTCACGGGCACTTTTACCACCAGGTCGTTAACGATCGCGCGCAGCTTACGTGCGTCTTCCACCATCCCTTCGGCGGTCGTCGCCATTACCTGAGCGAACAGACGGCCCTTGCCGCCCAGCGCGTCGTGCAGCGCGGGCAGCAGCTCTTCCAGGGGCGTTTTCCCTGCCGCCACAATGCTTGGATTGGTGGTCACGCCTGCCAGCGGAAAGATGCGCGCCAGCTTTTTGACTGCCGCAACGTCAGATGTGTCGAGATAAAGTTCCATGATGTCACCCTCAAAATTAGCCTGCACTTACCCTATCACGAGAAAACCTGCTCATGAATTGACCCATATCAAGATAAATTTCATTCGAAAGTAATTTAATCTTCATATGTAATTCGAGGGCAAAAAAATGATCTTCAATGTACAGCGTTACTCCACCCACGACGGCCCCGGTATTCGAACCGTGGTATTCCTGAAAGGCTGCTCGCTGGGCTGTCGCTGGTGCCAGAACCCGGAAAGCCGCTCCCGTACGCGGGACGTACTGTTTGATGCACGGCTGTGCCTGGACGGCTGTGACCTGTGCCAGCAGGCCGCGCCGGAGTGTATTGAACGTGCGCTGAACGGGCTGGTCATCCATCGTGAAAAATTAAGCGAAGAGACGCTCACTGCCCTCACCGACTGCTGTCCGACCCAGGCGCTCACCGTCTGCGGGGAAGATAAGCAGGTGGAAGAGATCATGGCCACCGTGCTGCGCGACAAGCCCTTCTACGACCGCAGCGGCGGCGGGATCACCCTTTCCGGCGGCGAGCCGTTTATGAACCCTGACCTGGCGCACGCCCTGCTTAAGGCCAGCCATGAGCAGGGGATCCACACCGCCGTTGAAACCTGCCTTCACGTACCGTGGCATTACCTCGAACCGTCATTGCCCTTCGTCGATCTGTTCCTCGCCGACCTCAAGCATGTTGATAGCGAGGTGTTTAAACAGTGGACCGACGGTTCGGCCAAACGGATCCTGGACAACCTTAAGCGCCTGGCCGCCGCCGGGAAAAACATCACCATTCGCGTGCCGCTGATCCAGGGCTTCAACGCCGATGAAGCGTCTGTTACCGCCATCACCAATTTCGCCGCCGACGAACTCGGCGTCGAGGATATTCATTTTCTGCCGTATCACACGCTGGGCATGAACAAATACACCCTGCTCGGCCAACCCTACTCTGCCCCTGACAAACCGCTGGATGACCCTGCGTTACTGGACTTCGCACAGCAGTATGCCTGCCAGAAAGGGTTAACTGCGACCTTACGAGGATAAACCTATGACCACCCTGAATCTCAACACCCTCAGCGAGCGCATCAAGGCGCACAAAACGGCGCTGGTGCATATCGTTAAGCCGCCGGTCTGTACCGAGCGCGCACAGCATTACACCGAAATGTATCAGCAGCACATGGACAAGCCGATCCCGGTACGTCGTGCGCTGGCCCTGGCTCACCATCTGGCAAAACGCACCATCTGGATCAAGCACGACGAGCTGATTATTGGGAACCAGGCAAGCGAAGTCCGCGCCGCGCCGATATTCCCGGAATACACCGTCTCCTGGATCGAGAAAGAGATTGACGATCTGGCGGACCGCCCGGGTGCTGGCTTTGCGGTGAGCGAAGAGAATAAACGTATTCTGCATGAGATCTGCCCGTGGTGGCGCGGCCAGACGGTGCAGGATCGCTGCTATGGCATGTTCACCGACGAGCAGAAAGGCCTGCTGGAAACCGGCATCATCAAGGCGGAAGGCAACATGACCTCCGGTGACGCGCACCTGGCGGTGAATTTCCCGCTGGTGCTGGAAAAAGGCCTCGACGGCCTGCGTGCGAAAGTGGCCGAGCGCCGCTCGCGCATCAACCTGACGGTGCTGGACGATCTGCACGGCGACCAGTTCCTGAAGGCGATTGATATCGTGCTGGAAGCCGTAAGCCTGCACATCTCGCGCTTCGCCGATCTGGCGCGTGAAATGGCCGCCACGGAAACCCGCGACAGCCGGCGCGACGAACTGCTGGCGATAGCGGAAAACTGCGACGTCATCGCCCACGAACCGCCAAAAACCTTCTGGCAGGCGCTTCAGCTGTGCTACTTCATTCAGCTGATCCTGCAAATTGAGTCCAACGGTCACTCCGTTTCCTTCGCCCGTATGGACCAGTACCTTTACCCGTACTATCGCCGCGACGTGGAGCTGGACCAGAGTCTTGATCGCGAGCACGCCATCGAGCTGCTGCACAGCTGCTGGCTGAAGCTGCTGGAAGTGAACAAGATCCGCTCCGGCTCGCACTCCAAAGCCTCGGCGGGCAGCCCGCTGTATCAGAACGTCACTATTGGCGGCCAGAAGCTGGTTAACGGCGAGCCGATGGACGCGGTGAACCCGCTCTCTTACGCCATTCTGGAATCCTGCGGCCGTCTGCGCTCCACCCAGCCAAACCTGAGCGTGCGCTACCACGCCGGCATGAGCAACGACTTCCTCGACGCCTGCGTGCAGGTGATCCGCTGCGGCTTCGGGATGCCGGCATTTAACAACGATGAAATCGTGATCCCGGAATTTATCAAGCTTGGCGTGGAGCGCGACGACGCGTATGACTACGCCGCAATTGGCTGCATCGAAACCGCAGTGGGCGGAAAATGGGGCTATCGCTGCACCGGCATGAGCTTTATCAACTTTGCCCGCGTGATGCTGGCGGCGCTTGAAGGCGGTCGCGACGCCACCAGCGGCAAGGTATTCCTGCCGCAGGAGAAAGCCCTCTCTGCCGGAAACTTCGACAATTTCGATGAGGTGATGGCGGCGTGGGATAACCAGATCCGCTACTACACCCGCAAATCCATTGAGATTGAGTACGTGGTGGACACCATGCTGGAAGAGAACGTCCACGATATTCTCTGCTCGGCGCTGGTGGAGGACTGCATCGAACGCGCGAAAAGCATCAAGCAGGGCGGCGCGAAGTATGACTGGGTTTCCGGCCTACAGGTGGGGATCGCCAACCTTGGCAACAGCCTGGCGGCGGTGAAGAAGCTGGTGTTTGACCAGGGCGTAATCGGTCAGCAGCAGCTGGCGGCGGCGCTGGCGGATGATTTCGACGGGCTGACCCATGAGCAGCTGCGCCAGCGCCTGATCAACGGCGCGCCGAAGTACGGCAACGACGACGACAGCGTGGACATGCTGCTGACCCGTGCTTACGAAACCTACATTGAAGAGCTGAAGCAGTACCACAACCCGCGCTACGGCCGCGGCCCGATTGGCGGTAACTACTACGCGGGTACGTCGTCTATCTCCGCGAACGTGCCGTTTGGCGCGGCAACAATGGCCACGCCGGACGGCCGTAAAGCCCACACCCCGCTGGCGGAAGGGGCAAGCCCGGCCTCCGGTACGGACCACCTCGGCCCGACGGCGGTTATCGGCTCCGTGGGTAAACTGCCTACGGAAGCGATCCTCGGCGGCGTGCTGCTTAACCAGAAGCTGAACCCCTCGACCCTGGAAAACGACAGCGACCGTCAGAAGCTGATGGTACTGCTGCGCACCTTCTTCGAGGTACACAAAGGCTGGCATATTCAGTACAACATCGTCTCACGCGAAACGCTGCTGGAAGCGAAGAAACACCCTGACCAGTACCGTGACCTGGTGGTGCGCGTAGCGGGATATTCGGCATTCTTCACCGCCCTGTCGCCGGATGCGCAGGACGATATTATTGCCCGTACTGAGCATACGCTGTAAATATTTGCCGGGTGGCGGCTACGCCTTACCCGGCCTACAAGTCTAAAAACGGCAACCGAGGTTGCCGTTTTGCTTTTACTTTCGAATGAAATTAAATTTGTGCTCCCCGTCACCTTGTTATTAGAATGTTTCAAAACGCAGTGACCCAGGAGCACAGTATGACCGTTAAAGTTATCGTCACCGATATGGACGGAACTTTCCTTGATGATGCCAAGCAGTACGATCGTGACCGCTTCCAGGCACAGTTTGAACAGCTTAACGCCCGCAATATTGAATTCGTTGTCGCCAGCGGCAACCAGTATTACCAGCTCATCTCCTTCTTCCCCGAGCTGAAAGAGCAGATCTCCTTCGTGGCGGAAAACGGCGCGCTGGTCTTCGATCACGGTGAGCAAATTTTCCACGGCGAGCTGACGCGCCATGAGTCGCAGATCGTTATTGGCGAACTACTGAAGGATAAAGGGCTGAACTTTGTGGCCTGTGGGCTGGAGAGCGCCTACGTCAGCGACCAGGCCCCGGACGCCTTCGTGGCGCTCATGTCAAAGCACTATCATCGCTTAAAGCGCATCAGCGATTACCGTGAAATTGACGACGTGCTGTTTAAGTTCTCCCTGAACCTGCCGGACAGCGATATCCCGAACCTGGTCGATAAACTGCATGTCTCCCTGGACGGCATCATGAAGCCCGTCACCAGCGGCTTCGGTTTTGTCGATTTGATTATCCCCGGCCTGCACAAAGCTAACGGCATCAGCCGCCTGCTGAAACGCTGGAAAATCTCCCCGCAGGAGTGCGTGGCTATTGGCGACAGCGGCAACGATGCGGAAATGCTGAAGCTGGTGAAATACGCTTTTGCGATGGGCAACGCGGCGCAAAGCATTAAAGACATTAGCCGCTACAGTACCGACGATAACAACCATCAGGGCGCGCTGAACGTGATTCAGGCCGTGCTCGACAACCACTCTCCTTTCGACGTCTGATCCTTTCCTCGCCGGAGCCTCGCTCCGGCTCCTCACTCTTTTCCCGTCCTGTGGCTTGCGTCAAGTTTTTAAACTTGCATTAACTTATTTTTAACTTAAAGTATCACTTGTAGACATTTTTACTTTCGAATGAAAGATGCGAGGCAGTTATGACCTTTACCAGTGAAACCTTGCCGGCGGACCACAAAGCGGCAATTCGTCAGATGAAACGCGAGCTACGGGCCCAAATTGGCGACGTTCAGGCGGTGTTCGACAGGCTCAGCGACAGCATTGCCACCCGCGTGGCGGAAATCAACGCGCTGAAGAATAAAGGCGAAACCGTCTGGCCGGTAATTCCCTTTGCAGATGTAAAAAACGGCACGATTACCGACGCCCAGCGCGAAGCCGTTAAACGTCGCGGTTGCGCGGTGATTAAAGGCCACTTCCCGCGTGAGCAGGCGCTGGCATGGGATCAGTCGATGCTCGACTACCTCGATCTGAACAAGTTTGACGAGGTGTACAAAGGGCCGGGCGACAACTTTTTCGGCACCTTAACCGCCTCCCGTCCGGAGATTTACCCGATCTACTGGTCACAGGCGCAAATGCAGGCGCGCCAGAGTGAAGAGATGGCGCAGGTACAGTCGTTCCTGAACCGTTTATGGACATTCGAGAGCAACGGCAAGCAGTGGTTCGATCCTGACGTGAGCGTAATTTACCCGGACCGCATCCGCCGTCGTCCGCCGGGAACCACCTCCAAAGGACTGGGCGCGCATACCGACTCCGGCGCGCTGGAGCGCTGGCTGCTGCCCGCTTATCAGCAGGTCTTTGCCCGCGTGTTTGACGGCAACGTCGAGAAATACGATCCGTGGAACGCCGCACACCGTACCGAAGTGGAAGAGTACACCGTGGATAACACCACCAAATGCTCGGTGTTCCGCACCTTCCAGGGCTGGACGGCGCTGTCGGATATGATCCCTGGACAGGGGCTGCTGCACGTGGTGCCGATCCCGGAAGCGATGGCGTACATTCTGCTGCGTCCGTTGCTGGACGACGTGCCGGAAGACGAGCTTTGCGGTGTGGCGCCGGGGCGCGTACTGCCGATTTCCGAGAAGTGGCACCCGCTGCTGATCGAAGCATTAACCAGCATTCCGGCGCTGGAAGCCGGTGATTCTGTCTGGTGGCACTGCGACGTGATCCACTCCGTCGCGCCGGTGGACAATCAGCAGGGCTGGGGCAACGTGATGTATATTCCTGCCGCGCCGATGTGCGAGAAAAACCTCGCCTACGCGAAAAAGGTCAAGGAAGCGCTGGAAACCGGGGCGTCACCGGGCGATTTCCCGCGCGAGGATTATGAGAAAAGCTGGCAGGACCGCTTCACCGTGAACGATCTGAACATTCACGGCAAGCGCGCGCTGGGCATGGCTTAACTGTCGTACAGCCCTTCCCGCTCAACGGCGGTGCGTCGTTTTCCCTGACGTATCCGCCGTACCGATTCCCGCACGGCCAGCGTGCCGTTCAGCAGCAATGTTCCGACCGGCGCGTCCGGGCGCATCAGCCGCTGCTGGAGCATATGCACCGCTTCCGTTCCCAGCTCATCGCGCGGGACATGCACCGCCGTTAAGGGCACATCCTGAATCGCCGCCAGATTAAAACCGTCAATGCTCATCACCGAGACATCCTGCGGCACGCGCAGACCGTGATTTTGCAGCGCGCTGATGGTGCCTGCCGCCATAAAATCGCCGCCCACCAGAAACGCCGTCGGCAGATCTTTCCCTGTCTGCTGGTGAAGCCACTCGCTCACCAGCTGTTCGGTCTCTCTGGCGCTGAAGCTCGGCACCACCAACAGGTCGCGCCTGTCGTTAAACCTGAGATTATGGGCGTGCCACGCGTCGCGGATCCCCGACAGGCGCAGCTCCATGGTGTACCGGCGCAGGCAGAGCACGTTCATCACCTCGCGGTGCCCCATCTCGAACAGGTACGCCGCCGCCCGCTCGCCAATGGCGCGATGATCCGGCGCAACGGCAGGCAGGCGCATGTGGCGGTCCCGGCAGTTAATCAGCATGCAGGGCTTACCCACGTCCACCGCCAGATCGTGGATATGCGGATCGTCGATGCCAAGCAGAATGGCCGCCTGGGTATCCGGCTCGTTCATCCGGGCCAGAAACAGCTGCGCGTCGCTGTCGTTCTCCTCCAGCGCGCAGTAACGCAGGCGAACCTCGTGCGAAGCCAGGCCTTTACCGACGCTCTGGATGACGCGGTAGTAAAAGATGTCGGACCGCTCGTCAAAAGCACGCTGCGGGGCAAAAACCACCAGGCTATTTAACAGCAGACGCCCCGCCGCCATGCCGTCCATTACCCCCAGTTCCCGCGCGCACGCCAGCACCTTCGCCCGCGCCTTTTCGCTGGTGTTTGCCTTCCCCGCCAGCACGCGAGAAACGGTGCTGATGGAGAGCTGGGTGCGGGCGGCGATTTCGGTGATTTTAAGCCTTTTATCCATTTTGTGATCTGGCTCCAGATGTGAAATGAAAAAATTTTCACAACATCTTTGTCAGGTAATAACTTAGCTGAACGCCATAATGCCGAAAAACGAACCTCAGTTATGAGAAAGTTTGCACAAAATCCACTATTCCCTGCTCATTTTCTTTCATAAGGTGAACCTGTCACACAACTTCCATACTAGTTGTATAGCAGCTTAGCACTCTAAAACAGATAACTTTCAACCGCGTAACGCTGTGTGACACCTGAACCCACGTCCCCTACCGTCCGTCTTGTGGAGAAGAAAATGAGTCAGGACATCAATAACACCGTTGCGACAAGCAAAACCCGTCGCGTCATTAAGAACCTGCGCTGGTATGTACTGGTGCTGTTTCTTCTTGGCGTGACCGTTAACTACATCACCCGTAACTCGTTAGGTATTCTCGCCCCTGAGCTGAAGGAGAGCCTTGGTATCACCACCGAGCAGTACTCCTGGATCGTCGGCGCGTTTCAGATTGCCTACACCATTTTCCAGCCCCTGTGCGGCTGGCTGATCGACGTTATCGGCCTCAAGATTGGCTTTATGGTCTGCGCCGGGATCTGGGCGCTGATGTGTATCTTCCACGCGGGCGCCGGAAGCTGGCTGCATCTCGCGATCCTGCGCTTCTTTATGGGTGCTTCTGAGGCTGCCGCCACCCCAGCGAACGCCAAAACCATCGGTGAATGGTTCCCGAAATCAGAGCGTCCCGTTGCCGCCGGCTGGGCGGGCGTGGGCTTCTCCATTGGCGCGATGCTGGCCCCGCCTATCATCTACTTTGCCCACGCCTCGTTTGGCTGGCAGGGCGCGTTTATGTTTACCGGCGTGCTGGCGCTGCTGTGGGTGATCCTCTGGTGGGCGTTCTACCACAACCCGGAACAGCACCCGAACCTGAGCCGCGACGAGCTGGCGTTTATCAAGCAGGATAACGAACCTGCGCCGGTCAGGCTGCCCTTTCTGACCGCGCTGAAAACCGTCTCGAAGAACAAACGCTTCTACGGTATTGCCATTCCGGCCTTTATGGCGGAACCGGCCTGGGCAGTGCTGAGCTTCTGGGTGCCGCTGTACCTCGCTAAAGAGCACGGCATGGATTTAAAGCAGATCGCGATGTTCGCCTGGCTGCCGTTCCTGGCCGCCGACCTCGGCAGCGTGGCGAGCGGCTACCTTACCCGGCTCTACACCCGCTGGTTCGGCTGCTCCCGCGTCAACTCGGTGGTGGCCAGCTCCGTCACCGGCGCGTTCCTGATGATTTCGCTGGCCATCGTCGCCGTGACTCGCGACCCGTATATCACCATCGTGCTGATCTCCATCGGCGGCTTCGGGCACCAGATTATCTCCTGCATGCTGAGCGCGCTGGTGGTGGAGTCCTTTGATAAGGGCCAGATGGCGACCGTCAACGGCATGCGCGGCTCGGCGGCGTGGATCGCCAGCTTCCTGTTCTCCCTGTTAATCGGGGTGACCGCCGACAAAATCGGCTTCAACCCGCTCTTTATCGCCATGGGGTTCTTTGACCTGATTGGCGCTCTCTTCCTGGTGGCATTTATTGCTGAACGTCGCGCCAAGCGCGCCTGATAGTGGATGTATTGCATATGAAAACCCTGAAAAACTGGACCGTCGATACGCAGTCTGCGAATCATCTGGAACTGCTGGTGGATAATCAGCACCGCCTGTGCCTGTACGTGCTGGAACAGAACCTGTTCCGCGTGCTAATCAAACGCAAAGGCGAGCTGGCGCTGGACCGCACCTGGAGTATCGCCCCGGAACAAGACGTGCCGTGGGAAGGCCGCCGTCGTGACGATATAAGCGGTTTCTCCTGCCCGGCCTGGACCCTGACGCAGCAGGATGACACGTTAACGGTGGAAACCGAGAAGCTGCGCGTCACCGTCCACCAGCCCCTGTGGCTGGAGTGGCACTACCGCAATGATGCGGGCGAATGGCAGCCGCTGGTCCAGGATCGCCCGACCAGCGCCTACCTGCTGGATGCCCACGGCGACGGCGTGGCGCACTATCTCAGCCGCCGCAAGGACGAGCGTTTCTACGGGCTGGGCGAGAAAGCGGGTGATTTACAGCGCAACGGCAAACGCTATGAGATGCGTAACCTGGACGCGATGGGCTACAACGCCGCCAGCACCGATCCGCTGTACAAGCACATCCCGTTCACCCTCACCCGCCGCGATGACGTGAGCTACGGCCTGTTCTACGATAACCTGAGCAGCTGCTGGCTGGACCTGGGTAACGAGATCGACAACTATCACACCGCCTATCGCCGCTGGCAGGCGGAAGCGGGCGATATCGACTACTACCTCTTTACCGGCAAGCGCGCGCTGGACGTCACCAAAGCCTTCGTTCGCCTGACGGGGAAAACGCTGTTCGGGCCGAAATGGAGCCTGGGCTACAGCGGCTCGACCATGCACTACACCGACGCGCCGGACGCCCAGAACCAGCTGATGAACTTCATCCGCCTGTGCGATGAGCACGCCATTCCGTGCGACTCGTTCCAGCTCTCCTCCGGCTATACCTCGATTAACGGCAAGCGCTACGTTTTCAACTGGAATTACGATAAGGTGCCGCAGCCGAAGGAGATGAGCCAGGCATTCCACGATGCGGGGCTGAAGCTTGCGGCCAACATCAAGCCGTGCCTGTTGCAGGATCATCCCCGCTACGGCGAAGTGGCGGAACGCGGCCTGTTCATTCGTGATTCAGAAACCGATGCGCCTGAACGTTCAAGCTTCTGGGATGACGAAGGCTCGCACCTCGACTTCACCAACCCGCAGACGGTGCAGTGGTGGCAGAACGGCGTGACCACGCAGTTGCTGGAGATGGGCATCGACTCCACCTGGAACGATAACAACGAGTACGAAGTGTGGGACGGGGAAGCGCGCTGCTATGGTTTCGGCAAGGAGATTGCCATCAAGCACATTCGTCCGGTGATGCCGTTGCTGATGATGCGCGCCTCGCTGGAAGCGCAGCAGCGTTTTGCGCCGGAGAAGCGTCCGTATCTGATCTCCCGCTCCGGCTGCGCCGGGATGCAGCGCTACGTTCAGACCTGGAGCGGCGACAACCGCACCAACTGGGACACCCTGCGCTATAACATCCGCATGGGGCTGGGCATGAGCCTGTCCGGGCTGTTCAACGTCGGTCACGACGTGGGCGGTTTCTCTGGTGATAAGCCGGACGCCGAGCTGTTCGTGCGCTGGGTGCAGAACGGCGTGATGCATCCGCGCTTCACCATCCATTCCTGGAATGACGATCGCACCGTGAACGAACCGTGGATGTACCCGGGCGTGACCCCTGCGATCCGCAGCGCCATTGAACTGCGCTATCGCCTGCTGCCGTATCTCTACACCCTGCTCTGGCAGGCGCACGCCGACGACGAGCCGATGCTGCGCCCGACCTTCCTCGATCACGAGCACGACGCGCAGACGTTTGAAGAGTGCGATGACTTCCTGCTGGGCCGCGACCTGCTGGTGGCAAGCGTCGTCGAAGCCGGGCAGCGCAAGCGCCGCGTCTGGCTGCCGGACAACGACACCGGCTGGTACGATTTTTACACCCACGCGTGGTTCGCCGGCGGCCAGTCGATCGTTCTCGACGCGCCGCTGGAAAAACTGCCGCTGCTGGTGCGCGCCGGGGCCGGTTTGCCGCTCAGCGATCGCATCCGTCACATGAGCGCCGATAAAGACGATACCCGTGAGCTGAAGCTGTTCCCGGTGAAAGGCGTCGGCACCACCACAGGGATGCTGTTTGAAGACGACGGCGAAAGCTGGGGCTACCGGAACGGCAACGCGCTGTGGGTGGAATGGGAGATGATTTGTGACGGATCAACCATCAACCTGAAGGTGAATGCGCGCGGTGACTATCGTCCGGCGTGGAAAGTGCTGAAGGTGTCATTACCGGCGGGGGAAAAACGTACGCTGCGGGTGAACGGGATTGAAGGGAGCGAGTGGGTGCTCTGAACATTGCCGGGTGGCGGCTTCGCCTTACCCGGCCTACAAAGTCGCCCGTAGGCCCGGTAAGCGAAGGGTATGAACCGGAAACATGGGTAACACTTTAGACCGGATACATGGGTAACAGTTATAACTGGCATAGAAGAGGAGAC
>NZ_JADCKU010000020.1:0-93528 GCF_014982165.1 Enterobacter cloacae complex sp. P24RS
CTCACCGTTGCGAGGTGGCGTATATTACGCTTTCCTCTTTCAGAGTCAACCCGTTATTTCAGGATTTTTTCTCTTCAACCGACCGGGTTAACTGTGAAGTGATTCACATCCGCCGTGTCGATGGAGGCGCATTATAGGGAGTTCCCGAGCGACCGCAACAGAAAAGTTGCAAAAAAATGACTGACTGCTGTATTCCCCAGCAAAACCCCGCCTTATACCCTTTTACGCACAGAGTTATCCACAATCCATTGACGATCCTTGTGTGATCCACTCAATTGAACACTATACTAGCGGCAAATATTTCTCTCACGGGTCAACATCATGACGACACAGCGACTTCATCGAGACTGGCGTATCCCAACCGCCGGGCTCACCGTGCTGGTGTTGCTTACGGCAGGTTTTGTTCTTCATACTCACTGGAATGCTTTTATACAGTGGTGCCTCGCCACCCAGATCGCCCTGCACCGTTATCTGGTGATGTATCTGCTGCAACTTAATAACCATCAGTACAGCGGTGGGCTGTGGTTGTTAACCGGTGCATTTCTTTATGGCGTACTCCATGCTGTTGGACCGGGGCACGGCAAATTTATCGTCGCCACGTATCTCACTACTAATAAAGAGAGCCAGCTCGCGGCGCGCGTCGTACCGTTTATCGGTAGCCTGATGCAGGGCGTCAGCGCGATCCTCTTTGTCTTTATCCTGGCGGTTGGATTGAACCTCGCGTCAGGGGATATCAGCACCAGCCGTTGGTATGTCGAGAAAATCAGCGCCGTACTGATTGCCGCCTTCGGTGCGTTTATCATCTATCAGGCGCTAAGCAGCCTGCGTCCGCGCAAAATGGCGATTAACGCCATCAAGCCGCTTCACCAGCATGATGAACGCTGTGGCTGCGGCCATCACGGCGTAGGGGTGGATCTGGCAAAAAGCGACTGGAAAACCCGTCTGGGCGTGGTGCTGGCCATTGGCGCACGCCCGTGCAGCGGGGCAATTATGATCCTGATGTTCTCGAATGCGCTCGGCATCGTTAGCTGGGGGATTGCTGCTGTGATGACAATGTCGCTGGGCACGGCGCTGTCGATTATGGGGCTATCGCTGGCGGTACGTTATGCCCGTGAACGAACAGTCGCCTGGTTTGGCGGCGGCTCTTCGCTGAACTGGATGGTGCCGATGGTCAAAATTGCCGGAGGGGTTGTGCTGATCCTGTTCGCGACTGTCCTGTTCCTGACGGTGATCCCCATTAGCGCCAACGGGGATTACATCGCCGCAGGATGCTAATAAAAGAAAACCCGCCGGCGGCGGGTTTTTTTATTACTCGTTAATTCTCGGATGCTGATCAACCAGGCGAGAACGTTTTTTCTGAAGCTCTTCAATCTCTGCGTCTATATCTTCAATCTTCTGCTCTACGTTATCGTAGTGCTCGCGCAGGATCTCCTTCGCTTCCTGAATATCAGACGCCGCAGGCGTTGCCCCTTTCAGCGGACGGTTCGCCGTCTCCTTCATGGTGATGCCGGTAATCAGGCCGATCACCGCGATGACCATCAGATAGTAAGCAGGCATCATCAGGTTCTGCGTGCTCTCCACCAGTGAAGCGGCAAGCGTCGGCGTCAGGCCGGCAATCAGAACGGAGATATTAAAGGCCGCCGCCAGCGCGCTGTAGCGAATATGCGTCGGGAACATTGCCGGCAGCGTAGAAGCCATTACCCCAATGAAGCAGTTGAGGATCACCGCCAGCATCAGCAGGCCGGCGAAAATCAGCCCCAGCACGTTGCTGTTAATCAGGATAAAGGCCGGAATAGCCAGCGCGAACAGCGCGACGCTACCGAGAATGATGAATGGCTTACGGCCAAAGCGGTCACTCAGCAGGCCCATAATCGGCTGCACGAACAGCATACCCACCATGATGGCGATAATAATCAGCACGCCGTGATCTTCCGAGTAGTGCAGGTTATGCGACAGGTAGCTCGGCATGTAGGTCAGCAGCATGTAGTAGGTCACGTTGGTGGAAATCACCAGACCGATACAGGTCAGCAGGCTGCGCCAGTGTTTGGTCGCAATCTCTTTGAACGACACTTTCGGACCGTCCTGCAACCCTTCGCGGTCGCCCTGCTCCAGCTTTTCAACGTGCTGCTGGAACGCAGGCGTCTCTTCCAGAGCGTGACGCAGGTAAAGACCGATGATGCCCAGCGGCAGCGCCAGGAAGAACGGAATACGCCAGCCCCAGTCGAGGAAGTTCTGTTCACCGACGACGGTCGAGATCAGAACCACAACCCCTGCGCCCATGACGAACCCGGCAATCGAGCCAAAGTCGAGCCAGCTGCCCATAAAGCCGCGTTTACGGTCCGGGGAATACTCGGCGACAAAAATCGATGCGCCGGTATATTCGCCGCCAACCGAGAAGCCCTGCGCCATCTTACAGATCAGCAGCAGGATAGGCGCCCATATACCAATGGTCGCATAGGACGGAATAAGGCCGATACAGAATGTACTTATCGACATGATGACAATGGTAATAGCCAGGATCTTCTGGCGACCATATTTATCACCCAGCATGCCGAAGAACAGGCCACCGAGAGGACGAATAAGGAAGGGAACAGAGAACGTACCCAGCGCGGCAATCATCTGCAAGCTGGGATCGGCACCGGGGAAGAACACTTTACCAAGCGCGTAGGCAACGAAGCCGTAGACACCAAAATCGAACCACTCCATCGCATTACCGAGCGAGGCCGCTGTAATCGCTTTGCGCAGTTTCGCGTCATCAATAATGGTGACATCGCGCAGCGTGATGGGTTTTACTTTTTTCCTTCTAAGCATAGCTTTCCTCGTAGACTCAGCCCCGTCCAATTCACAGCGCATTTCAGGCTGTGAATGCGAGATCCGCTCCATGCGAATCTCCTTATTCAAGCGTAGCAGGTTTACTTACATTGACGTTTTATGTCGATACAACCGAACCTGTTGACGCCTGTCTGGGCAGTTAAAGACCTTTTTACCCTACCAGCGTTTATATATGTGATCAACTTCACATATATTTTTCCTGCGCGTAAGTTGGCTTCGAGTTTTGTCAATTCACTATAAATAAGGTCATTCTCAACCCCCTTATCAAACACATCTTAACGCCCGTTATTATTACTCTTAAAACGAAAAACAATCACATTTCTTCACACCTAATTTACACAAAATTTAATTATTCACAGTATGGATTCCTGTTTACTTACAATATGTGACGAAGATAACTAAAACAGCGTTTTATTTTCATTGAATCGCAATTCCAAAGATCGCATGATAAATCCGAACACGATATCTCAACGGCTTTCACATGAAGGAACACGGAAAGCCTTAATGTCGCTTTACAGCATAAGTCACGAATGGATTGTTCCCCGCAAAGGGCAATTTATTGAATTTGTTGATCTATTTTTTGAGCTTTCCGCCAGCCACGCGGGCGAGATGTGAGGGTTAATGATGAAGATTAAAGCAACAATAGAACGCATCCCGGGTGGGATGATGCTGGTCCCGCTGGTACTTGGTGCGATATTAAATACGCTGGCCCCGAACACCGGTGCTTATTTTGGTGGTTTTACAAAAGGTATGATTACCGGAACGGTTCCGATTCTGGCAGTCTGGTTCTTTTGTATCGGCGCGTCTATTAACTTGCGTGCAACAGGTACGGTATTACGTAAATCAGGGACGCTGGTCATTACCAAAATTGCGGTCGCCTGGGTCGTTGCCATGATCTGTGCGATGTTCATTCCGGAGAATGGCATTCAGACCGGCTTCTTCGCCGGATTATCCGTTCTGGCCATTGTCTCCGCAATGGATATGACCAACGGCGGACTCTATGCCAGCCTGATGAATCAATATGGTACCAAAGAAGAATCGGGTGCGTTCGTGCTGATGTCCCTGGAATCGGGTCCGCTGATGACCATGTTGATTCTGGGTTCTGCCGGCCTTGCCTCTTTTGAACCACACCACTTTGTTGGGGCGATCCTGCCGTTCCTGATTGGCTTTGCGCTGGGCAATCTCGATCACGATCTGCGCGATTTCTTCAGCAAAGCCACCCCGGTACTGATCCCGTTCTTCGGCTTCGCGTTGGGCAATACCATCAACCTGAACGTAATCCTGGAAACCGGCCTGCTGGGGATTGTGCTGGGTGTTGCCGTCATCATCATCACGGGTATTCCGCTGATTATCGCAGACCGCGTCATCGGGGGCGGCAACGGAACCGCGGGCGTGGCCGCTTCTTCAGCCGCAGGCGCTGCGGTAGCCAACCCGGTGATTATCGCCCAGATTAATCCGGCCTTTGAACCGGTTGCCGCGTCCGCCACGGCCCTGGTTGCCGCCAGCGTGATTGTGACGGCGATTCTGGTCCCGATCATCACGGCGCTGTACGCCAGACGCTTTGGCCATGTGCCTGAGACCCAGGCAGAACCTAAAGCGGTAGAAATGCATCACTAAGCCGTTCGCCCCCTCCTTAAAAGAGGGGGCAATCACGCACCAAACATCTCTTCCACCATGCCATCCACCAGCCGTTTTGCCGAACAGAGTCTCGGCATGCCCAGCGCCACCGTTTGCCAGCTCTGCGTCACTGACCAGCTTACCGGATGTTTATCCGCCTGACACCAGTCCCCCAGCCAGCCCAGCATACCTTTATATTCCAGCAGGCCAGGAGAGGCGGGCGTGGACAGCCACTGATGGTAAAAATGCCGGGTCGTGGGAGAGGCATCAATTCCCTGGGCCAGATAGTTTGCGGCCATGCTGCGCAGGTTATCTTTTAGCATGGCCGCCACATCGCCATTCGCCAGACGACAGGCATCGCCAAAAGCGCCCCAGCGCAACTCTTCCAGCGCGATAAAGCAGCGGCCAGCCAGCGACCAGCCGTCATACTGCCCGGCTCGCCAGCGGGTAAAAATTTGTTCGCTGTGCTCACCCGCCTGAACTATGAGGCCGCGCTGCGCGAGCGCTTTCTCTTTATAGGCGGCACGCTGGTTGAAATGGGCGGAGAGCGCCTCGTACTGTTGCAACAATCCGGGAGACTGAGAGATGCGTGGATTAACCTGCTGGCGCAGGGCTACCAGCTTGTCGGCCATACGGGTCAGCGCAAGATGTCCGGGGTCAAGCATACCGACCAGTTTCTCCGCCAGCCCCAGCCGCAGTGCTGCATTTTCGTTGAGCATTCCCGCCATTGCCCACGGCCGCAGCCGGGTCTGCGTAACAATATCCTGCGTCAAACGCTCACGAAATTGCAGCTGCTGTGGCCCCAGAAGAGAGTGACGTGCAGCATCCGCCCCCTGGACCAAATCGACCATAAATTTTGGATGAATACACTCCAGCGTCCGCCCGGGACCGTCCAGTAGCCGTGTTGTCATGGTTGCTCTGCCGCGAAAAGGGTTTGAATATCATCGCGTAACAGTCGGGTATCTTCCTGAATCCACGCCGCAGTGGTCATACTTTGCTTCAACAACTGGCTAAGCGCTCGGGTTGAGTGCTCATTCTGCTGCCGCACGGCAAGGCTATCACGCAAGCTTTCCTGTAACCCGGTCAGGCATAACGAAAACTCCGCAAAGAACGTTGCCATACCCGCCGTAACAGAGACATCGACCTGCGCGGCCAAAGCTTTACGGATTTGATCGCAAAACTGATCGGTATGCTGCGTAAATTTGCCACGAAGCTGAGCGATGTCGATAACATATCGGGTGCGCGTCACCACGTACTCTTCCCAGCCCCAGCCGGGATGATTGAGCCAGCGCGCGACGGTATCGCGCACGCTGCCCGCCCCTGTTGGCGGAGTGGCGGGAGGGATGTCCTGCACAATGGCATCATTAAACAGGCCGCGCGTATTGAAATTAAGCTGGTTTGCCTGAAACGCAGGAAAGCTAATCCGCGCCCGAAAGCCGGCATGACTGAGCTGTTCTTTAATTCGCGTCTCGATGGGGCGCATCGCCTCATTCAGCGATCGGGCCAGCGTGGATTCCAGCTGATCGAAGCGTAACGCCAGCTCCCGGCCGATTTTGCTCTGCGCATCCAGCATAATCCGCTCGCATGACGATCGGATCTTACTCAGCACAATCTGCGCCTGCCCTTCATCGTCAAGCACCAGCTGTTGGATCGCATCCGCGTCGTCTGCACGCAAACGGGCTGGGTCGCCTCCCGCTAAATCAAGAACAGACGGGCGGCTAAAGATGTCGGCCAGCGCCTGGTGTAGCTCACCTTTCTGACGAAGCAGGAATGCGTCCGTTGCGTTGAGCGCCTCTTCTACTTCATGCTGGACTTCATCGCCCACCACGCTCTGCCGCTGATGCAGCATCGCCATATCCTCTTCCAGGCGTGTAATATTCCGCTCCAGCTCATCAAAGGCGACCGTCAGTCCCTGATGGCGAAAATCCAGGTATTCTCTGGCGTTTTGCGCATAATTGAGCAGCTTATGCGAGGCCGACCGCAGCGCGAACAGCGAGGCGTTGGCGTAAGCCGCGTAAATCAATTTACGGATCGGTTGTTCGAACAGCGAATCCTCCCACAGCAGATCCGCCGCATGACGAATATGGTCAATATCGTCCAGATCGGCCGTTCGCCAGCGGCGACCCAGCGCAGCCTCGGCAAAATCCTGCACCCAGGGCTGATCCTGATGATCGGGCAGCCGCCCGTGGATGGTCATCTCATAGCGGGCGCGGTTCGCCAGATAGGCCCACATGGACGAAACCGGATAAATTTTCCCTGGAGAGATATTTCCTTTCATCAGCGTGCCGGAAATCATCGCCCGCACCTGCTCTTCATCGTCGCTGTTACGATCTTTCTGGTCGAATTTATTAACCAGGGCATAAAGCGGCACGGATTTCCCCGCCGCCGAAATTGCCTGACGAACCTCTGCATCAGAAATGGATTTAAGCTGGGTATAGTCCATCACCGCCAGCACGGCGGAGGCGCGCGCCAGCTGTTCGCTGAGCATTTTTTGCAGGTGCGGCTGACCGGCCTCGTTCGGCCCCGGCGTGTCGAGCAGCGTCAGTTGCCCCAGGTGCGCATCCAGACCGGCGAGGTGCATAAACTCCACCTCAATCACCGGTATATGTTCAATCGCGGCATACTCAGAAAAAGGAAACTCAACGCCCAGCGCCTGGGAAAGCCGCACCAGATCGTTCAGGCTTTTCAGACAATGAAAGATGGGCTCCGCGCCGAGGTGGTGTTTTTCAAACGCCTCGCCTTTTTCGATGCGCTCCAGCAGCGTATTCATGTCCTTGTCGATCTCCAGCCGCCGCGCCAACTTGCCGCGATCGTTATCGCACAACTTCTTTTGTAGCTGGGAGATCAGGGTATCAATAGGCGAAACGTGCAAAAAATGCAGCACCGGCTCCTTCTGGCCCGGCGTGTGGCGGATCAGCGTGGGAAGTGCCGTCATCGGACGATTGCGGTTCGGCAGTACTTCAGTGCCCACAATCGCATTAATGGTGGTCGATTTCCCCGCCTTCATGGTACCCACAATCGCCAGCACCATTTCGAGGCGGGTTATTTTGCGTAATTCGTTATTCAGCATCGCCTGCTGCGCGTCGACGCCCCGGGCGCTAAAATGTAATGGCAAAACGTTGTTATTAACGCCGCTCATGGCAGCGGCTGTGCTATCCAGCTTTGCAATCGGCATTGATTTTAATGAATCAAGATTGTTCAGCGCGAGCTGTAACAAACGTTCAGCTTCCTGGCTTAATTCAAATATGGTCTGTGTGTGCATGATAAAAGCCTTTCCTTAACGCAAATTTATTACTTTTATTAAGCCACATTGTTTTAATTATACTTTTCAGGCTTATATGATCACGTATGGAAAACATGTTCATTTAATACAACTAACTGAAGGTAATGAGAATTTAAATCCCGACTTGTAATACGTGTAAAACATCCCTCTGGCCAGAAAGCCAAAAGTGAATAGACAAAACGCATTTTCAGGAAACATCAGGATATATCATCGTTATTTACCCACCAAAAAAGAGAGGTATTCCCGGACGCCAAAAGATGTATGGCCTCAGAGAGGGAGATAAATAACGGCTTGTTCCTTCACCTTATCCGAAATGGCCCAGCGTAGCAATTTGCTGTAATAAAATATTCGATATATTTAACATCCCTTCGCTCTCTGCCGTTCAAGGCATACGCTTCTTTTTATTCACTGACGGTTCGCGTCATCTCTGGCGTGCTGGCGCACTATTTTCCTTAAACAATATCACCGACAAAAGTGGGGATTTGCGTTATACTCGCTGCCTTTTTCGGCATACTGCCGTCATTTAGCTGGCATTTTCCAGCGTGTTAACACTTTTGAGGATACCAACATGCAACTTCCCCACTGCCCGAAATGCAATTCTGAATATACCTATGAAGACAACGGCATGTTCGTTTGCCCGGAATGCGCTCATGAATGGAACGATGCGGAGCCAGAGCAGGACAGCGATACGCCGATCGTAAAAGACGCGAACGGCAACCTGCTGGCAGACGGCGACAGCGTTACCGTTGTGAAAGATCTGAAGGTAAAAGGCAGCTCCTCCATGCTGAAGATCGGCACTAAAGTCAAAAATATCCGTCTGGTTGAAGGCGATCATAATATTGACTGCAAAATTGACGGCTTCGGTCCGATGAAACTGAAATCTGAGTTCGTGAAAAAGAACTGATTTACCCGCCCGGTGACGCTTCGCTTACCGGGCGTTCGGGAACTACACTTAACGGGCTTTTCCTACGTGAGGTAAAGATTATGCCGTTAAGTCCCTACATCTCTTTCGCCGGCAACTGTGCGGAGGCCACCGCCTTCTATCAGCAGGCCGTCGGCGCAGAACTCCTCTACAAAATCACCTTCGGCGAAATGCCTAAAGACGAAAGCAGCGAAGAAGGCTGTCCGTCAGGCATGCAGTTCCCGGATTCCGCCATCGCCCACTCTAACGTCCGCATCGCGGGCAGCGATATTATGATGAGCGACGGAATACCGCTTGGCAGCAGCGCGCAATACGCGGGTTTCACGCTGGTGCTCGACACCCAGGATGTATCGGAAGGCAAGCGCTGGTTCGACAACCTTGCCGATGGCGGGAATATCGAAATGGCCTGGCAGGAAACCTTCTGGGCGCACGGTTTCGGTACTGTGACCGATAAATACGGCGTGCCGTGGATGATTAACGTCGTTAAATCGTAGGCCGTATAAGCGCAGCGCATCCGGCAACAGCGCCCGGTGGCGCTGCGCTGACCGGACCTACGGTGATTGTCATCAAATCCCCCTCAACTCTTCAACTTTCCGCAACCGAGACTTAACCCAAATGTCATATTGATGCGCCAGCATGAGGCCACATTTATCGTGAGGCCCAGCACATGCACACTGTCATCCGCGTCGAGAAACTGAGCAAAACCTTCAATCACAACAAGGCGCTGCATGCCGTTGATCTGACCGTCCAGCAGGGCGAAATGGTAGCTCTGCTGGGGCCGTCCGGTTCAGGGAAATCTACCCTTCTGCGTCACTTAAGCGGCCTTATCACCTGCGACAAAACGCCGGAAAGCCGCGTCGAGCTGCTGGGTAACACCGTGCAGCATGCGGGCCGTCTGGCGAGCGATATTCGCAAAAGCCGCGCCCAGACGGGCTACATCTTTCAGCAGTTCAACCTGGTGAGCCGCCTGACGGTGCTCGAGAACGTGCTGATTGGCGCGCTCGGCAGCACCCCGTTCTGGCGTACCTGCCTGCGCTGGTTCTCCCCTTCCCAGAAACAAGAAGCCTTACAGGCGCTGACTCGCGTCGGCATGGCGCATTTCGCCCACCAGCGCGTGTCCACGCTGTCCGGCGGGCAGCAGCAGCGCGTCGCCATTGCCCGCGCCCTGATGCAGAAAGCCAAAATCATTCTGGCCGATGAGCCCATCGCCTCGCTGGACCCGGAATCGGCGCGCATCGTGATGGAAACCCTGCGCGACATCAACCAGAACGACGGCATCACCGTGGTGGTGACGCTGCATCAGGTGGATTACGCCCTGCGCTACTGCGAGCGCATCGTCGCCCTGCGTCAGGGCCACGTGTTCTTCGATGGCGCCAGCCACCAGTTTGATAACGAACGTTTTGATCATCTCTACCGCAGCGTAAACCGCGTCGAAGAACGCGCGCAGGCTGCTTAACGCCCCGATAACGAGGAATGGAAATGAACTACAAAGCCGTTGCCGCGCTGGCCTTCACCAGCATGTTCAGCATCAGCACCCTGTTAAGCCCGGCCTACGCCGAAGAGCAGGAAAAAGCGTTGAACTTTGGCATCATTTCAACGGAATCACAGCAAAACCTGAAGCCGCAGTGGGAACCGTTCCTGAAAGATATGGAAACCAAACTGGGGATCAAAGTGAACGCCTTCTTCGCCCCGGACTACGCGGGCATCATCCAGGGAATGCGCTTCAACAAAGTGGACATCGCGTGGTACGGCAACCTTTCTGCCATGGAAGCGGTGGACCGCGCCAACGGCCAGGTCTTTGCCCAGACCGTTGCGGCAGATGGCTCCCCGGGCTACTGGAGCGTGCTGATCGTCAACAAAGACAGCCCGATCAACACCCTCAACGACATGATCGCCAAACGCAAAGAGCTGACCTTTGGTAACGGCGATCCGAATTCCACCTCCGGCTTCCTCGTCCCTGGCTACTACGTCTTCGCGAAAAACAACATCTCCGCCAGCGACTTCAAGCGCACGGTGAACGCTGGCCACGAAACCAACGCCCTGGCCGTAGCGAACAAGCAGGTAGACGTTGCGACTAACAACACCGAAAACCTCGACAAGCTGAAGACCTCCGCGCCGGACAAGCTGAAAGCGCTGAAGGTGATCTGGAAATCACCGCTGATCCCGGGCGACCCGATCGTGTGGCGTAAAAACCTCTCCGAAAGCACCAAGGACAAGGTCTACGACTTCTTTATGAACTACGGCAAAACGCCGGAAGAGAAAGCGGTGCTGGCGCGCCTGGGCTGGGCACCGTTCCGCGCGTCCAGCGATTTGCAGCTGGTGCCGATTCGCCAGCTGGCGCTGTTCAAACAGATGCAGGGCGTGAAGGACAACAAAGGGCTCAAGGAAGAAGAGAAAACCAGCAAGGTCTCTGAGCTTCAGGCGCAGCTGGACGATCTCGACCGCCTGACCGCCGCGCTCGGCGCAATGACCAGCGTGAATAAAGCGGTGCAGTAACGCTTTTCGCCCGGTGGCGCTGCGCTTACCGGGCCTACATTTTGGATCGTAGGCCGGATAAGCGTCGCGCCATCCGGCACACAAAGACCCACGGAGTCAAACATGCAAACCATCACCCTCCCGCCGCCGAAGCGCAGCTGGTTCTCGCTTATAAGCTGGGCCATTCTGCTGGCGGTGCTGGTTATCTCCTGGAAAGGCGCAGAGATGGATCCGCTGCTGCTCTTCAAAGATTCCGGCAATATGGCGACCTTCGCCGCCGACTTCTTCCCGCCGGACTTCAGCCAGTGGCAGGACTACCTCGGTGAAATGGCAATCACCCTGCAAATCGCCGTCTGGGGCACCGCCCTCGCCGTCATTCTCTCCATTCCCTTCGGCCTGATGAGCGCCGAGAACATCGTGCCGTGGTGGGTATACCAGCCGATGCGCCGCCTGATGGACGCCTGTCGCGCCATCAACGAAATGGTCTTTGCGATGCTGTTCGTGGTGGCCGTCGGTCTGGGGCCGTTCGCGGGCGTGATGGCGCTGTTCATCCACACCACCGGCGTGCTCTCCAAGCTGCTCTCGGAAGCGGTTGAAGCCATCGAGCCCGGCCCGGTGGAAGGCATCCGCGCAACCGGCGCCAACAAAATCGAAGAGATCCTCTACGGCGTCCTGCCGCAGGTGATGCCGCTGCTCATCTCCTACTCGCTGTACCGCTTCGAGTCCAACGTCCGCTCCGCCACCGTGGTCGGCATGGTGGGCGCAGGCGGGATTGGTGTCACGCTGTGGGAAGCGATTCGCGGTTTCCAGTTCCAGCAAACCTGCGCCCTGATGGTACTTATCATCGTCACCGTCAGCCTGCTGGATTTCCTCTCTCAACGCTTGCGTAAGCACTTCATCTGATAAGCGAGGCTTTGATTGGTATGCACTTATCCAGACATCCGACCAGTTACCCCACCCGCTGGCAAGAGATTGCGGCCAGGCTCGAAGTGGAGCTGCGCACGCATTACCGCTGCGGTGACTACCTGCCCGCCGAGCAGCAGCTTGCCGACCGCTACGAAGTGAACCGCCACACCCTGCGCCGCGCCATTGACCAGCTGGTCGAGCGCGGTTGGGTCCAACGCCGTCAGGGCGTCGGCGTGCTGGTGCTGATGCGCCCGTTTGACTACCCGCTCAACGCCCAGGCGCGTTTTAGCCAGAACCTGCTCGATCAGGGCAGCCATCCCACCAGCGAAAAACTGCTTTCGGTCCTGCGCCCGGCCTCCCGCCACGTGGCGGACGCACTCGGGATTCAGGAGGGTGACAACGTCGTACACCTGCGCACGTTGCGCCGGGTCAACGGCGTGGCAGTGTGCCAGATTGACCATTACTTCGCGGACCTCACCCTCTGGCCCGTGCTGCAACATTTCGCCAGCGGTTCCCTGCATGATTTTCTTCAGGACGCGACCGGCATTGCGCTCAAACGCACCCAGACGCGCATCAGCGCCCGTCGCGCGCAGGCGAAAGAGAGCAAGGTGCTGGAGATCCCCAATATGGCCCCGCTGCTCTGCGTGCGCACCCTCAACCACCGTGACGGCGAGGTCAACGCAACGGAATACTCCGTCAGCCTGACCCGCGCCGACATGATTGAATTCACCATGGAGCACTGAATGCACTTCGACACCTCCACTCGTCAGCGCTGGATGCGCGTGCTGGCCCACAGCCAGCCTGCTGCGCTGGCCGCCCGCATGAACGCTCTCGGCCTGACGCCGGACTACGACACGATCCGCGCGCCGGAGATCGGCCTGGTGCAGATCCAGGCACGCATGGGCGGCACCGGCGAGCGCTTCTTCGCTGGCGATGCCACTCTCACCCGCGCGGTGATCCGCCTTAACAGCGGCACGCTGGGTTACAGCTACGTACTTGGGCGCGACAAAACGCACGCCGAGCGCTGCGCGGTGATCGACGCGCTTTTACAGGAACACCCGCATTTCCAGACGTTAATGGAAACCCTTATTGCCCCGCTGGAAGCTGACCGCGCCGCACGCCTTGCCGCGCGTCAGGCCGAAGTGAACACCAGCCGGGTCGACTTCTTTACGCTCGTTCGCGGAGACAACGCATGACGCTTCAACCTGCCTTTACCCTGGCCGTCCAGGATGCCCAACAAAGTTTCCGTCGCCTGCTGAAGGCCATGAGCGAGCCGGGCGTGATCGTCTCGCTGCACCAGCTTTCGCAGGGCTGGCTGCCGCTGAACCTCGCCTCTACCAGCGTGCTGCTGACGCTGGCGGACAACGACACCCCGGTATGGCTGTCAGGCGCATTGCTGAACGATATCGCCAGCCAGAACCTGCGCTTTCACACCAGCGCGCCGCTGGTCGAGCAGCCCCAGCAGGCGGTCTTTGCCGTGGCCGACGAACAGATCAGCCATGAACAGCTTAACGCCCTGAGTGAAGGCAGCGCCGTCGCACCGGAAACCAGCGCCACGCTGATCCTGCAAGTCTCCAGCCTGAGCGGTGGCCGCATGCTTCGCCTGACGGGCGCAGGCATCGCCGACGAGCGGATGGTCGCGCCCCAACTGCCGGAGTGCATCATCCATGAGCTGACCGAGCGTCCGCACCCGTTCCCGCTCGGCATTGACCTGATCCTGACCTGCGGCGAACGCATGCTGGCGATCCCGCGGACCACTCACGTGGAGGTGTGCTGATGTACGTTGCCGTCAAAGGGGGGGAAAAGGCGATTGCCGCCGCCCATGCCTTACAGGAGCACAGACGCCGGGGGGATGACGCGCTTCCCGAGCTGAGCGTCGCCCAGATTGAACAGCAGTTAAATTTGGCCGTCGACCGCGTAATGACCGAAGGCGGCATCGCGGACCGCGAGCTGGCGGCGCTGGCGCTAAAACAGGCCAGCGGCGATAACGTGGAAGCTATCTTTCTGCTGCGCGCCTACCGCACTACGCTGGCGAAGCTGGCGGTGAGCGAGCCGGTGAACACGGCTGAAATGCGTTTAGAGCGCCGCATTTCAGCCGTGTACAAAGACATTCCCGGCGGCCAGCTCCTTGGCCCGACCTACGACTACACCCATCGTCTGCTGGACTTCACGCTGCTGGCGAACGGTGAAGTCCCTCAGCTCAGCGCCTCTGACGCTGAACAAGACGCCTCTCCGCACGTTTTTAGCCTGCTGGCAAACCAGGGGCTGGCGAAGGCGGAGGAGGACACCGGCAGCACACCGGATGACATCACCCGCACGCCGCCGGTTTACCCGTGCTCACGCTCGTCCCGCCTGCAACAGCTGATGCGCGGCGACGAAGGGTATCTGCTGGCGCTGGCCTACTCCACACAGCGCGGCTACGGGCGCAACCACCCGTTCGCGGCAGAGATTCGCAGCGGCTCTCTCGACATCGACATTGTGCCCGAAGAGCTGGGTTTTGCGGTGAACATCGGCGAACTGCTGATGACCGAATGTGAAATGGTCAACGGTTTTGTCGCGCCAGACAATGAAGATCCGCACTTTACCCGCGGCTATGGGCTGGTGTACGGCCTGAGCGAGCGTAAGGCGATGGCGATGGCGCTGGTTGACCGTGCGCTCCAGGCGCCGGACTACGGCGAGCCAGTCTCCGGCCCGGCACAGGACGAAGAGTTCGTGCTGGCCCACGCGGATAACGTTGAGGCCGCAGGCTTTGTCTCGCACCTCAAGCTGCCGCACTACGTCGATTTCCAGGCCGAACTGGAACTGCTGAAACGTCTGCAACGGGAGCGCGCCAATGGCTAACTTAAGCGGCTACAACTTTGCCTATCTGGATGAGCAAACGAAACGCATGATCCGCCGCGCCATTCTTAAAGCAGTGGCGATCCCCGGCTATCAGGTGCCGTTTGGTGGCCGTGAAATGCCTATGCCGTACGGCTGGGGCACCGGCGGCATTCAGATCACCGCCAGCGTGATCGGCGAAGCGGACGTGCTGAAGGTCATCGATCAGGGGGCAGACGACACCACCAACGCCGTGTCGATCCGCCACTTCTTTAAGCGCGTAACGGGCGTCAACACCACAGAGAAAACCGAGGATGCGACGCTGATCCAGACCCGTCACCGCATCCCGGAAACCCCGCTGACGGAAGATCAGATTTTGATTTTCCAGGTGCCGATCCCGGAGCCGCTGCGCTTTATCGAGCCGCGGGAAACCGAAACCCGCACCATGCATGCCCTGGAAGAGTACGGGATCATGCAGGTCAAACTGTATGAAGACATCGCCCGCTTCGGCCATATCGCCACCACCTACGCCTACCCGGTGAAGGTGAACGGCCGCTACGTGATGGACCCGTCGCCGATCCCGAAATTCGATAACCCGAAGATGGACATGATGCCTGCCCTGCAACTCTTTGGTGCCGGACGTGAAAAACGCATTTACGCCGTACCGCCGTATACGCGCGTCGAAAGCCTGGATTTTGACGATCACCCGTTTACGGTGCAGGAGTGGGACGAGCCGTGCGCCATCTGCGGTTCAAAGCACAGTTATCTGGATGAAGTGGTGCTGGACGACACGGGCAAACGAATGTTTGTCTGCTCCGACACCGATTACTGCCGCCAACAGAGCGAGGCGAACGGCCAATGAAACCGCTGCTTTCGGTTAATAACCTGACTCACCTATATGCGCCGGGCAAAGGCTTCAGCGACGTGTCGTTTGAGCTGTGGCCGGGCGAAGTGCTGGGCATTGTCGGCGAGTCCGGCTCCGGTAAAACCACCCTGCTGAAGTCTATCTCCGCGCGCCTGACGCCGCAGAACGGCGACATTCTGTATGAAGGCAAATCCCTGTACGCCATGAGCGAGGCCGAGCGCCGCCGCCTGCTGCGCACCGAGTGGGGCGTGGTGCATCAGCATCCGATGGATGGCCTGCGCCGTCAGGTGTCGGCGGGAGGCAATATCGGCGAACGGCTGATGGCCACCGGCGCGCGCCACTACGGCAACATCCGCGCCACCGCGCAGCGCTGGCTGGAGGAGGTGGAAATCCCCGCCTCGCGCATCGACGACCTGCCAACGACCTTCTCCGGCGGCATGCAGCAGCGCTTGCAGATTGCCCGCAATCTGGTCACCCATCCGAAGCTGGTGTTTATGGATGAACCGACCGGCGGGCTGGACGTCTCCGTGCAGGCGCGCCTGCTCGACCTGCTGCGCGGCCTGGTGGTGGAGCTGAACCTGGCGGTGGTGATTGTCACCCACGATCTGGGCGTTGCGCGGCTGCTGGCGGACCGTCTGCTGGTGATGAAGCAGGGCCAGGTGGTGGAAAGTGGGCTGACCGACCGCGTGCTCGACGATCCACATCATCCGTACACCCAGCTGCTGGTGTCGTCGGTGTTGCAGAACTGAGGGTGCTGTTGCCGGGTGGCGCTGCGCTTACCCGGCCTACGAACACCGCACCTGTAGGCCGGGTAAGGCGAAGCCGCCACCCGGCAAAACGAATCGCGAGGCCAAAATGATCCACGTTGAAAATGTCAGTAAGACCTTTGTGCTCCACCAGCAAAACGGCGTCCGCCTGCCGGTACTGCAAAATGCCTCGTTAGAGGTCAGCGGCGGCGAATGCGTGGTGCTGCATGGCCATTCCGGCAGCGGAAAATCCACTCTGCTGCGTTCCCTGTACGCCAACTATTTACCGGACGAAGGCCATATCCATATTTACCATAACAATGAATGGATCGATCTGGTCCAGGCCCCTGCGCGCAAAGTACTGGAAGTGCGCCGTACAACGATCGGCTGGGTCAGCCAGTTCCTGCGGGTGATCCCGCGGATCTCCGCCCTGGACGTGGTGATGCAGCCCCTGCTGGATCTTGGCGTCCCGCGCGAAACCTGCGCCGCTAAAGCCGCCAGCCTGCTGACGCGCCTCAACGTGCCGGAGCGTCTGTGGCACCTCGCCCCGTCGACCTTTTCCGGTGGCGAACAGCAGCGCGTGAACATCGCGCGCGGCTTTATTGTCGACTATCCGATTTTACTGCTGGATGAACCCACCGCCTCGCTCGACGCTAAAAACAGCGCAGCGGTGATGGATCTGATCGAACAGGCCAAAGCGCGCGGCGCGGCGATCGTCGGGATCTTCCACGACGACGCCGTCCGCAATCTCGTGGCGGACAGGCTGCATCCAATGGGGACAAACGTATGATTATCAATAACGTCAGGCTGGTACTGGAAAATGAGGTCGTGAACGGCTCGGTTGAGGTCCGGGACGGCGTCATCCGCGCGTTTGCCGAAACCCAGAGCCGCTCCCCGGAGGCGATGGACGGCGAAGGCGGCTGGCTGCTGCCGGGGCTGATTGAGCTGCACACCGATAATCTGGACAAATTCTTCACTCCCCGCCCGAAGGTGGACTGGCCCGCCCATTCGGCGATGAGCAGCCACGACGCGCTGATGGTCGCCAGCGGTATCACCACGGTGCTGGACGCGGTGGCGATCGGCGACGTGCGCGACGGCGGCGATCGTCTGGAGAATCTGGAAAAGATGATCAACGCCGTGGAAGAGACGCAAAAGCGCGGCCTCAACCGCGCCGAGCACCGCCTGCACCTGCGCTGCGAGCTGCCGCACCACACCACGCTGCCGCTGTTTGAAAAACTGGTCGGGCGCGAGCCGGTGTCGCTGGTTTCGCTGATGGATCACTCCCCGGGGCAGCGCCAGTTCGCCAACATTGAAAAATATCGCGAATACTATCAGGGCAAGTATTCTCTCAGCGATGCGGAGATGGCGCGCTATGAAGAAGAGCAACTGGCGCTGGCAGCCCGGTGGTCGCAGCCGAACCGCCTCTCCATTGCCGCGATGTGTCGCGACCGGAATATCGCGCTGGCCAGCCATGACGACGCCACGCACGATCACGTACGGGAATCCCACCAGCTTGGCAGCGTGATCGCCGAATTTCCCACCACGTTCGAGGCGGCTGAAGCCTCCCGCAAGCACGGTATGAACGTGCTGATGGGTGCGCCGAACATCGTGCGCGGCGGCTCGCACTCCGGCAACGTGGCGGCAAGCTCGCTGGCCTCGCTCGGCCTGCTGGATATCCTCTCATCTGACTATTACCCCGCCAGCCTGCTGGACGCGGCCTTCCGCGTCGCGGACGACGAAGACAACCGCTTTACGCTGCCGCAGGCGATCCGTCTGGTGACGAAAAACCCGGCCAGCGCGCTCAACCTTCACGATCGCGGTGAGATTGCCGAAGGCAAACGGGCGGATCTGGTGCTGGCGCACCGCAAGGGCGAGCACATTCATATCGACCACGTCTGGCGTCAGGGAAAAAGGGTGTTCTGATGGGAAGACTCATCTGGTTAATGGGCCCGTCCGGCTCCGGGAAGGACAGCCTGCTGTCGGCGTTACGGCAGCGAGAACATTCACAGCTGCTGGTGGCGCACCGCTACATTACCCGCGCGGCGAACGCCGGGAGTGAAAACCATATCGCCCTGAGCGAGCAGGAGTTTTTTACCCGCGCCGGGCAAAACTTGCTGGCGCTGAGCTGGCACGCGAACGGCTTTTATTACGGCGTCGGCATCGAGATCGACCTCTGGCTGCACGCGGGCTTCGACGTGCTGGTCAACGGTTCACGCGCGCATCTGCCGCAGGCCATAGCCCGGTACGAAGCGGCGCTGCTGCCAGTCTGTTTGCAGGTTTCTCCGGATATTCTGCGCAGCCGCCTGCAAAGCCGGGGGCGCGAAAATGCGCGTGAGATCGACCAGCGGCTGGAACGTGCGGCGCGCTACACCCCATCGGGCTGTCACGTCCTCAATAACGACGGAAGTTTGCTACAGTCAGTCGAGACCTTTTTATCGCTTATTCGCCAGAAGGAGAGACAGCATGCCTGACTGCCAGCTTCGCCCCGCCACCGCCGACGATGCACAAATTGTTTACGCCCTGATCTGTGAACTGAAGCAGGCAGAGTTCGATCACCAGGCGTTTCACGCCGGATTTCTGGCCAACCTTCAGGATCACAATATGCGCTACCAGCTTGCCGAGCTGGACGGGCAGGTCATCGGCATGATCGGCCTGCACATGCAGTTTCACCTGCACCATGCCCGCTGGATCGGCGAGATCCAGGAGCTGGTGGTGATGCCGCAGGCGCGCGGACTGAAAGTGGGCAGCCAGCTCCTGGCCTGGGCAGAGGACATCGCGAGGCAGGCAGGTGCCGAGCTGACCGAACTTTCCACCAGCGTGAAGCGCGTGGATGCACACCGTTTTTATGTTCGTGAAGGGTATACGCAAAGCCATTTCCGCTTCACCAAACCGCTGTAGAGGTGCGTTATGAGTCTGACCATCACGTTAACGGGAACCGGAAGCGCACAGCTGGTGCCGGTGTTTGGCTGCGACTGTGCCGCGTGCCGAAGGGCGCGCTTGCAGGAAAATTATCGCCGTCGCCCCTGTAGCGCGGCGGTCAAATTCAACGATGCGGTCACCTTGCTGGACGCGGGTATTCCGCACCTGATGGACGACTGGCCTGCGGGCAGCTTCCAGCAGTTTTTGCTTACCCATTATCATATGGATCACGTTCAGGGGCTTTTCCCTCTGCGCTGGGGTGTAGGCGCCACCATTCCCGTCTACGGTCCGCCAGACGAGGCAGGCTGTGACGATCTGTTCAAACATCCGGGCATCCTGGATTTCAGCCACACGGTCGAGCCGTTCGTGATGTTTGAGCTACAGGGCCTGCGGGTGACGCCGCTGCCGCTCAACCATTCTAAACTCACGTTTGGCTATCTGCTGGAGTCCGCCCACAGCCGCGTGGCGTGGCTGTCTGATACCGCCGGACTGCCGGATAAAACGGTGACGTTTCTGCTTAACAACCAGCCGCAGGCGATAATCATCGACTGTAGCCATGAACCACGTCCGGAGACGCCGCGCAACCACTGTGATTTAAATACGGTGATGGCCCTGAACGAGGTGATTGGCTGTCCGCAGGTGATCCTGACGCATATCAGCCATCAGTTTGACGCGTGGATGATGGATAACCCGCTGCCGGACGGCATTGAAGCGGGATATGACGGGATGGTTTTGGTTCTCGACTGAGTTCTGCCGGGTGGCGGCTGTGCCTTACCCGGCCTACGCTCCAGGTTTTGTAGGCCTGCGTAAGCGAAGCGCCACCAGGTTTTAGCCTCGATCGTAATCATCCTCTAACCGACGCTCATCTTCTTCTAACCGACGCCTGTCGTCATCCAGCTGGCGCTGACGCTCGTCTAAACGCTGGCGTCGATCCTCTAACTGCCGGCGACGATCGTCGTACTGCCGGCTGTCGGTTTGACGGCTGCGATCGTAACGATCGTCGTCATCGTCATTACGGCTGCTGCCGGGGTTATAGGCGTCGTTGATCGCCTGCTGAATATTGCCAATGGCATCATCAATCACATCGGCATGCGCCAGCTGGCTGGTTAAAGTCAGCAAGCCAAATAACAGGGCGGTAGAGTAACGTTTCATAAGGCCAGACTCGCAGGTGAACTGGCCTTAAGGTAATGACTGGCTATTGGCGGGAGTAGCGGAGGAATCTCAAATTGCCCTCACCTGCGCAGCGCCGCTCAGGCTTGCCGACATCTTTTTGACGTGACGGAAATTCAATCCACGTCACATCCCTGCCCTTTCGACACGTCAATTTTGACGATTGGCTGTTTTTCGTCAGGGTTTTGCTCCGCAAACGGCCGTAACGTCAGGAAATACCCCTATTAAAAACATGGCATAGATGCTGCATAAAGGGCAGGTAAGAACTGTTTAACGGGAGCAAAGTGATGAAAAAGGTCGTCACGGTTTGCCCTTATTGTGCCTCAGGTTGCAAGATCCACCTGGTGGTCGATAACGGCAAAATCGTCCGGGCGGAAGCGGCGCAGGGTAAAACCAATCAGGGCACGCTGTGCCTGAAAGGGTATTACGGCTGGGATTTTATTAACGATACCCAAATCCTCACGCCGCGCCTGAAAACCCCCATGATCCGCCGCGAGCGCGGTGGCAAGCTGGAAGCCGTCTCCTGGAATGAAGCGCTGGATTATGTCGCCACGCGCCTCAGCGCCATCAAGGCCAAGTATGGCCCGGATGCGATTCAGACCACCGGCTCCTCGCGCGGGACGGGGAACGAAACCAACTACGTGATGCAAAAATTCGCGCGCGCCGTTATTGGTACCAATAACGTCGACTGCTGCGCTCGCGTCTGACACGGCCCATCGGTTGCAGGTCTGCACCAGTCGGTCGGTAATGGCGCAATGAGCAATGCCATCAATGAGATAGATAACACCGATCTGGTGTTTATCTTCGGTTATAACCCGGCGGATTCTCACCCTATCGTCGCGAACCACGTTATTCGCGCCAAACAGAACGGGGCGAAAATCATCGTCTGCGATCCGCGCAAAATCGAAACCGCGCGCATTGCGGATATGCACATCGCACTGAAAAACGGCTCGAACATCGCGCTGTTGAACGCGATGGGGCACGTCATTATTGAGGAAAACCTGTATGACCAGGCGTTTGTCGCCACGCGTACGGAAGGGTTTGAAGAGTACCGGAAAATTGTCGAAGGCTACACGCCGGAGTCGGTAGAGTCGATAACCGGCGTGAGCGCACAGGCGATCCGCCAGGCCGCACGCATGTACGCCGGGGCCAAAACCGCCGCCATTCTGTGGGGCATGGGCGTCACCCAGTTCTATCAGGGCGTGGAAACCGTGCGTTCCCTGACCAGCCTCGCGATGCTGACCGGAAATCTGGGTAAAGCGCATGTCGGCGTGAACCCGGTGCGCGGTCAGAATAACGTGCAGGGCGCGTGCGACATGGGCGCGCTGCCGGACACGTATCCTGGCTATCAGTACGTGAAGTACCCGGAAAACCGCGAGAAGTTTGCGAAGGCCTGGGGCGTGGAGAGCCTGCCGGAACACACCGGATACCGCATCAGCGAGCTGCCGCACCGCGCGGCGCACGGCGAAGTGCGGGCGGCCTACATCATGGGTGAAGATCCGCTCCAGACCGACGCCGAGCTGTCTGCGGTGCGCAAAGGCTTCGAGGATCTGGAGCTGGTGATTGTCCAGGATATCTTCATGACCAAAACCGCGGCGGCGGCGGATGTGATTCTCCCGTCGACCTCCTGGGGCGAGCATGAAGGTGTCTACACGGCGGCAGACCGCGGTTTCCAGCGCTTCTTTAAGGCCGTTGAGCCGAAGTGGGATCTGAAAACCGACTGGCAGATCATCAGCGAAATCGCCACCCGCATGGGCTACCCGATGCACTACAACAACACCCAGGAGATCTGGGACGAGCTGCGTCATCTCTGCCCGGATTTTTACGGGGCAACCTATGAAAAAATGGGCGAGCTGGGGTATATCCAGTGGCCGTGCCGGGACGAGTCGGAGGCCGACCAGGGGACGTCTTATCTCTTTAAGGAGAAATTCGATACCCCGAACGGGCTGGCGCAGTTCTTCACCTGCGACTGGGTCGCGCCGATCGATAAACTCACTGACGAGTTTCCGATGGTGCTCTCCACCGTGCGCGAAGTGGGCCACTACTCCTGCCGTTCAATGACCGGCAACTGTGCCGCGCTGGCGGCGCTGGCGGACGAGCCGGGCTACGCGCAGATCAACACCGCCGACGCCGAACGGCTCGGTATTGAAGATGAAGCGCTGGTGTGGGTGAACTCGCGTAAAGGCCGCGTCATTACCCGCGCGCAGGTCAGCGACCGTCCGAACAAAGGGGCGGTCTACATGACCTACCAGTGGTGGATTGGCGCCTGTAACGAACTGGTGACGGAGAACCTCAGCCCGATAACCAAAACGCCGGAGTATAAATACTGCGCCGTCAACGTGGAGCCGATTGCGGACCAGCACGCGGCGGAACAGTATGTGATCGACGAATATAACAAGCTGAAGGCCCGACTGCGTGAAAGCGCAATGGGTTAATGCTGTTAAATAATCGCTGACTAAATGGGGTGAGATATTCACCCCATTATTATTTCTTGCACCAATATTAATTACATCTATATATATTTCTGAAGGCGTCTCGCAGAAAAATGTAATTTGCGCGGAAATAAATTACATCTTTGCATTTTAATTCAGAGGGATAAGATATGCGGCGGGTGCTTAAGACTTTCTGTCTTGAGCATTGTTGAGGGACAGAAAGTGGAAAGCCCCGGGAAATTTGCATTTACCCGAGGCTACCCCTCAACTACCAACAGGTTGAGAGTAGCCTCTTATTCTTTTGTAAGCAAGGAGTAAAAGGCATGACGCCATTAAAAACTGCGTTAGGCATCGTCTTTATTATTTGCCTGACGATAGTGATCTTTACCTTTATTACTCGCGATAAGTTATGTGAGTTTTCAATAAAGAGTGAACATCAGGAGGTGGCGGCAAAATTAGCCTGCACCGCGGGCTAACCTCTTCGGGCGGAACGCGTGTTCCGCCCGGCTTGTGGGATGCTGAGGTCTTAACGCACCCGTTTTTTTCTTCTGTCGCCGCGATTATACTGCGCGGCGTGTACCCAGATGATAAGAATCCATGAAAACCCTTTTTCTGATGTTGTTCTTTTTAACCGCATTTGCCCATGCCGATGAGATTGGCGGCCAGTATAAAAAGCAGGCTGAAGCGGGCAATGCGCGCGCGCAGTATTATCTCGCCGATACGTACTTCAGCTCCGGTGACAAAATGCAGGCAGCGCTATGGGCCGAGAAAGCCGCGAAAGGCGGTGATGTCGACGCCATGGGGTTACTCTCGCAGATCCTCTTTACGCAGGGGGATTATGCTCAGTCCAAAACGCTGGCGCAGCAGGCCACCATCGCAGGCAGCAAGCGCGGCACAATTATGCTGGCGCGCATTCTGGTGAACACGCAGGCGGGTAAAACCGACTATCCCCAGGCCATCAAGCTCCTGCAATCGGCGACCGAAGATATCGATAGCGACGCGGCGGTGGACGCGCAGCTGCTGCTGGGGCTGATTTATGCCAACGGTGTTGACGTCCCTCAGGATGACGCGCAGGCCGCGTCGTGGTTTAAACGCAGCTCGTCACTGTCACGTACCGGTTATGCGGAGTACTGGGCAGGAATGCTGTTTCAGCAGGGGGAGAAAGGGTTTATTACGCCGAATAAGCAGAAAGCGCTCTACTGGCTAAACCTGAGCTGTACCGAAGGGTTTGATACGGGGTGTGAGGAGTTTGATGCGTTGAGCGGAGAATAACGTGCCGGGTGGCGGCTTCGCCTTACCCGGCCTACAAAACCCGTAGGCCCGGTAAGCGCAGCGCCACCGGGCTTAGGATGTTACTGGTCAGCCGTCTTATCAAAACGACCCAGCACCTCGCGTTCATACGCCAGCGCTTTTTTACGGTCGAATTTGTGTTCCCACTTGGAGATAACCAGCACCGCCAGCGCGTTACCTACCACGTTCAGCGCGGTACGCGCCATGTCGAGGATACGGTCTACACCGGCGATGAACGCCAGGCCTTCCAGCGGAATACCCACGCTGCCCAGCGTCGCCAGCAGCACCACGAAGGAGACGCCCGGCACGCCTGCGATGCCCTTTGAGGTCACCATCAGCGTCAGAACCAGTACGATCTCCTGCCACAGCGACAGGTCAATGCCGTACAGCTGCGCGATAAAGATCGCCGCAATACTCTGGTACAGCGTCGAGCCATCCAGGTTAAAGGAGTAGCCGGTCGGCACCACGAAGCTCGTTATCGACGCTGGCGCACCGTACGCCTCCATCTTCTCGATAATGCGCGGCAGCACGCTCTCGGAGCTTGCGGTGGAATACGCCAGAATCAGCTCATCCTTCAGGATGCGGATCAGGATCCAGATACTCAGCCCGCACAGGCGCGCCACAATCCCCAGCACCACCAGCGCGAAGAACAGAATGGCGAAGTGCACCAGGAGCACCAGCTTCGCCAGCGGCCACAGGGAGGCAAAACCGAAGTTCGCCACGGTCACGGCGATCAGCGCAAAGACCCCAACCGGTGCATAGCGCATGACCATGTGGGTGACTTTGAACATGGTTTCGGAGATAGAGCGGAACACGGTCACCAGCGGCTCACGGTGCGTTGCCGGCAGGGAGGAGAGCCCCAGACCAAAGAGGACCGAGAAGAAGATGATCGGCAGCATCTCGCCTTTCGCCATCGACGCGATAATGTTGGTCGGCACCAGCGACAGGATCGTGCCCATCAGGCCGTGAGCGTGGCTCTGCACGTCAGCGGTCGTGCTTTGATATTTCGAAATATCCACCGTCGCCAGCTGCGACATATCGATCCCGGAACCTGGCTGGAATACGTTCGCCAGGGTAATGCCAAGAATGATGGCAACCGTGGTGATCACTTCGAAATAGATAATGGTTTTTGCACCGATGCGGCCTAACTGCTTCGCATCACCTACCCCGGCAATACCGACCACCAGCGTCGAGATCACAATGGGCACCACAATCATCTTGATCAGATGAATAAAGATATCGCCCGCAGGGGAGAGAAGGTTCGCAATCAGCCACTCGCGGCTGTCGCTATGATAATGGAGGTAACTGCCCAGCAAGATGCCCAGCACAAGGGCCAGCAGGATCTGCCAGGCCAGGCTGACTTTCAAATTTTTCATAGAAACTGACTTCCTCAATGAAATCTCCGCACCAGCAAAACTGCATGAATATGGAGACATACTGAAAGGGTATGAATTGTGTTGCGTTGGTTTATGGGATTTTTTAACGCGCCGTATGAGTATCATTTGCACGGCATGCTGCGCAAGCCTTAAAGAACAAGGCATTTCACTGCAAAAAGGGTCACTGGCGGTAATTTATAGCAATTCGCATAAATAACCGTTTGTTATACAAAATATTTTCACTGCAAAAAAGTGAATAATTCTTCAGATGAATTATTTCCCTTCAAAGTTTCATTCGCTCAATTTTCATACGCTTCAGACAATGCGTGATCTGTCGCCCAAATACTAAACAAAGCTTGTAAAGCCCCTACTATTAACGTTTTTGCGACATATTATTAACATCTTACAAGGAGAAAAAAAGCCATGAGCCAAATACACAAACACGACATTCCCGCAAACATTGCGGACCGTTGCCTGATAAGCCCGGAGCAGTACCAGAAGAAATATCAGCAGTCTATTTCCAGCCCTGACGCGTTCTGGGGCGAACAGGGCCACATCCTCGACTGGATCAAACCTTATCAGAAGGTAAAGAACACCTCTTTCGCGCCGGGTAACGTCTCCATTAAATGGTATGAAGACGGCACGCTGAACCTGGCGGCGAACTGCCTGGACCGCCATCTTGCCGAACGCGGCAACGAAACGGCCATTATCTGGGAAGGCGACGATGCCTCTCAGAGCAAACACATCTCCTATAAAGAACTGCACCGCGACGTCTGCCGCTTCGCCAACGTGCTGCTGGCCCAGGGCATTAAAAAAGGCGACGTGGTGGCTATCTATATGCCCATGGTGCCGGAAGCCGCGGTGGCTATGCTGGCCTGCGCGCGCATCGGTGCGATCCACTCCGTGATCTTCGGCGGCTTCTCGCCGGAAGCGGTTGCCGGACGCATCGTTGACTCTAATTCGAAGCTGGTGATCACCGCTGACGAGGGCGTGCGCGCCGGTCGCGGTATTCCGCTGAAGAAAAACGTCGATGAAGCGCTGAAAAACCCGAACGTGAAGTCCATCAATAACGTCATTGTCTTCAAACGTACGGGCGGCAACATCGACTGGCACGAGGGGCGCGACCTGTGGTGGAGCGATCTGATTGAAAACGCGAGTGACCAGCATCAGCCGGAAGAGATGAACGCGGAAGATCCGCTGTTTATCCTTTATACCTCCGGCTCCACCGGTAAGCCGAAGGGCGTACTGCATACCACCGGCGGCTATCTGGTGTACGCCGCGACGACCTTTAAATACGTTTTCGACTACCATCCGGGCGACATCTACTGGTGCACCGCCGACGTGGGCTGGGTCACCGGTCACAGCTACCTGCTGTACGGCCCGCTGGCCTGCGGCGCAACGACGCTGATGTTTGAAGGCGTACCGAACTGGCCGACCCCGGCGCGCATGTGCCAGGTAGTTGATAAGCATCAGGTTAACATTCTCTACACCGCGCCAACGGCAATCCGTGCGCTGATGGCGGAAGGGGATAAAGCCATCGAGGGAACTGACCGCTCTTCCCTGCGCATCCTCGGCTCCGTAGGCGAGCCGATTAATCCGGAAGCCTGGGAGTGGTACTGGAAGAAAATCGGCAACGAGAAGTGCCCGGTGATGGACACCTGGTGGCAGACCGAAACCGGCGGCTTCATGATCACGCCAATGCCGGGCGCCACGCAGCTGAAAGCCGGTTCGGCCACGCGCCCGTTCTTCGGCGTGCAGCCTGCGCTGGTGGACAACGAAGGCAATCCGCAGGAAGGCGCCACCGAAGGCAACCTGGTGATCGTCGATTCCTGGCCAGGCCAGGCACGCACCCTGTTCGGCGACCATGAGCGCTTCGAGCAGACCTACTTCTCGACCTTCAAAAACATGTACTTCAGCGGCGACGGCGCGCGCCGGGATGAAGACGGTTATTACTGGATCACCGGACGCGTGGACGACGTGCTGAACGTTTCCGGCCACCGTCTGGGTACGGCAGAGATTGAATCCGCGCTGGTGTCGCATCCGAAGATTGCCGAAGCGGCGGTGGTCGGCATTCCGCACAACATCAAGGGCCAGGCGATTTACGCCTACGTCACCCTGAACCACGGTGAAGAGCCGTCTCCGGAGCTGTATACCGAGGTGCGCAACTGGGTACGTAAAGAGATTGGCCCGCTTGCCACGCCGGACGTACTGCACTGGACAGACTCGCTGCCGAAAACCCGTTCCGGCAAGATTATGCGCCGTATCCTGCGCAAAATCGCGGCAGGCGATACCAGCAACCTCGGCGATACCTCAACGCTTGCCGATCCTGGCGTGGTGGACAAACTGCTCGAAGAGAAGCAGGCCATCGCGATGCCATCATAATCTTTTCTCCCTCTCCCCTCACCCTAACCCTCTCCCCATAGGGGAGAGGGGATAAAACAAACCAACCTTACCTCTGGAGATTTCTGTGATGAATCATGATATTTGTCAGCAGATAGAGAATAGTGCGCACTACAGGGAGCTCGTCGAAAAACGGCAACGGTTTGCCTTCATCCTTTCCATCATCATGCTGATTATCTACGTCGGCTTTATTCTGCTGATCGCCTTTGCGCCGCAGTGGCTTGGGACGCCGCTGCACGCCGGAACCAGCGTTACGCGTGGTATCCCGATTGGCATTGGCGTTATCGTGATTTCGTTTGTGCTGACGGGTGTGTACGTCTGGCGTGCGAACGGTGAATTCGATCGTCTTAATAAAGCAGTACTGCAAGAGGTAAAAGCATCATGAAGCGAGTCCTGACGGCGCTTGCCGCCACACTTCCCTTTGCTGCCCAGGCGGCGGATGCCCTTACCGGCGAGGTTCAGCGCCAGCCCACCAACTGGCAGGCTATCGTCATGTTCCTGATTTTCGTGGTGCTGACGCTGTACATTACGTACTGGGCATCGAAACGCGTGCGCTCCCGTAACGATTACTACACCGCGGGCGGCAACATAACCGGCTTCCAGAACGGGCTGGCGATTGCGGGTGACTTTATGTCTGCCGCCTCGTTCCTCGGGATCTCCGCGCTGGTTTACACCTCCGGCTACGACGGCCTGATCTACTCCCTCGGCTTCCTCGTCGGCTGGCCGATCATTCTGTTCCTGATTGCCGAGCGCCTGCGTAACCTTGGTCGCTACACCTTTGCCGACGTGGCCTCCTACCGTCTGAAGCAAGGCCCTATCCGCATGCTGTCCGCCTGCGGTTCGCTGGTGGTCGTGGCGCTGTACCTGATTGCCCAGATGGTGGGCGCAGGCAAGCTGATCGAGCTGCTGTTCGGCCTGAACTACCACGTCGCGGTGGTGCTGGTGGGCGTGCTGATGGTGATGTACGTTCTGTTCGGCGGCATGCTGGCCACCACCTGGGTGCAGATCATCAAAGCCGTGCTGCTGCTGTTCGGCGCAAGCTTTATGGCCTTTATGGTGATGAAACACGTCGGCTTCAGCTTCAATAACCTGTTTACCGAAGCGATGTCGGTACACCCGAAAGGAGAAGCGATCATGAGCCCGGGCGGGCTGGTGAAAGATCCGATATCCGCGCTCTCGCTCGGTCTCGGCCTGATGTTTGGTACTGCGGGGCTGCCGCACATTCTGATGCGTTTCTTCACCGTGTCAGACGCGCGTGAAGCGCGCAAGAGCGTGTTCTACGCCACCGGTTTCATGGGCTACTTCTACATTCTGACCTTCATTATCGGCTTCGGCGCGATCATGCTGGTGGGGGCGAACCCGGCGTTTAAAGACGCGGCAGGCGCGCTGATTGGCGGTAACAACATGGCGGCGGTGCACCTGGCCGACGCGGTGGGCGGTAACCTGTTCCTCGGCTTTATCTCCGCCGTGGCCTTCGCCACCATCCTTGCGGTGGTCGCCGGGCTGACGCTGGCGGGCGCGTCTGCGGTATCGCACGACCTCTACGCCAACGTCTTCCGTAAAGGCGCGAGCGAGCGCGACGAGCTGAAGGTTTCCAAAATCACCGTGCTGGTGCTGGGCGTGGTCGCCATTCTGCTGGGCATTCTCTTCGAGAAGCAGAACATCGCCTTCATGGTAGGGCTGGCCTTCTCGATTGCGGCGAGCTGTAACTTCCCGATCATTCTGCTCTCCATGTACTGGTCAAAACTGACCACCCGTGGGGCGATGATTGGCGGCTGGCTGGGGCTGCTGACGGCGGTGGTTCTGATGATCCTCGGCCCGACGATTTGGGTGCAGATCCTTGGTCACGAAAGCGCTATCTTCCCGTATGAATACCCGGCGCTGTTCTCCATTGCCGTGGCGTTTATCGGGATCTGGTTCTTCTCGGCCACCGACAACTCGCCGGAGGGTAACCTGGAGCGTGAGAAATTCCGCGCCCAGTTTATCCGCTCGCAGACCGGCCTGGGCGTTGAGCAGGGCCGCGCGCACTAAGCCTTTCTCCCCGGTCATGCTGGCCGGGGAGCTTAAAACATCACCCACGCCACCAGCGGCGCGATTAATACCATCGTCACGCCCGACAGCATCATCACCAGGCTTGCCACCACGCCCTCCTGCTGACCGAGTTCATACGAACGCGCCGTCCCCGCACCGTGCGACGCCGCGCCAAAGCCCGCCCCTTTCGCCATCCCTTCCCGAATGGACAGCCGCAGAAACAGCATATCGCCCACCGCCATGCCGAATACGCCGGTGACGACCACAAACAGCGCCACCAGGTCCGGCTGCCCGCCGAGCGGTTTGGCGGCCGCCAGCGCAAACGGCGTGGTCACCGAGCGCACGGCCAGGCTGCGCTGAATTTCATCGGAGAGGGTAAACAGCCGCGCCAGCCAGACGGAGCTACAGACCGCCACCACCGTCGCGGTGACGACCCCCGCGCTGAGCGACATCCAGTGGCGTTTGATAATCGCCAGGTTGTCATACACCGGCACCGCAAAGGCGATAGTCGCCGGGCCGAGCAGCCACAGCAGCCAGTGGGATTCACCAATGTAGTTCTGCCAGGAGATATGGCCGAAGACCAGCATCAGCACCAGCAGGATGGGCGTGAAGACCAGCGGCATCAGCGGCAGCGTGCGAAAGCGGCGATACAGGCGCTTGTTGGCAAAGTAGATGGCGACCGTCACGATCAGGCACAGCACGCTTATCTGAAAGTTAGTCATGCTTTTGCCTGCTGATTTCGAACCGGTACACCTTGTCCACCACCCAGGCGGTGGCCCCCAGCACCATCAGCGTGCTCAGGGCAATAACCGCGAAGATGCGCCAGCCGTCGACCATCAGCAGCTGCGCATAGTTCACCACGGCGACCACGGCCGGAACGAAAAACAGCAGCATCTCCGCCAGCAGCCAGCGCGCGCCGGCGCGCACCCAGCTGAGGGGCAACGCGCGGCAGAGGATCAGCGCCAGCATCAGCACCATCCCCACCAGGTTAGCGGGTAAAGGCAGGTGAAGCCAGTCGACAAGATATTCCGCAAAAACAAACAGTCCCGCGTAAAGCAGTACCTGAACCGGGACCTGGAGTCGTTGCACAACGGCAGGCGTAACACGGCTTAACGCCACGGCCATGGGTTTTTTCCTCAGAATTGAGACGAGGCGCCAGTATAGTGAGCGTACGTCATCGACTGAAATGAATTAAAATCATCGAAGGTATAGTTTCGAGGAATAATCATGGACATAAGAACGCTGCGCTATTTTGTCGAGGTGGTTCGCCAGCAAAGTTTTACCCGCGCAGCGGAGAAGTTGTTCGTTACCCAGCCGACCATAAGCAAGATGCTGAAAAACCTCGAGGACGAGCTGAACTGTACCCTGCTTATTCGTGACGGACGCAAGCTGCTGCTGACCGATACCGGCCGCGTGGTGTTCGAGCGCGGGCTGGCGATCCTGGCAGAGTTCCGCCAGCTGGAGGCCGAGCTTGGTGACATTAATCACCTGACAAAAGGGCTGCTGCGGCTCGGCATTCCGCCGATGGTCGGCATGATGATGGCCGGGCCGATAAGCCTCTTCCGTCAGCGCTACCCCGGCGTTGAGCTTAAAATTTCTGAGTTTGGCGGCCTGACCGTGCAGCAGGCGGTGATCAACGGCGAGCTGGACGTGGCCATGACGGCCCTTCCCGTGGAGGAAGAGAGCGGGCTGGCAACGCTGCCGCTGTTCAGCCATCCGCTGTGCGTGCTGGTGCCTCGCTCCGGCGACTGGCTGAAGGTTGAGTCGGTGAACCCCGAGCTGCTCGGCGAGCACCCGCTGCTGATTTACAACGAAGATTTCGCCTTAAGCCGCCAGCTGATGGCGCTGTTTAATCACCATAACGTGAAGCCCCGCATTGCGGTGCGCAGCGGCCAGTGGGATTTTCTCGCGGCGATGGTCCAGGCGGGCGTGGGGATTGCCATTCTGCCGCAGCCGATTTGCGAACGGCTGGATAAAAACACGCTGCGCTGGATCCCGCTGGAGAGTGACCTGCACTGGCAGTTGGGGATGATCTGGCGTGAAGGGGTGTATCTGTCGCACAGCGCACAGGCGTGGCTGCAATGTTGTGAGGGGTTTTGGGTGCGGTCTGAATAGTGCCGGGTGGCGGCTTCGCCTTACCCGGCCTACGGTTCAAATGTAGGCCCGGTAAGCGCAGCGCCACCGGGCAACAACGCGCTACTGATTCTCTATCAACAGCGCTTCCAGCAGATCCAGATCGTGCAGCAGCTTTTGCAGCGTCTCGTTGCTGATCTGACGCGTCGCGCGCAGGTGATACAGCTCGGCACGCTCGGAGCGCAGCGCCGCCAGGCGGAAACGACGCTCGAGGTTCTCTTCCTGCAACGAACTTTCCACGTCGTTACGCCCGTCAGCACGACGGCGCAAATTACCAATCACGCGTGAACTGACTTCCTTCAGCAGCTGGTTATCAATGTTCTCTTCGGCATCGGCTGCCAGACGCTCCTCCATCTTCTCAATGGCGACAATCGCGACTTCCGCCGTCGCCGCGCGGGCAATCCGCTCTTCTTTATGCTGCTGCGAAGAGTCACCCGCATCAATGTGTTGCAGCAGAATCGGCAGCATAATCACGCCGACAAACAGCGAGAAGAGGATCACGCCCGCCGCCAGGAACACCAGCTCGTAGCGCGCCGGGAAGACATCGCCCGTCGGCAGCAGCAGCGGAATGGAGAGCACACCGGCAAGGGTAATCGCCCCGCGCACGCCGGCGAAAGAGGCAATCAGCAGCTCGCGCGTGGTCCAGGAGCCGAACTCCATCGGCTTTTTCGTCAGGAAGCGGACGCTGAACTTTTTCATCGTCCACAGCCAGCCGAAACGCACCAGCATCAGCGCAAGGTAGATGAGCACGATATCGGTAAACAGCATCCAGACTTCAACGTTCGGATCGGCTTCTGCCGCGATCAGCGAAGATTCCATAATGCCCGGCAACTGTAGACCCAACAGCAGGAAGACCATGCCGTTGAACACGAATTCCAGCATCGCCCAGGTACTGTTTGCACGCAGGCGCATCGCCAGCGGCGCGCGGCGCATCACGCCGGAGCGGGTGATGGTCATCCCTGCGGCTACCGCTGCCAGAATGCCCGACACGCCGATATGTTCGGCAATCAGATAAGAGGCAAACGGCAGCAGGAACAGCAGAACGATCTGCGTCGCCGGTTCATCGCCGCCCCAGCGGCTGAGGAAGCGCAGCGAACGACCGTACAGCCAGCTCACCACAAAGCCTGCGAGGATCCCGCCAATCGCCACCTTGAAGAATTCCAGGGTCGCGCCACCAATGGTAAAGACCATGGTGCCCATGGCTACCGCCACGGCAAACTTCAGGGCCACCAGGCCGGAAGCGTCGTTCATCAACGCTTCACCCTGCAAAATGCCCATGATTTTCTTTGGAATGCGCCCTTCGCCTACGATGCCGGACAGCGCCACGGCGTCGGTCGGCGACAGTACGGCGGCCAGCGCAAAGGCGGGAATTAACGGGATACCCGGTACAGCCCAGTAGATCAGGAAACCTATCCCGACCACGGTAACGACCACCAGCGCCAGCGCCAGACCGAAGATCTCTCGCCCGTGCTCAAGAAATTCGCGCGTCGGCGTTTTCCACCCATCGGCAAACAGCAGCGGCGGGATAAACAGCACGAGGAACAGTTCCGGATCGAACTCCACGTGCAGACCGAACGTCGGCCACGCCAGCAGCGCGCCGATGGCTATTTGCATTAAAGGCAGGGGGACCTGGAAGGGCAGTACGCGTGTAACCACCCCGGATAATGAGACCACAAGGGTCATGATGAGTATTGTGAAGAAAATTTCCATGCGTTCCCTGTTTGCTGTGTTTCTTTTTAAGCCAAACCTGAGGCGTCGTGCCTCTTATTCTATCCTCTCCAGAGTAACGCAAAAGGCAACGGGATGAGTCCTGAAAATTAAAACGGGCGGCCTGAGCCACCCGTTTTCGCATCAATGGATAATTTAGATTGCCCAGCCGCCCGCGTAGAACGCGACCAGCGCAACGGCGATCACCACGGTGCCGATGTTCAGCTTGCGCCACTCACCGGAGACCAGGCGGCCAATCACCAGCGAGGCGAAGCCGATCATGATGCCGGTCACGATGTTACAGGTCAGCACGATGAATACTGCGGTGATCAGGCCGGACATGGCGTCGACAAAATCCGCGAAGTCGATTTTCGCCACGTTGCTCAGCATCAGCAGGCCGACGTACATCAGCGCTGGCGCGGTTGCATACGCAGGCACCAGGTAGGAGAGCGGAGAGAGGAACAGGATCAGCAGGAACAGCACGCCAACGGTGATGGCCGTCAGGCCGGTTTTACCGCCTGCCGCCGTACCCGCTGCGGATTCGATGTACACCGCCGCAGGCGCCGCGCCCACCAGACCAGAGAAGACGCTGCTCAGGGAGTCGGTGGTCAGCGCTTTGCCGCCGTCGATAATCTGGCCGTCTTTATCCAGCAGGTTAGCCTGCCCCGCCACCGCGCGGATGGTCCCGGTGGCGTCAAACACCGCCGTCATCACCAGCGCCAGCACGCTTGGCAGGATCACCGGGTTCAGCGCGCCCACGATATCCAGGCTGCCGATCAGGGAGTTGCCGTTGTCGTCGCTCAGCGACGGCATGGCGAAAATACCGGAAAAGTGAACGGTCGGGTCGAAGATCAGCCCGACGATGGACACGCCGATAATGGTCAGCAGAATGCCGCCCGGCACCTTCAGTTTTTCCAGGCCGATAATCACCGCCAGCCCCACCAGCGACATGATCACCGGGAAGCTCGCAAAGTTACCCAGCGCAACCGGCAGACCGTCCAGCGGATTCTTGATGACCAGACCCACGCCGTTGGCGGCAATCAGCAGCAGGAACAGGCCAATACCGATACCGGTGCCATGCGCCACGCCCTGCGGCAGGTTGCGCAAAATCCAGCTGCGGATGCCGGTGGCAGAAATCACAGTGAACAGTACGCCCATCAGGAACACCGCGCCGAGCGCTACGGGGACGCTGATCTGCTGGCCCAGTACCAGGCTGAAAGCGGTAAACGCGGTCAGGGAGATGGCGCAGCCGATCGCCAGCGGCAGGTTCGCCCACAGCCCCATCACGATGGAGCCAACGCCCGCTACCAGACAGGTGGCAACGAAGACCGCCGCGGGCGGGAAGCCGGCTTTGCCGAGCATGCCCGGCACCACGATGACGGAGTACACCATCGCCAGAAACGTGGTCAGACCGGCAACAACTTCCTGGCGCACGGTACTGCCGCGAGCAGAAATTTTAAACATGGCGTCAAGTGAACCGCCGGTACGCGCAGATGGCGTAGACATAGAAAACATCCCCTGAAAATTTTTATTGAAAGTCCGTAAGCGTGGTGGAGACTCCACTGCCAGCGAAACGTCAAATCCTTGTGCTGCGTTTGCGACGAAAGGGGCGTCACAAAAAAAGCAAACGTTTAGCTCCGCGCTTACAAAACGGGTGGTCAAATGTAGGCAAACGATTATCTAGCCTAATACCCGCCCTTTTCAACTGAACTTTCTCGTTTTTCGCTAAAATGACCTCATGGCGATGAAGAATTAAGCAGAGGATGCGCAAACGTTATCGTCCGTGCGCAATTTCGTTACATTTCACGCCTCGCCGGGAATGGTCAGCGGGCCGCCTTTCTCCAGCGTGGTCTGCCAGCCCGGGCGCGCCTCCACGTTCTGTTTCCATGCCGCTATGTGGCTGAGATTGTCGATACCGCCCCGCGCCAGCAGGGCGAAGATCGGAAAACTCATCTGGATATCCGCCATGGACAGCGCATCGCCGGCAAACCAGGGGTTTTCGGCAAGATGCGCGTCAATAAAGCGCGCGTGCGTTTCCAGCTGGCGGTTGAGATATGCTTTCTGCACTCCCTGCCCCAGCGCTTTGCCCAGCGTGCGCAGGCCAAACGGTACCGGAGGCTTGCCGAGGCTGTTAAACACCAGCTTCATTAACAGCAGCGGCATCAGTGATCCTTCGGCGTAATGCAGCCAGAAACGGTACTGCACCTTGCTGGCGGGATCTAACGGTTTGAATCGTGATTCCGGATCGTACGTTTCCTGAAGATATTCCAGAATCGCACCTGATTCGGCCAGACCCAGTCCGTTATCTTCGAGTACCGGGGATTTTCCCAGCGGATGCACTTTTTTGAGCGAGTCTGGCGCGAGCATGGTTTTTTCGCGCTGGTAGCGCACGATGTCGTACGTCAGACCCAGCTCCTCCAGCGCCCAGAGGACGCGATGGGAACGAGACTGGTTAAGGTGGTGGACCGTTAGCATGATGTTCTCCGGTGATTGCTACTTTTTAACTATAGAAAACTGAACAACTTCACGAAAAAAATTCGGCTAAAATCCGATCGTCTTCGGTGGCAAAAACGGCGGCCGGGCATAAAATTAAAGTGTCAGTACAAACCGGAACCTCCTCCACAAGCTCGACACGAGGGGTACTGATGTCGGGGGAAACCCTCCCGTGAACCAGCGGGATAGAGAGAAAGACAAAGACCGGAAAAAACTAAAGCGCCCTTAGTGGCGCTTTAGTTCTTTATGCTTGTTGCCGGATGGCGGTTTGCTTACCCGGCCGACATTCCCGGTCTTGTAGGCCGGGTAAGCAAAGCGCCAACCGGCGAAGGGGCCGCAGAATCTCAATCCTCCTCCAGCAGACGCGCCCCCGTTCCCTGCTCGCCCAGCCTGTCGCCCGGGTTACGCAGCGGGCAGTCACTACGTGATAAACACCCGCAGCCAATGCAGCCGTCCAGTTCATCGCGCAGGGCCACCAGCGTGTGAATACGACGATCAAGCTCTTCACGCCACTGGGACGACAGCTGCTTCCACTCTTTCGCGCTCAGCGAGTGCCCTTCCGGCAATACGCCGAACGCGTCGCCGATGGTGGCCAGCGGGATACCGATACGTTGCGCAATTTTGATAATCGCCACGTAGCGGAGCACGTCGCGGGTGTAGCGCCGCTGGTTTCCGGCGTTACGGATACTTTTTATTAACCCTTTGCTTTCATAGAAGTGGAGCGCCGACACCGCCACGCCGCTTCGCTTCGCCACTTCACCGGGGGTTAACAGCGCTTTGATGCGCGGTAATCTCTTTTCCATAAAACCTCTTTACCTCAAGTTAACTTGAGGAATTATACTCCCCCGCAGAGAAAACGACGAATCAACCGAGAAAGTTGTATCTACAGAGGGGCAACCTTATGTCGCATCAGCAAATTATTCAGACGCTTATTGAATGGATTGATGAACATATCGACCAGCCGTTGAACATTGATGTGGTCGCGAAGAAGTCGGGCTATTCGAAATGGTATTTACAGAGAATGTTCCGCACCGTGATGCATCAAACGCTGGGTGACTACATTCGCCAGCGCAGGCTACTGCTGGCGGCGCAGGCGTTACGCTCAACGCAGCGGCCCATTTTTGATATCGCAATGGATCTGGGCTATGTGTCGCAGCAGACCTTTTCCCGCGTCTTCCGCCGCGAGTTTGACCGGACGCCGAGCGACTACCGCCACCAGCTTAATTAATGCGCGTTAACGCGAGGATTGCTGCTGCCAGGCCATAAATGCCTGGGGCGGCATCGCTTTCGCGAAGTGCCAACCCTGACAATACTGTACGCCTCGCTTCAGCAGCCAGCTGACCTGCTCGGCGGTCTCCACCCCTTCCGCAATGGTTTTCAACCGCAGGCTTTGCGCCATCTCAATGATGTGCTCAGCAATAAGGTGGCTGGTGCTGTTAGTGGCTAAGGTATCGATAAAAGATTTATCGATTTTCAGAATATCGACGTTCAGGGAATAGAGATTATGCAGGTTTGAGTAACCGGTTCCGAAGTCATCGATCGCCACCTCATAGCCTGCCTGGCGAAATGCCTGGATAACCGGCGTGGTTTTTGGCACGTCGATAAACCCCCGCTCCGTCACCTCTATTTTGATCTGCTGCGCGCGAACCGAGTAAAAGCGGGCTTTATCTGAGATCAGGGCGATAAGACGCGAGGAATGGAAATCCGAAGCCGACAGGTTAATCGAGACATACAGCTCGGGATGAGCGGCAAGAAAATACCCAAGATCGCTGAACACCTCCTCCACAACGTAATCGGTAATGCGCGCGATCATGCCCTCTTTTTCTGCCAGCGGAATAAATTCGGCCGGGCTCATGACCTGCCCGTTAAATCCAGGCCAGCGCAATAGCGCCTCCGCCCCCACGCACTGATTATTTTTAATATCAATAATGGGCTGATAATGTACGCACAGCTGGCGATTATTCAGCGCCCGGTGCAGAAGACGGCCAGGCGAATTGAATTCGCGGTGTGTACGCGACCACACCAGCAGAATAATTATGCTGCAAATCATCCCCAACGGTAGCGTCAGGGTAGCCTGGTGATAAAACGTTTCATAAAAACGGGCACTGGACGTTGAAACGATGGCCGCAATGGGCCGCTGCCCGGATTTCACGATCGTATAAAAACGGTCATCCTGCTGAAAAGTCGTTTCCTCATGCCGAATCATCGAATGCAATAAAGGGATATTGGCTTTCTGGCTAACGGAAAAGAATGCATTGCTGACGGTGTCATATACTCCCCACGACAGGGAACGATCGTCTGACATCACCTCACTGTACGATAGCGGATTGACCACGACGACATAATTTCCGCGCTGCACATATATCATTTTATAGCCATTAAAAAATGGCGTATCGCGAAAATAATAGATGGAAACGTCAGGTTTCCGTGTGTAATTGGCCGCGGGGATGGTGTAAGGTTGGTCCGGTGTATAAATGGTTGAACAAAGAAAATTCTGGCCTTCAGCATATATTAAATCAGCAACAAAAAGACGACCGCGGGAAACGTTCAACATATATTGACGATGCGCTGGCGTACAAACTTTGCCCTGATATTTTTCCGCGTCTTCCCGGGCCAGATCAACCTGTTGAATAACCCGTTCAGTTTTGTTTAAAGCCAGTTCAGCGAACGTGCGCAGCTGGGAGCTGATTTCCGACTCGGCTCTTAGCTGGGCAAACCATAGCGCAAGCATCACCGGCAGCATAACTACCATGATAACCCCTGCCACTTTGAGCATCTTGCGCTGCGCGCTACGATTCATTTCCCGCTCTGTATCCCTGCATGATGTACGCCTGTAGCAATGAAGGCCGGCTGCTTTGATAAACAGGCGATTACGTTGCATGAATCACAGGAAGTTAGCAACTGACTTTTGCTATTAAAAATCCTAAAATTCGTGATGCCGATAATATTCTCCCGTAAGCCAAACTAAAAGTATTGGTTTCGTTTTCGATAAGAAGAATAATTCTTCGCGATGGGCGTTAAAGTTCCCTAACTTAAATAGCCTGCTATTTTTTCTTCTGCTGATTTATAAATAATCAGATGCCAGAATCGATTTTCCTCTTCCCGTACGTCTGGCGTCATATAATGGTTTATCGGCACGCATCAGTATGGCTGAAGTATCCCGTTGCCCCTGACACACTTCAGCCATGCGCGGCTCGTCAGCGGACTCAACGCTGACTCAGGAGGGGCTTGCCCCAGGGCACGTTGCGTTGCGACGTCAGCTTCACCACGGCCAGCATGCTGTCGTTAGTCATCTCGCGCCTTTATCTTTCACAGGTCATTAATCGATAGACTGACTGCTGTAAACCCTTTACAGCCGATCGTGTATTGCAAAGGTTTTGCTATCTGAATGAATTAAATATAAAAATTCACCGCAGACGCTGAAGTGAGCGTCGACGATATATTTTCCTGAGTTATAAAACCACTTTTACTCCACGCAGACACTGGCGAATAAAACAGCAAATGTGATATAGTTCACACATCTTATGTAACGAGAAACATTGTTTCATTTCAGTTCGTCTGTTTTGTCGAGGATGGGTTATATGGCAACCATTACCACCAGCATGGTGCTCCTGCGCTGGCCGTTGTTGAGCGCGGTTTTGATGTTCCTGGCCAGCACGTTAAACATTCAGTTCCGAAAGTCCGACTATGCAGGTCTTGCTGTGATTAGCACCCTGTTGGGATTGGGCGCCGCATGCTGGTTCGCGACAGGTCTGCTCGGCATTACGCTAGTGGATATGGCCGCCGTCTGGGAAAACATCAAAGTGGTGATGGTTGAAGCCATGAGCCATACCCCACCAGACTGGCCGATGGTGATTACCTGATAGCCTGTTAATAAAAAACCCAGACTGGTGTCTGGATTTTTTTGTGCTTTACGCGCCTGAATATCAGAACGGGATGTCGTCGTCGAAATCCATTGGCGGTTCGTTAGACGGTGCCGGAGCAGACTGCGGCTGCGGACGAGACTGCGCGCCGCCGCTGAACTGGTTGCCGCCCTGAGGCTGCTGAGGCTGGCCCCAACCGCCCTGCTGCTGGTTCTGACCGCCACCTGCCGGTGCGCCACCGCCCTGACGGCCACCCAGCATCTGCATGGTGCCGCCCACGTTCACCACCACTTCCGTGGTGTATTTTTCCTGACCGGATTGGTCAGTCCATTTGCGGGTACGCAGCTGGCCTTCAATGTAAACCTGAGAGCCTTTACGCAGATACTCACCGGCCACTTCAGCCAGTTTGCCAAACAGCACAACGCGGTGCCATTCGGTCTGCTCTTTCATTTCACCGGTCGCTTTATCACGCCAGGATTCGGAAGTAGCCAGCGTAATGTTGGCAACTGCGCCACCACTCGGCATGTAGCGTACTTCCGGGTCCTGGCCCAGATTACCGACGAGAATCACCTTGTTTACGCCTCTGCTGGCCATGTTCGTGTCTCCTGAATACGTTTCTTAATAGTGTAAACGCGCGAGTGTACCATTTCCATGCGACACTTTGATAGTTGCGTAGCATGTTCCAGAGTTCTCTCGCGGACTCGACATTGTTACACAGTGAATCAGAAAATGCATTCCAATACTGTATATTCAAACAGGTCATTTTGTGTCATAATTAGCCGTTTCTGACAGCCGTTTGTCCTTCAAACAAATCAGGCAATCCGTGTTCCAACCGGGAAAGGTGAATGGATAAGATCGAAGTTCGGGGCGCCCGCACCCACAATCTCAAGAATATCAACCTCATAATCCCTCGCGACAAACTCATCGTCGTGACCGGGCTTTCGGGGTCTGGCAAATCCTCACTGGCTTTCGACACCTTGTATGCCGAAGGACAGCGTCGTTACGTTGAATCGCTCTCGGCGTACGCGCGTCAGTTCCTGTCGCTGATGGAAAAACCGGATGTCGACCACATTGAAGGGTTATCCCCTGCTATCTCCATTGAGCAGAAATCCACGTCGCATAACCCGCGTTCCACGGTCGGTACCATTACCGAAATTCACGACTATCTGCGCCTGCTGTATGCGCGCGTAGGCGAGCCGCGCTGCCCGGACCACGACGTCCCGCTGGCGGCCCAGACCGTCAGCCAGATGGTGGATAACGTGCTGTCGCAGCCGGAAGGCAAGCGCCTGATGCTGCTGGCGCCAATCATTAAAGAGCGTAAGGGTGAGCACACCAAAACGCTGGAAAACCTGGCAAGCCAGGGCTATATCCGCGCCCGTATCGACGGTGAAGTGTGTGACCTGTCGGATCCACCAAAGCTGGAGCTGCAAAAGAAACACACCATTGAAGTGGTGATTGACCGCTTTAAGGTGCGTGAAGATCTGGCGACGCGTCTGGCGGAATCCTTTGAAACGGCGCTGGAGCTCTCCGGCGGCACGGCGGTGGTCTCCGATATGGACGACGCCAAAGCGGAAGAGCTGCTCTTCTCCGCCAACTTTGCCTGCCCGATTTGCGGCTACAGCATGCGCGAGCTGGAACCGCGCCTGTTCTCATTCAACAACCCGGCGGGCGCGTGTCCGACCTGTGACGGCCTGGGCGTTCAACAGTATTTCGACCCGGACCGCGTGATCCAGAATCCGGAGCTGTCGCTGGCGGGCGGCGCCATTCGCGGCTGGGATAAGCGTAATTTTTACTACTTCCAGATGCTGAAATCGCTGGCAGAGCACTATAAGTTTGACGTTGAAGCCCCGTGGGCCAGCCTGAGCGCGAACGTGCACAAAGTGATCCTGTTCGGTTCCGGCAAAGAGAACATTGAGTTCAAGTACATGAACGATCGCGGCGATACCTCCGTGCGTCGCCACCCGTTCGAAGGGGTGCTGCACAACATGGAGCGCCGCTACAAAGAGACCGAATCCAGCGCGGTGCGCGAGGAGCTGGCGAAGTTCATCAGCAATCGCTCCTGCGCCACCTGTGAGGGCACGCGTCTGCGTCGCGAAGCGCGCCACGTGTTTGTTGAAAATACGGCGCTGCCGACCATCTCAGACATGAGCATCGGCCACGCGATGGACTTCTTCAACAACCTGAAGCTTTCCGGCCAGCGCGCGAAAATCGCCGAAAAAGTGCTGAAAGAGATCGGCGACCGCCTCAAGTTCCTCGTGAACGTCGGCCTGAACTACCTGACGCTTTCCCGCTCGGCGGAAACGCTCTCCGGCGGTGAAGCCCAGCGTATCCGTCTGGCGAGCCAGATTGGCGCCGGTCTTGTGGGCGTGATGTACGTGCTCGATGAGCCCTCTATCGGCCTGCACCAGCGCGACAACGAGCGTCTGCTCGGCACGCTGGTTCATCTGCGCAACCTCGGCAACACGGTGATCGTGGTGGAGCACGACGAAGACGCCATTCGCGCCGCAGACCACGTGATCGACATCGGCCCGGGCGCGGGCGTACACGGTGGTCAGGTGGTGGCGGAAGGGACGCTGAAGGACATTATGGCGGTGCCCGAGTCGCTGACCGGCCAGTACATGAGCGGCAAGCGCAAGATTGAAGTGCCAAAACAGCGCGTCGCGGCGAACCCGGAAAAAGTGCTGAAGCTGACCGGGGCGCGCGGCAACAACCTGAAGGACGTCACCCTGACGCTGCCTGTCGGGCTGTTTACCTGCATTACCGGCGTGTCCGGTTCCGGTAAATCGACGCTGATTAACGACACGCTGTTCCCGATTGCGCAGACGGCGCTGAACGGCGCGACGCTGGCCGAGCCTGCACCGTACCGCGACATTCAGGGGCTGGAGCATTTCGACAAGGTTATCGACATCGACCAGAGCCCGATTGGTCGTACGCCGCGTTCCAACCCGGCGACCTATACCGGCGTCTTTACGCCCGTACGTGAACTCTTCGCTGGCGTGCCGGAAGCACGTTCACGCGGGTATACCCCAGGACGCTTCAGCTTTAACGTGCGCGGCGGCCGCTGTGAAGCGTGCCAGGGCGACGGCGTGATCAAGGTTGAGATGCACTTCCTGCCGGATATCTACGTGCCGTGCGACCAGTGCAAAGGCAAGCGCTATAATCGCGAAACGCTGGAGATTAAATACAAAGGCAAGACCATCCACGAAGTGCTGGATATGACCATCGAAGAGGCGCGCGAGTTCTTTGACGCCGTCCCTGCGCTGGCGCGTAAGCTGCAAACCCTGATGGACGTGGGCCTGACCTACATTCGCCTGGGTCAGTCAGCAACAACCCTGTCCGGCGGTGAGGCGCAACGCGTGAAGCTGGCGCGTGAGCTGTCCAAACGCGGTACCGGCCAGACGCTGTACATTCTGGATGAACCGACCACCGGCCTGCACTTTGCGGATATCCAGCAGCTGCTGGACGTACTGCACCAGCTGCGCGATCAGGGCAACACCATCGTGGTGATTGAGCACAATCTGGACGTGATTAAAACCGCGGACTGGATTGTCGATCTCGGCCCGGAAGGCGGCAGCGGCGGCGGTGAAATCCTCGTCTCCGGTACGCCAGAGACCGTTGCAGAGTGCGAAGCCTCGCACACCGCGCGCTTCCTTAAACCGTTGCTGTAATCGTCACACGGAGAGCTGCTGTCGGATCGTTTCTGGCAGCAGTTCCACCGCCTGTTGATACGACGCATCCACCAGGTAGTAAATTTGCGAATCTGGCAGCGAGCCGTCGAGAAACACCGTACTCCAGTGCGCTTTGTTAAGATGCTTACTTGGCCTGACATCATCGTGCTGCTGGCGCAGTAAATCGGCCAGTTCCGGACTGGTTTTCAGTGATGCCGCAGGCCGCGCCTCCACCTCTTTCACCATCGCAAACAGAACATCACCTACTTTGATCTGCGTGGCTTTCCAGTCGCTGTGAACGCTTTGTTCCGCGCCCGGCTTGCTCATGCAGTACTGAAGTATCTCCGAAATTGTCATCTTTATTCCCCTTGTAGCGTTGCGATAATTTTACGCGAACCACCGTGAATGCGATGTTCTCCCAGCCAGATCCCTTGCCACGTGCCCAGCACTAACCGCCCGTTGTGAACCGGCAGCGTCAGCGAGACGCCCAGCAAAGAGGATTTGATATGCGAAGGCATATCATCCGCCCCTTCGTAATCATGCTCATACGGGGCGTTATCCGGGACGGCTTTCAGAAAATGCCGCTCCATGTCAGACCGGACGGTGGGATCGCAATTTTCATTGAGCGTGAGAGAAGCAGACGTGTGCTGGAGCAGCAGATGCAGCAAACCCGTTTTGACGCGCGACAGGTCGCGAATTTGCCCGATGACTTCGTCCGTCACCAGGTGAAAACCGCGTGATTTTGCGCTTAAGGTCAGGGTCTGTTGATACCACATGTGCTGCTCCATTATGAAAGGTGAATCTTTCTAAGTGTGCAGCAAGAAAGCGAAAGGTAAAACCCGCGCGGCGAGATTTGCTTAAAAAGCACCCATCCCGCCGTTAACGCATCAGTATTCGGAGTTAACGATCACCTCTTCACCAAATTTTCCGGCCATCGGCAGCGGTCGGTAGGTGGAATTCGAGGCGCGTAACACCCTGATGCCTCTGGCCCCCACGTCGTGCGCCGCCGTGATGTCATTATCGGAATCCCCGTAGAACACTTTGATGTTTTTCTTCTCCAGCCACTGGGTTTTGGTGTTTTGCCCTTCACGATCGCCGGCAAAAATGACCGGGTTCATGCTGGACGCCGGGATCAGGAAATCATCCTGGAGCGTTTTCGAGACGGTTTCCGTTTTGGTCTGGCTACGTCCGGTCACGAAGTAAATGCTGTCGCCGCGCTTTACGTGCATGGCGATCAGCGCGCGGGCAACTTCTTTCGGGATACTGAACTCATCCCAGCCGTTGTTCATCTTTTCCCAGAATTCCGGGTTTTTCAGATAGGCTTCGCTGTCCGGCGAGTAGGTTTTTTTGCCGCGCCAGAAACCGGGGCTGGAGAAGAGCACGGTATCGTCAATGTCGAAGCCCACGGCCATGGGCGGGCGGCCCGTCAGGCTGTTTTCGATTTGTGCCACGGAAACCCAGTGAATGGGCGCCTGTTCGGCAAGAATGGCGGCGGTGGTTCCGGTGTAAAGCGGCGTCGGGGCAGAAGCCCGCGCAACAACGGTACTATTAAGCGAGAACAATAAGCAGGCGGCGCTGAGCGCCAGTGTGATCTTGCGCATATTTTCCCCTGAATATTCAGTTTGTTATCGTTTTATTTTGAGCGGATGGTCAATAAACTATCCGACCATAACCCCAGCGGGAGGGGAAGGAAAGGAGTTTTTAGTTATGAAGCTGAATAAAAAGAAGACGATCACAAAGCGTGGACGGGACATGACTGGCACCGGCGCGAACAAAAAAGCCGGGTGGCGGCTGCGCCTTACCCGGCCTACATATGCATGCAAGTAAGTGAATACTTACATTACGGATGCAAAGGCCTGCGCCACGCGCTGGACGTTGCCAGCATTTAGCCCCGCCACGCACATACGTCCGCTGGCGATCAGGTAGACGCCGAACTCGTCACGCAGGCGATCGACCTGTGCAGCGCTCAGTCCGGTGTAGCTAAACATCCCGCGCTGCTTAAGCAGATAGTCGAAGTTCTGCCCCGGCACCGCCTCTTTCAGCACGTTAACCAGCTCCTGACGCATCGACAGAATGCGCTTGCGCATCGCTTCCACTTCCGCAAGCCAGGTGGCTTTCAGCTGTTCGTCGCCCAGAACGGTCGCCACCACCTGCGCACCAAAGTTCGGCGGGCTGGAATAGATACGGCGGACCGTCGCTTTCAGCTGGCCGAGTACGCGCCCCGCGGCTTCGGCGTCTTCACACACTACGGACAGACCGCCGACGCGCTCGCCGTAAAGGGAGAAGATTTTTGAGAAAGAGTTGCTGACCAGCGCAGGCAGACCCGCGCTGGCAATCGCGCGAATGGCGTAGGCGTCCTCCTCCATGCCCGCGGCAAAGCCCTGATAGGCGATGTCGAGGAACGGGATAAGGTCACGCGACTTCAGTACCTCAATTACGGCATCCCACTGTGGATTGGTGAGATCGGCTCCGGTCGGGTTATGGCAGCACGGGTGCAGCAGCACGATGCTGCGCGCCGGCAGGGTGTTCAGTTTTTCCAGCAGCGCGTCAACGCGCACGCCGTTAGTCTCGCTGTCAAACCACGGATAGGTCGCAACCTTAAAGCCCGCGCCTTCAAAGATGGCCACGTGGTTTTCCCACGTCGGGTCGCTGACCCACACGCCGGAGTCCGGGAAATATTTTTTCAGGAAATCTGCGCCTACCTTCAGCGCACCCGAGCCACCCAGCGTCTGGATAGTCGCCACGCGCTTTTGCGCGAGCACCGCGTGGTCCGCACCAAACAGCAGCGGCGCAATGGTATTACGGTAGGTATTTAACCCTTCCATCGGCAAATAAAGCGAAGCCCCGTGCGGGGTTGCGTTAAGACGCGCTTCGGCTTCGGCAACGGCTTTCAGTTGAGGAATGATGCCGTCCTCGTTGTAATAAAGACCAATGCTGAGGTTCACTTTATCGCTGCGAGGATCTTCTTTGAAACGCTCCATCAAGGAGAGAATAGGGTCGCCAGCGTAGGCGTCTACTTTCTGAAACACGCGATGTTCTCCGGATTATTATGAGGCAGGGTTTTCAACAATAAACCGGAAGCAGGAGAAGATCGAGAGGATGTTAACAGAAGCGGGATGCATCGCATCCCGTCAAAGCTCAGTCGATGTATTTCATCGCCACCCGCGACGTCAGACGCGTAATAAGTTCGTAAGCACTCACTTTTGTAACCTCAGCAATGCGCTCGACGGGCAGCCCTTCACCCCACATCACCGCATCGTCGCCCGCTTTATCCTGCGCATCGGGTCCCAGATCGACACAAATCATGTCCATCGCCACGCGACCGACAATCTTCACTTCGCGGCCATTAACCAGCACCGGTGTGCCCGTTGGTGCGGCGCGGGGATAGCCGTCGCCGTAGCCCATCGCCACCACGCCAAGACGCGTGTCGCGCTCGCTGGTCCAGGTGCCGCCGTAACCTACCGGCTCGCCTGCTTTGTGCTCACGCACGGCAATCAGCTTTGAAACCAGCGACATCACTGGCTTAAAGCCGAAGTCCGGCCCCCAGGGTTTGTTCTCAAGCGGGGAAACGCCATACAGGATAATGCCCGGACGCGCCCAGTCGAAGTGGGACTGCGGCCACAGCAGAATGCCGCCGGACGCGGCAATGGAGCGCATTCCCGGCTTGCCTTCGCAGAAGGTGTTGAAGATACCGAGCTGCTGTTCGGTTGCCCCGCACTCGGGCTCGTCGGCACGGGCAAAATGGCTAACGATGTTCACCGGCTGGCGCACATTTTTGCACTGGCACAAACGCTGATAAAACGCCTCCGCGTTTTCCGGGCGCACGCCCAGACGGTGCATGCCCGTATCGAGCTTCATCCAGACGGTGACCGGCTCGCTCAGTTCAGTCGTTTCCAGCGCGGCCAGCTGTTCTTCGTTATGGACCGCCGTGTGCAGCTGCTGGTCTGCAATGGTCGGCAGATCCGAGGCTTCAAAAAAGCCTTCAAGAAGCAGAATCGGTTGCGTAATGCCGCCTTCGCGCAGGCGAAGGGCTTCTTCGAGACGGGCGACACCAAAGGCGTCGGCATCGGGGAGCGTTCGCGCGGTCTCAAGAAGACCGTGTCCGTAAGCGTTCGCTTTCACGACTGCAACGAGCTTGCTGGCGGGCGCCAGTTCTCGCAGACGTTGCAGGTTGTGTCGCAGAGCGCGGCGGTTAATCACAACAGTTGCCGCTTGCATTTGAATTCCTTAGAAATTACTCATCATCATATTGAGGACCGGCATAGTTGTCGAAACGCGACCACTGGCCGTTAAAGGTGAGACGCACCGTACCGATGGGGCCGTTACGTTGCTTACCAATAATAATTTCGGCGATCCCTTTCAGGTCGCTGTTCTCGTGATAGACCTCATCACGGTAGATGAACATGATTAAGTCAGCATCCTGCTCAATGGAGCCGGATTCACGCAGGTCGGAGTTGACCGGGCGTTTGTCTGCACGCTGTTCCAGGGAGCGGTTAAGCTGCGACAGCGCCACCACCGGAACGTGCAGCTCTTTAGCTAACGCCTTGAGCGAGCGGGAAATCTCGGCGATCTCCAGCGTACGGTTGTCGGAGAGCGACGGAACGCGCATCAGCTGAAGGTAGTCGATCATGATAAGGCCGATGCCGCCGTGTTCACGGGCGATGCGGCGCGCGCGGGAGCGCACTTCCGTCGGCGTCAGGCCGGAGGAGTCATCGATGTAGATGTTCCGTTTTTCCAGCAAAATGCCCATGGTGCCGGAGATACGCGCCCAGTCCTCGTCGTCCAGCTGGCCGGTACGGATGCGGGTCTGATCCACGCGCGACAGGGATGCCAGAGAACGCATCATAATCTGTTCTGAGGGCATCTCAAGACTGAAGATAAGCACCGGCTTATCCTGCAACATCGCCGCGTTTTCAACGAGGTTCATCGCAAATGTCGTTTTACCCATCGACGGACGCGCCGCGACGATAATCAAATCCGACGGCTGAAGACCCGCCGTTTTTTTGTTGAGATCGTCATAGCCGGTGTTCACCCCCGTCACGCCATCGTGCGGCTGCTGGAAAAGCTGCTCTATACGCGCAACGGTGGCGTCGAGCACGTCGGCAATGTTTTTCGGGCCTTCGTCTTTGTTGGCTCGGCTTTCGGCGATTTTAAAGACGCGGGATTCCGCAAGGTCGAGTAGATCTTCGCTGGTGCGGCCCTGCGGGTCGAAACCGGCCTCGGCGATCTCGTTCGCCACCGAAATCATCTCGCGGACAACGGCGCGTTCGCGGACGATGTCAGCATAAGCGCTAATGTTCGCGGCGCTTGGCGTGTTTTTTGACAGTTCTGCCAGATAGGCAAATCCGCCGACGCTGTCCAGTTGCCCCAGGCGCTCCAGCGATTCTGCGAGCGTAATCAGGTCAATCGGGCTGCCCGACTCCTGCAAACGCGCCATTTCCGTGAAGATATGACGGTGCGGACGGGTATAGAAATCTTCTGCGACGACGCGCTCGGCGACGTCGTCCCAGCGTTCGTTATCCAGCATTAAACCGCCCAACACCGACTGTTCCGCTTCAATCGAGTGCGGCGGGACTTTTAACCCGGCGACCTGATAATCACGTTCACGGGGTTCAGTCTGTTTGTTGAAGGGTTTGTTTCCTGCCATAGTGAATGGAGTTACCGAGATAAAGAGTGGGTCGAAAGATTACCACATTCTGGAGGAAGCATGGCAACACGTATTGAATTTCACAAGCATGGTGGCCCTGACGTACTCAACGCGGTGGAGTTCACCCCCGCCGCGCCTGGTGAGAATGAAATCCAGGTTGAAAACAAAGCGATTGGCATTAACTACATCGATACCTATATTCGCGGCGGCCTCTATCCGCCTCCGTCGATGCCGAGCGGGCTGGGCACCGAGGCGGCCGGTATCGTCAGCAAAGTGGGCAGCGGGGTCAAGCACATCAAAGAAGGCGATCGCGTGGTGTACGCGCAGTCTGCGCTGGGCGCTTACAGCTCCGTCCACAACGTTCCGGCCGAGAAAGCGGCGCTTCTGCCGAATGCGATTGGCTTCGAGCAGGCCGCCGCCTCATTCCTGAAAGGGCTGACGGTCTATTATCTGCTGCGCAAAACCTATGAAATTAAGCCCGATGAGCAGTTTCTGTTCCATGCTGCCGCAGGTGGCGTGGGCTTGATTGCCTGCCAGTGGGCGAAAGCACTGGGCGCGAAGCTGATCGGCACTGTAGGCAGCGCGCAAAAAGCGCAGCGTGCGCTGGACACGGGCGCCTGGCAGGTGATCAACTACCGGGAAGAGAGCATCGTTGAGCGGCTAAAAGAGATCACCGGCGGCAAAAAGGTGCGCGTCGTGTATGACTCGGTGGGGAAAGATACGTGGGAGTCTTCGCTGGACTGCCTGCAACGTCGCGGGCTGATGGTGAGCTTCGGTAACGCCTCTGGCGCTGTCACCGGCGTCAATCTCGGCATTCTGAATCAGAAAGGGTCGCTGTACGTCACACGCCCTTCCCTGCAAGGTTACATCACCAACCGGAAAGAACTTGAGGAAGCCAGCAATGAGTTGTTCTCGCTGATTGCCAGCGGCGTCATCAAAGTAGACGTGGCGGATGCGCAGAAATTCGCGCTAACCGATGCACAACGCGCGCATGAAGTGCTGGAGAGCCGGGCAACGCAGGGATCAAGCCTGTTAATTCCCTGAGCCATAAAAAGAAATTGGGCTTCCCGTGGGAAGCCCTTTCTTTTTTTAGTTCGGCTGTATGTAGGGTACAGCTCGATGAATTCTTTAGCGGCAGCCATAGTGACAGATTCGATAAGTAAATCCTATTCTGTTCTAAGGATTGCTGCCGGAAAAGTTGCAGGTATGTGACGAACCCCTCAATACCTTAGTAACGGAAGCGGTTATTACGCTGATAAGTGGGCAGTTTTGGTGATTTAATCGCCCGTATCGCCCATACCACCGCAATCGCCAGAAGTAACCACGGCAGGAGCTTAATCGTCAGGGCAAATAAGCCGCCGACAAACATTACCACCGTGGCCACAACGAGCGCGGCCAGAATACCGAGCAGCGACACGCCCGTGACCATCAGCATGATAAAAAAGCCAATCACAAAAAGTAGTTCCAGCATGGTGCTCTCCCACGAGTTCCCGAATGATGCTGCGATCATTACAAGAAACGTGCCAAAAATAAGTCGTTGTTCTGAAAGCAAAACGCCCCGCAATCTCTTGCAGGGCGTGGTGTAATTGACCATCTTTTAGCGAAATTTAACGTTTATCCGCAACCAGACGCAGCGCGTGTTCCAGAACCTCAATGTCCGCACCGGCTTTATGCGCGTTCTCGCTGAGGTAACGACGCCACTGGCGCGCGCCAGGAATGCCCTGGAACAGGCCAAGCATATGGCGGGTAATATGGCCCAGGTACGTACCCTTACTCAGCTCGCGCTCAATGTACGGATACATAGCGCGCACCACGGCCACCGGATCGGTATCGGCACCTTCAATGCCGAAAATTTCCCGGTCGACCGTCGCCAGAATGCCCGGATTCTGATACGCCTCGCGTCCGACCATCACGCCATCCATATGTTCGAGATGCGCTTTAGCCTCGTCCAGCGAGGTAATGCCGCCGTTGATCGACATGGTCAGGTGCGGGAAGTCGCGCTTCAGCTGATACACGCGCGGGTAGTCCAGCGGCGGGATCTCGCGATTCTCTTTCGGGCTAAGGCCAGAGAGCCAGGCTTTACGGGCGTGGATGATAAACATCTCGCACTCGCCCTTCCCGGACACCGTGTTGATGAAATCACACAGAAATTCGTAGCTGTCCTGGTCGTCGATGCCGATACGGGTTTTGACCGTGACCGGAATAGAGACGACGTCGCGCATCGCTTTGATGCAGTCCGCCACCAGGTTTGCATTACCCATCAGGCACGCGCCGAACATACCGTTTTGCACACGGTCGGACGGGCAGCCGACGTTGAGGTTAATCTCGTCATAGCCGCGCGCTTCAGCCAGCTTCGCACACTGCGCCAGCGCAGCCGGATCGCTGCCACCGAGTTGCAGCGCAACCGGATGCTCTTCTTCGCTGTACGCCAGATAGTCTCCCTTGCCGTGAATAATTGCCCCGGTAGTGACCATTTCGGTGTAGAGCAGCGTATGGCGGGAGAGCTGACGCAGGAAATAGCGGCAGTGTCTGTCCGTCCAGTCGAGCATCGGCGCGATGGAGAAACGGTGTGCAGGGAAAGCAGTCTGGAATTCTGACGACATGGCGAACTTTTAAGCATCTGGTGGAAAAGGGGCGCTACTATAGCACAAAGAAAAGCCGGAGGCGCAGCGCCTCCGGTGTACTTTAGAACGTCATACTCAACTGCGCCCCTGCGCCCCAGGTCTCGTCTTCGCCATAAAGCCCCATCAGGTCAACATGAACGGAGCTGAACGGCGCAAAACCGAGGCCGCCGGTAAAGACGTTGCTGTCGTTACCTTTCATGTCCGCACGATAACCGGCGCGCACCGCCAGCCAGCTCAGCGGTGTGACTTCTGCACCAATGCCAGCGTACTGGGACGTATCTTCGCTTTTGAAGCCTTTGGTCTCGGTCAGGTCGCCGTCTGCGGTCAGGGTCACCAGATCGTTATGCCAGGCCGCTCCGGCGGTCACCAGCGGACGGATCTGGTAGGTGTCTTTATAACTCACCACCTCTCCCGTGCGCCCGTTGCGGATGCGGATATCTTTGGTATCGATATCGCGGGACATCAGGTTTTGCCCACTCACGCCAACCGTCCAGTTTTCACCGAAATCAGCGGCAATACCGGCATCGACGTTGAAGCCGGTGTCGTCGGTACGGTAGCGGCTGTCGTTCCACTTATTACTGTCGTAATCGTAGATTGAGGTGGTGTAGTTATAGAGCCAGGTTTTTTGCAGCTTTGGCGTAACGCCAACGGAAACCGGAACGCCGCCAAGATCGAACTGGCGGGCCACCGCAATACCGTAGTCGGACACAATCGCCGCCCGGCCAGAGGCCGTCGAGTTGAGGTTTTTGGTGATTTGATCGGTACCGTTTAGCGCAGCGTCCAGCGCCACACCGGCCGCCACCGCGTCGCTTCGCTGGATGCCACGCAGATAATCAATGTCCTGCTGGTCGATAGAAGTGCTCACGCGCCCATGGGCATAGCCTTTCGCCATAAAGGCCACGGAAAGCACGTCGTTAGGAATGCTGACGGCAATCCCCGCCCCTGCGGTGGCGCGCGCGGTTTTGCCTTTCAGATAGTCCAGCTCATCCGCGAGATCTTTCGCTGCGCCCTGGAACTGGTTGATTGAGCCTAACGGGTTGGTGATGATTTCAATCGGCGTCAGGCTATCCACCACGTCCTGATAGCGATTGATTTTGTCATTGATGGTATCAATCTCGTCCTGAAGATTGTCCTCATCGGTCACCTGCACGCCGACGGACGGCAAAATAACCGTCACGTCATCCTCAGGTTTTGACTTTGCCAGCAGCGCCGGGTTGATTAAGGCGCCGCTGCCATAACTTCCGGCCGCTACGCCCGTGCCACCCATTGCGTCGCTACGCGCTTCCGTCCAGGTATTGGCTGCTCCCGCCTGATTTGCCATAAAAAAGGAGACAGCGATGCTAACCATCGAAAATTTAAAATGTTTTTTCACAGTGTGCTCGTAAATAGTTTGTTATTAGTTAACCCTGTCTGTTATCACCCAAACAGGAACGAACTATTGCTGTGAATAAGTACAAAAAGACCCGCTATTTCCCTAAGTTAAATTCCATCCCGGCCTGTTCTAATGTGTGACGACCATCAATATTTATAGAAGAGGAAATTATTTTCGCCCAGGTTTTCCATCGTGCGGCCCAAAAAACTGAGGCGGATGGTCTACCCAGCGGTCTTCGCGCGTTGCGGCATAAACCGGATTAAGCGGATAGTAGATGCGGTTGTGCTTTTTATTGGCCTCGCCCACCACCAGTAAGCGCACCTCTTCCTCGGTATTGTTGATAAAGGTATGGCACACACCCGTGCCGGCAGGAAACCCGACGCTGTCGCCAGGTTCGAGTTTCCACAGATAGCCATTGATCCAGGCCTCAGGATAACCCTCCAGAACGTATACAAACTCTTCTTCATCACTTTCCGCATGCGGATAAGACGTGCGGCGTCCGGGCGGCAGCCGTTCATGGTGAATACCAATGCGGCCGAGACCCAGCTTGCGGGCCAGCGGCGCGCCAATTGAGAAACGTTCGTTGCTGTCAGGATAAGTGGCGTCATCGGCACCTTCCACGTCCCGCCAGTGCCGAATACAGTCAGGTCTTTTCATTGCGCGATCTCCCGATTTGCGATGCGTCAGGTATAGCACAGCCTGGCGGATCTCGGTGTTTTTACCAGAACATGATAAAGTGAGGGTTTGAACCCTTATCACATCCGAGGTGCCCGATGGACAAGTCCACAAAAGAGCTGTTAGCGCAAGCTGAAAAGCTGTGCGCGCAACGCAATGTGCGCCTGACCCCACAGCGCCTTGAGGTCCTGCGTCTGATGAGCCTGCAACAGGGTGCCATCAGCGCCTACGATCTGCTCGACCTGTTACGTGAAAGCGAGCCGCAGGCAAAACCGCCAACCGTCTATCGGGCGCTGGATTTTCTGCTGGAACAAGGGTTTGTGCATAAGGTGGAGTCAACAAACAGCTATGTGCTGTGCCATCTTTTTGACCAGCCGACCCACACGTCCGCCATGTTTATCTGCGATCGCTGTGGCGTGGTGAAGGAGGAGTGTGCGGAAGGGGTGGAAGATATTATGCATACGCTGGCGGCCAGAATGGGCTTTGCCCTGCGCCATAACGTAATCGAAGCACACGGTTTATGTTCTGCCTGCGTAGAGGTGGAGTCATGCCGCCATCAGGATGCCTGTCAGCACGATCACTCGATTCTGGTGAAGAAAAAGCCGCGTTAAGGCCAAAGAAAAGGCGGCTCATGGCCGCCCTTGGGGATAGTGTCGGTTACCAGCGGTAGTCGTTACGGGTTTCCCAGTCTTTGACTTCGTTTTCCGCCTGATCTTTTTCGTAACCGTAGCGCTCCTGGATTTTACCTACCAGCTGATCGCGCTTACCTTCAATGACGGTCATATCGTCATCTGTCAGCTTACCCCACTGTTCTTTCGCTTTACCTTTGAATTGCTTCCAGTTGCCGCCGATTTCGTCTTTATTCATAATCGTGTCCTCGTGTTAAGCGTCTATGAGTATCGTCCGCTTCGTTCTTTTCTGCTGGACTTGATTATTATTGTAGTTAAGGATTCGGAAGTTATTTTTATATTCGGAATCTTTAACCGCTACGACATATCAGGTCGGGCAGGAAACCAGGTATTGTTTCGCCAGTGACGATGCCAGATAACGGCCAGCGAAAGGCCACGCAATGAGAGAAAAACCGCCAGCGCCAGCCACAGGCCATGATTGCCAAGATACGGCACGGTTAGCAGCGTAAGGCCGAAGCCCGCCGCCGCGACGGCCATGCTGTTGCGCATCTCCGCCCCTCGCGTGGCACCAATAAACATGCCGTCCAGCAGATAGCACCACACGCCCACCACCGGTAATACCACCTGCCAGAGGATGTAGCGATCGGCAAGCGCCTGAAGCGCGGGCAGCGAGGTAAGTAGCGCGACAATATGCCCACCAAAACAGGCGTAAACCAGGGCAAAGATCAGCGCCACCAGACCCGCCTGACGGCAGGCGGCCCGCCACACTTCGCGTAGCTGGCCGCTTTCACGCGCGCCGTACGCCTGCCCGGAATGCGCCTCCACGGCGTAAGCAAAACCATCCAGCGCGTAAGCGGTAAAGGTCAGTAAGGTCATGAGCACTGCGTTGACCGCGACGATTTCTGGCCCAAGCCGCGCACCAAAAACGGTTAACGCACCAAAGCAGAGTTGCAGCAGGAGCGAGCGCAGCATGATGTCGCGATTAAGCGCCAGCAGCTTACGCATATTGCCGCGCCAGGCCGTTTTCAGAAGATCGAGGGTGATGCCGCGCATCGTCAGCACGCGCCAGACCATCCACAAACCGATCAGCAGCGTACCGTACTCAGCAATCGCCGTGGCCAGCGCCGCGCCGCGAACGTTCATGTGCAGTCCCATTACCAGCCAGAGATCGAGCACAATGTTAAGCAGGTTGCCCACCACCAGCAGGATCACCGGCGCGCGGGCGTACTGCACGCCCAGTAACCAGCCCAGGAGGACCAGGTTTGCCAGGGAAGCGGGCGCGCTGAGCCAGCGAATTTCGAGGAAGCGCCGGGCCTGCTCCAGCACGGCATCACTGCCGCCCACAATATGGAGCGCCAGATCAATGAGCGGCGTACGCAACAGGACGATTAACGCGCCGGCACCGAACGCCAGCATGAGCGGCTGAACCAGCGCACGCGCCAGACGCAGGGGATCTTTTGCACCATACGCCTGGGCCGTCAGGCCTGTTGTACTCATGCGCAAAAAGAGCAGCAGCATAAAGAGGAAGCTGGTCGCCGTTGCGCCGATCGCGACGCCGCCCAGATAAATCGGCGAATCCAGATGCCCGATTACCGCCGTATCCACCAGCCCCAGCAGGGGAACGGTAATATTGGAAAAAATCATCGGTAGCGCAAGACGCCACAACGCCTTATCGGCAGAAGTTAGCAATGCCATGGAAATTACCGGAATCAGAAAATAGGCCAGGCTGTAGAGGAGCTACAGCCTGTCAGGAAGAGATTACAGCCATTCACCGTTGCGGATAACGCCTACCGCCAGGCCTTCAATGGAGAAGCTCTGCTCGCGGAGATCCACCACAATTGGGGAGAATTCGTTGTTTTCTGGCAGAAGCTGAACGGTATTACCTTGTTTTTTCAGGCGCTTAACCGTCACTTCATCATCAATGCGCGCTACCACGACTTGCCCGTTACGCACGTCCTGCGTTTTGTGTACCGCAAGCAGATCGCCATCCAGAATACCGATATCTTTCATGGACATTCCGCTAACGCGCAGCAGGAAATCGGCGCTCGGCTTGAACATGCCTGGGTCAACCTGATAGTGCCCTTCAATATGCTGCTGTGCCAGCAGGGGTTCACCTGCGGCGACGCGGCCCACCAGCGGAATACCGGTCTCTTCTTCCACCAGCAGACGAATACCGCGTGAGGCACCGGAAACAATCTCAATCACGCCCTTACGCGCCAGTGCTTTAAGGTGCTCTTCGGCAGCATTAGGAGAACGGAAGCCCAGACGCTGTGCAATTTCTGCACGCGTGGGTGGCATACCCGTCTGGCCGATATGATCCCGAATGAGATCAAACACCTCTTGCTGCCTGGTCGTTAACGCTTTCATACCGCCCCCTGGGTGTATATACAGTTATGCTGTGAGTATATACAGTCAAAGGCGATTTTGGAACCAAAAACTGCACAAAAAACCAGGGACTTAATTATTCCTCGAGGCTCATCGGAAATGTGACCAAAGCAGCGTGACCCAGGTGATCGCCGCGGTGATAATCGACAGCAGTACGGCAGCGGAACCCATGTCTTTCGCCCGGCCAGACAGTTCATGGAATTCCGACCCTATCCGGTCAACAACGGCCTCAATAGCGCTATTAAGAATTTCCACTATCATCACCAGAAGGACAGAACCGATGAGAAGCACGCGGGTGATAGCATCAACATCAAGGAAGCAGGCGATGATAACTGCAACGATCGCGGCAACCGCTTCCTGGCGGAAGGCGGCTTCATTAACCCATGCGGCGCGAAAGCCTTTCCATGAATAACCGGCAGCTTTAATGATTCGGGTTAACCCAGTGGTATTATTGGCCATCTAAAGAACCTTTTATGAGAAATAGCGTCAGTAACTAAAGCTTCAGCGCGTTTTGCTGCAACCTGAAGTATGACGGGTAACAACAGAAATTTTGCGCGCTTTCTGTTATCCTTGCGCCGCAATTGCATTATTAACCAGAGGCTTTACATCGTTTATGTCCGGCTGGCCACGAATTTACTACAAATTACTTAATTTACCATTAAGCGTACTGGTAAAAAGTAAGTCTATCCCAGCAGAACCCGCGCTGGAATTAGGGCTCGATACGTCACGCCCTATTATGTACGTTTTGCCTTATAACTCGAAGGCAGACCTGCTTACGCTTCGCGCTCAGTGTCTGGCGCACGATTTACCTGACCCGCTTGACCCCCTGGAAGTCGACGGTACGCTGCTGCCGCGCTACGTGTTCATCCATGGCGGGCCGCGCGTGTTCACCTATTACACGCCGAAAGAAGAGTCCATCAAGCTGTTCCATGATTACCTCGATCTGCACCGCAGCAACCCCGATCTGGACGTACAGATGGTGCCGGTGTCGGTGATGTTTGGTCGTCGTCCGGGGCGCGAAAAAGGGGAAGAGAACCCGCCGCTGCGTATGCTCAACGGCATTCAGAAGTTCTTCGCCGTCTCATGGCTGGGACGCGACAGCTTTGTCCGCTTCTCGCCTTCCGTTTCACTGCGCCGCATGGCGGATGAACACGGCACCGATAAGATCATTGCGCAAAAGCTGGCGCGCGTTGCGCGTATGCACTTTGCACGTCAGCGTCTGGCGGCCGTTGGGCCACGTCTCCCGGCGCGTCAGGATCTGTTCAACAAGCTGCTCGCTTCCAAAGCGATTGCCCGTGCCGTAGAAGACGAAGCGCGCAGCAAGAAAATTTCACACGAGAAAGCGCAGCAGAACGCGATCGCGCTGATGGAAGAGATCGCCGCGAACTTCTCCTACGAGATGATTCGTCTCTCAGACCGTATCCTCGGCTTCACGTGGAACCGCCTCTACCAGGGGATTAACGTCCACAACGCCGAGCGCGTGCGTCAGCTCGCGCACGACGGCCACGAGATTGTCTACGTGCCCTGCCACCGCAGCCACATGGACTACCTGCTGCTCTCTTACGTGCTCTATCACCAGGGGCTGGTGCCGCCACACATTGCCGCCGGTATCAACCTGAACTTCTGGCCAGCAGGCCCGATTTTCCGCCGTCTGGGGGCGTTCTTCATTCGTCGTACCTTCAAGGGCAACAAGCTCTACTCCACCGTGTTCCGTGAATACCTTGGCGAGCTGTTCAGCCGCGGCTATTCCGTTGAGTACTTCGTGGAGGGCGGGCGCTCCCGTACGGGCCGCCTGCTCGATCCGAAGACCGGCACGCTGTCGATGACCATTCAGGCGATGCTGCGCGGCGGTACGCGTCCTATCACGCTGGTGCCTATCTACATCGGCTATGAACACGTGATGGAAGTGGGTACCTATGCGAAAGAGCTGCGCGGTGCGACCAAAGAGAAAGAGAGTCTGCCGCAGATGCTGCGTGGGCTGAGCAAATTGCGCAACCTCGGTCAGGGCTACGTGAACTTTGGCGAGCCCCTGCCGCTGATGACGTATCTGAACCATCATGTTCCGGAGTGGCGCGAATCTATCGATCCTATCGAAGCGGTGCGTCCGGCCTGGCTGACGCCGACGGTCAACGGCATCGCATCCGAACTGATGGTACGCATCAATAATGCCGGTGCGGCGAATGCCATGAACCTGTGCTGTACCGCGCTTCTGGCTTCTCGCCAGCGTTCACTGACCCGCGAGCAGCTGACCGAGCAGATTGATTGCTACCTCGACATCATGCGTAACGTGCCGTACTCCGTGGATTCGACCGTGCCGTCTGCTACCGCCAGCGAGCTTATCGATCACGCGTTGCAGATGAACAAGTTCGAAGTGGAGAAAGATACCATCGGTGACATCATCATTCTGCCGCGCGAGCAGGCCGTGCTGATGACCTACTACCGTAACAACATCACGCATATGCTGATGTTGCCGTCGCTGATGGCAGCCATCATTACCCAGCACCGCCGCATTTCGCGTCAGGAGTTGCTGCGCCATATCCAGACCATCTATCCAATGCTGAAAGCGGAGCTGTTCCTGCGCTGGAGTGAAGATGAGCTGGCGGCAGAGCTCGATAAAATGACCGCAGAAATGCATCGTCAGGGGCTGATTACCATCAGTGATGATGAACTGCATATCAATCCGTCACGCTCTCGTACCTTGCAGCTACTGGCATCCGGCGCGCGTGAGACGTTGCAGCGCTACGCCATCACCTTCTGGTTGTTGAGTGCAAATCCGTCAATCAACCGCGGTACGCTGGAAAAAGAGAGCCGGACGCTGGCTCAGCGCCTTTCCGTTCTGCACGGCATTAACGCCCCGGAATTCTTCGACAAAGCGGTATTCAGCTCCCTGGTGCTGACGCTGCGCGACGAAGGGTATATTAGCGATACGGGCGATGCCGAGCCGGAAGAGACGATAAAGGTTTACCAGATGCTGGCAGAGCTGATTACCTCGGATGTGCGTCTGACGATTGAGAGTTCGACGCAGGGCGAATGATGTTAAAGCCGGGTGGCGCTAACGCTTACCCGGCCTACATGTTCTGCTAAATCGTAGGCCGGGTAAGGCGAAGCCGCCACCCGGCTTTTTTATGACCAGTAACTCATCGCCAGCCCCATAAACAGCACCAGCCCGACGTAGTTGTTATTCAGAAACGCTTTAAAGCAGGCTTCACGCTCGCGCTTCACGATCAGCTTCTGCTGATATGCAAACAGCAGCCCCGCCACCAGCACGGACCAGTAAAACTCCCAGTTCAGCCCGTTCAGGCGACCAATCGCCACCATCAGCGCCAGCACCGCCACCTGCAATATGCCGATGATCAGTTTGTCGTGACGGCCAAACAGGATCGCCGTCGATTTAACGCCGATCTTGAGATCGTCATCGCGATCGACCATCGCGTACTGGGTGTCGTACGCAACGGCCCACAGAATATTTGCCAGGAACATCAGCCAGCAGCTGAGCGGAACAGACTCGCTGACCGCAGCAAATGCCATGGGGATCGACCAGCCAAATGCCGCACCCAATACCACCTGCGGCAGATGGGTGTATCGCTTCATAAACGGGTAGACCCAGGCCAACGCCAGAGCCGCAACGGACAGCAGAATAGTCATGGTGTTAAGCGTTAACACCAGCATGAAAGAGAGAAGCACCAGCACGACAAACAGGATGCGCGCCTCTTTCCCGGTCACCTGACCGCTCGGCAGAGGACGGTTCGCGGTGCGCTTAACATGCCCATCAAATTTTCGGTCAGCATAGTCGTTTACCACGCAGCCCGCAGCGCGCATCAGCCAGACGCCCGCCACAAACACCGCCAGGATCCACAGCGGCGGGATGCCCGGCGTGGCAACCCACAGCGCCCATAAGGTCGGCCACAGCAGCAGCAGCGCGCCAATCGGTTTATCGGTACGCATTAAGCGGTGATAGGCCAGCAGCTTATTCTGCGTCAGACTCCACTCCATTTTCTCTCCCTCTTAGTACAACGGCGATGCAGGCAAAAAGAGTTCCGTCAGTATTAACGGCTTGCCACTCAAACGAAGGCGGGAACGGCGCCCCCATAAATCGGCATCGCAACCAATTTCAATAAAATCACGGGTCAGTTCAGACGAGGTGAACAGATAACGCCCAAGCGGCGTTTTGCCGAGGCGTTGCAGTGCCAGCTCCGGCCCGGAAAGTGTAGACTCGGGAACCACCGTTCGCCCGGCAAGCCACGGCTCGCCATCCGCACACAGTAAAATTTCACGCAGCCAGTAGCGTTCTTCTTGCGGCAGGAGCGGCAACTCGCTGGCAATCTCCTCAGGCGAGACAAATCCTTCCTGGATCATCGTCACCGTGACCGTTTTACCCTGTTGCTCAAAACGTTTTGTCATGGAATCTTCCAGCAGCAGCCAGTCAAGCTGCTCCGGGTCAAGCGCGGGTATTTGGTCGAAATAGCGTAGCGCACGCAGCTGCGTTAGCGCGGGGTGTGACATGCCAGACTCTCCGATACATAACGTAAAGGCATTGTATCGCAGATTGGCGAAATGAGGACGAGCAAACCAAATTTAGCGATCACTATCGCAACAATGATGCAACTAAGCCAAAAAAAGTGCGCCCGTTAAGGCGCACTAAACTACTGACAAAATCAGCACTGTGGGGAGACGGTTACCCCTTGCCTTTTACACTGCTGATAAAGGTGGAACGGGCAGTGGTTGAACCTAAACGCTCGGCTTCATCAAGCAGCTTCAGCGCTTTGTCGACATCGCCGTTTTTGACCGCCTGCTTGATGGCGTTGTTAAAGTACGTTTCAGTATCGTTAAGCACCGGCTCGGCTTTTTTCGTCGGAGCCGGGGCTACGGCAGGCGCTGCGGCTGGTGCGGCATAAACAGGCGCGGCAGTATTGCCCACCGTTACCGGGCCCGGGCCAGATGAGCCAAACAGCGGCCCTACGAGTACGCTGGAGGCGCTGTTGGTAGAGACTTTCAGCTTAATCAGGCCATCGGTGGTATGACGGGCATGCGGGTCCGGAATATCCGGGACGGCGTTACCGGTACCTTTCGCATAGGCTTTTGCCGGATCGACCAGCTTCGTGGTTTGCTGCAAATCTTTTTCGGTTGTAAACACCAGAACGTAAATCTTCTGCTGGCCCAGGGCTGGCGTCAGGCGCATAACGCCTTCCAGCCGATCAGCGCTCATTACGCCCGGCTCCTGATAGCTAAAGTAGGTGCTCGGGAAGAAGGCCGATGGCGTCATGTTCTGATCGAGGATCAGCACATTAGGCGCAAAGACGCTGGTCTGTTTATTCACTTCGCTGGTCAACGTCAGGGTCAGCTCGCCGATGTTAGCGGGCACGCTGAACGCCGCAACCGGGCCGCTGATGCCGGGAACGTTCAGCGACTGGCCGCCCGCAGCAAGCTGAGTGGTTTGCGTTTTAGATTGATCGACTGGTGTCCACACCAGCTGCTGAAGCGCCGCCGCCGGAATCGCTGGCGCAGCGCTGGTATTTTGAGGAACAAAATTCACATCTGCAAAGGTGACCGCAGGCGCACAGGCCAGCAGCCCCGCAGAGAGGCACAGCGCGACGAGACTTTTCTTCATTTTCATTGTTATTACCTCTGATAGCGTGAGCGCTGCGGTGGCCAGGCAATAGCGCGCAGCACCCTAAGGAGAGAGGGGCTTACGCCCCTCTTTTCAGGTTATTACGTCAGGCTTGACGAATTACCACCAGATTTCCATCTGGGCGCCGAAGGTCCACTCATCGTTGTCGCCACGGCTGAAGGTTTTCGCGGACGTGTCGCTATACGCTACGCCAGAGGTGTAACCTGCACCTGAGTCGTTGTTCGCGTAGCCCCATTTCTCATCCCACTTCGCGTAGGTTGCGAAGACGCGGATAGCCGGACGGGACCAAATGCTGTCGCCTGCCTGCCACTGCTGCGCCAGGGTGATTTTGTACTGGCTGTTTTTGTCGTCAGTTTTCTGAGACTTAACGTTGTCGTAGCCCACTTCCAGCAGGGTGCTCATGATCGGCGTCCATTTGAACATTGGACGAACGCCCACGGTCCACCACTCGGTACCGTTGTTGTTATCACGATCGATGTTCTGGTACATACCGACATACATCAGGTCCCAACGGTCTGCCAGGGTGATTGCACCGTGGTCCAGCACGCGCCACATAGAGCCGTCGTTATCGATGCTGCCGCCCTGCGGAATACCTTTACCGTTAGAGGTCATGGAGTCCGTACCGTATTGCAGCACGAACTTGTTGAAGCCTTTCATCATGCTCTGGGTGTGTTCAGCGGTGAACAGCCAGCCATCTTTAGAGGCGCCAGGTTGCAGATAGTAGTCGTCAGGAATGTTGGTGTGACCGTAGTCAACGCCCAGCTCCAGCGTACCGCCCGGGTTGGTCTCCAGACCGGCTAAGCGAACGTCGAAGACGTCGTTTGGTACCACGTTGTCATAAATACGGTCACCGTTCGCGTCACGATCGGCGAAGGTTGCAGAACCGCCGGACTCAGAAGAACGGGTGGCGGCCAGAGAGAGCTTACCAAAGCCCAGATCGATGTTTTCAATACCGGCACCAGGACCAGAGATATCCCAGTAGTAGAAGTCGATCATGTGTACGTCATGACGCTGATAGAAGCGCTTACCGGCCCAGATGGTAGAGCCTGGCAGCCATTCAATCAGGTTTTTACCCTGCACGTTAGCTTCACGGAAGGCCGGGCTGGTGGATTCCCAGTCGTTCTGCTGAGAAACGGAGTACGCTACGTTGGTGTCGAAATAGAAGCTCTTGTCGCCTTCTTTCCACACTTCCTGGCCCAGCTTCAGCTCGGCGTAGGTTTCACATTCGTTACCGAGACGGTATTTACTTTGTGCACCTGTTGCCTGGAAACATTGTTGTTCACCGCCACTTCCGGTCCAGCCGATGCCGGAACGAGCATAACCTTTAAAGTCTACGGCGCCCGCCTGGGCAGACAGGATGCCTGCCGCAATGGCGACAGCCAGAGGGACTTTGCGCAGAGTAATCATTATTCTATCTCCTGAGATCATTGCTTTTCTTTGTAATTGGAATGCTTAAACGCCTGGCTCTTTGTGCAGCCGACGACATGCTGTGCCATCCTCACGGAACAGATGGCAACGCTCTGGCGGCAAACCGATAGCGAATGTGGCACCCTCTTCTACCAACACCACGTCATTCTGGCGGTAGACCAGATTCTGACGGATGGCGGGGATCTGGATATGAATCTGTGTTTCGTGACCAAGCTGTTCGACGACCTGAACTTCACCTTCCAGCGTCACATCCGCAATGTGGCTTGGCAGTAGATGCTCAGGACGGATACCGAGGGACATATTGGCCCCCACCTGTACGTTGGCGCTGTCGACCGGCAGCCAGACCTGCTGACGGTTTGGCAGCTCCACCTGTACCTGTTCAATCGCCGTCGCGGTCACTTTGACGGGCAGGAAGTTCATCTTTGGCGAGCCAATGAAGCCCGCTACAAAGCGGTCTGCCGGGTAGTGATACAGCTCCAGCGGTTTACCCACCTGCGCCACGCGACCGGCGTCCAGCACCACGATTTTGTCGGCCAGCGTCATCGCTTCGACCTGATCGTGGGTGACGTAAATCATCGTGCGGCCAAGGCGCTTGTGCAGACGGGAGATTTCGATACGCATCTGGACGCGCAGGGCAGCATCCAGGTTAGAGAGAGGTTCATCGAGCAGGAAGACGCGCGGCTCGGCCACCAGCGTACGGCCAATCGCCACGCGCTGACGCTGACCGCCGGAAAGCGCTTTCGGCTTACGCTCCAGCAGATGGGCCAGCTGGAGCACTTCCGCCACCTGAGTGACGCGCTGGTTAATAATCTCTTTTTTCGCGCCGGCCAGCTTCAGGCCAAAGGACATGTTCTCGGCAACGGAAAGATGCGGATAAAGCGCATAAGACTGGAACACCATGCCTACGCCACGTTCGGCAGGCGGGATGTCGTTCATTCGGGTATCACCAATAAACAGATCGCCACTGGTGATGGTTTCAAGACCGGCAATCATACGCAGCAGAGTCGATTTACCACAGCCTGATGGACCCACGAACACCACAAACTCACCTTCGTGGATGTCCAGATTGATGTCTTTTGACACCACTACGTCGCCCCAGGCTTTCGTTACATTACGCAGCTGTACGCTCGCCATGCCCTTCTCCCTTCGTTACAACCTGTCACCGACAGAAACATTCAAGATAAGTTCACTATGCGTGTTCCATTACTTTCGTGAATCCTCCACCCCCCGGCTTTTTTGTGGGGGAGGAGGCGGGAGGATGAGAGAGCAGGCTCTGCGACCGCAGCGGAGGGGCTGAGGCGAAAATCGTGAAGCGGCCTGCAAAATTCAGTGGGTTTTTATGTGCGCCAGCACTCATAACTTAAATTTATGTTACAGGGATCACACAAACGGGGGGTGGGGCGTAGGGACTGGGAGGATGGAAAGAGGATGTCAAATAAGGAGACTGAGTCACGTTGAACCACCTTATGTATCCACGAGCACATCACCAATAAAGGATGGCAGATATGAAGATCAAGACTGGCGCACGCGTTTTCGCATTGTCCGCCCTCGCAGCAATGATGATTTCCGCACCGGCTCTCGCCAAAATTGAAGAGGGTAAGCTGGTTATCTGGATTAACGGCGACAAGGGCTATAACGGCCTGGCCGAAGTGGGCAAAAAATTCGAGAAAGACACCGGTATCAAAGTGACCGTAGAGCACCCGGACAAGCTGGAAGAGAAGTTCCCGCAGGTTGCGGCCACGGGCGACGGTCCGGACATTATCTTCTGGGCGCATGACCGTTTCGGGGGCTACGCGCAGTCTGGCCTGCTGGCTGAAGTCACGCCAGATAAAGCCTTCCAGGACAAACTGTTCCCGTTCACCTGGGACGCCGTGCGCTATAACGGCAAGCTGATCGCTTACCCAATCGCGGTTGAAGCCCTGTCACTGATTTACAACAAAGACCTGGTGCCAAACCCACCGAAAACCTGGGAAGAGATCCCTGCCCTGGATAAAGAGCTGAAGGCGAAAGGTAAATCCGCCCTGATGTTCAACCTGCAAGAGCCGTACTTCACCTGGCCGCTGATTGCTGCCGACGGCGGCTACGCGTTCAAGTTTGAAAACGGCAAATATGACGTGAAGGACGTGGGCGTAGACAACGCGGGCGCGAAAGCAGGCCTGACCTTCCTGGTTGACCTGATCAAGAACAAACACATGAACGCGGATACCGACTACTCCATCGCGGAAGCGGCGTTCAACAAAGGCGAAACCGCGATGACCATCAACGGTCCGTGGGCCTGGACCAACATCGACAAGAGCAAAATCAACTACGGCGTGACCCTGCTGCCCACCTTCAACGGCAAGCCGTCTAAACCGTTCGTTGGCGTGCTGAGCGCGGGTATCAACGCCGCCAGCCCGAACAAAGAGCTGGCGAAAGAGTTCCTGGAAAACTATCTGCTGACCGATGAAGGTCTGGGTGATGTGAACAAGGACAAACCGCTGGGCGCCGTGGCGCTGAAATCCTTCCAGGATCAGTTAGCGAAAGATCCGCGCATTGCGGCCACCATGGATAACGCCCAGAAAGGCGAGATCATGCCGAACATCCCACAGATGGCCGCGTTCTGGTACGCCACCCGTACCGCCGTCATCAATGCTGCCAGCGGTCGCCAGACTGTTGATGCCGCGCTGAAAGATGCTCAGGGTCGTATTACCAAGTAAGCAGAAGAACGGCGGGTGGCGCGTACGCTGCCCGCCCTACAACTACGGCACGATCCGTAGGTCAGGTAAGCGCAGCGCCACCTGACGAAAAGTTTCCACCGTTGTAGAGGAAGAACCCCATGGATGTCATTAAAAAGAAGCACTGGTGGCAAAGCGACGCGCTGAAGTGGTCAGCGATAGGTCTGCTGTGTCTGCTGGTGGGTTACCTTGTTGTTTTAATGTACGTGCAAGGGGAATACCTTTTTGCCATCATGACGCTGATTTTAAGCTCGGTTGGCCTGTATATTTTCGCCAACCGTAAAGCGTACGCCTGGCGCTATGTCTACCCTGGCGTGGCCGGGATGGGGCTGTTTGTCCTCTTTCCGCTGATCTGCACCATTGCCATTGCCTTTACCAACTACAGCAGCACCAACCAGCTCGCGCAAGAGCGCGCCACCCAGGTGCTTCTGGACCGTTCTTATCAGGCCGGTAAGACCTTTAACTTCGGTCTGTATCCTGAGGGAGATGAGTGGAAGTTAGCGCTCACTGACGGTGAGAGCGGCAAAAACTATCTTTCCGACGCGTTCAAATTTGGCGGCGAGCAAAAGCTGGTCTTAAAAGAGGCCGAAGCCCTGCCGGAAGGCGAACGCGCGAACCTGCGTATCATTACCCAGAATCGCCAGGCGCTGACGCAGCTCACCGCCGTGCTGCCCGATGACAGCAAAGTAACCATGAGCTCGCTGCGCCAGTTCTCCGGTACGCAGCCGCTTTACACCCTGGCGGATGACGGCACGCTGACCAACAACCAGAGCGGCGTGAAGTATCGTCCGAACAACGATATCGGTTTTTATCAGTCTGTGAATGCCGACGGCAACTGGGGAGACGACAAGCTCAGCCCGGGCTATACCGTCACCATCGGCTGGGATAACTTTACCCGCGTGTTTACTGACGAAGGCATCCAGAAGCCGTTCTTCGCCATCTTCGTCTGGACGGTAGTCTTCTCCATCCTGACCGTGATCCTGACCGTTGCCGTGGGTATGGTGCTGGCCTGCCTCGTACAGTGGGAATCCCTGAAAGGGAAAGCGATTTACCGCGTGCTGCTGATTCTGCCGTACGCCGTACCGTCGTTTATCTCGATTCTGATTTTCAAAGGGCTGTTTAACCAGAGCTTCGGTGAAATCAACATGATGCTGAGCGCGCTGTTCGGCATCAAACCGGCCTGGTTCAGCGACCCGACCACCGCCCGTTCGATGATTATCATCGTCAACACCTGGCTGGGTTATCCGTACATGATGATCCTGTGCATGGGGCTGCTGAAGGCGATTCCGGACGACCTGTACGAAGCCTCGGCAATGGACGGCGCGGGCCCGTTCCAGAACTTCTTTAAAATTACGCTGCCGCTGCTCATTAAGCCGCTGACGCCGCTGATGATCGCCAGCTTCGCCTTTAACTTTAACAACTTCGTGCTGATTCAGCTGTTGACCAACGGTGGCCCGGACCGTCTCGGCACCACCACGCCGGCGGGCTATACCGACCTGCTCGTGAGCTACACCTACCGTATCGCCTTTGAAGGCGGCGGCGGCCAGGATTTCGGTCTGGCAGCGGCCATTGCCACCCTGATCTTCCTGCTGGTTGGCGCCCTGGCGATTGTGAACCTGAAAGCCACACGTATGAAATTTGACTAAGGAGGGCATCGATCATGGCTATGGTACAACCCAAATCTCAGAAGCTGCGTCTCCTCGCGACGCACTTAGGCCTGCTGATGTTCATCGCGGCCATCATGTTCCCGCTGCTGATGGTTATCGCTATCTCACTGCGCTCGGGTAACTTTGCGACCGGGAGCCTGATCCCGGATGAAATCTCCTGGGAGCACTGGAAGCTCGCGCTGGGCTTCAGCGTTGAGCACGCCGATGGCCGCGTCACGCCGCCGCCGTTCCCGGTGCTGCTGTGGCTGTGGAACTCGGTGAAAGTGGCGACCATCACCGCGATTGGCATCGTCACGCTCTCCACCACCTGCGCTTACGCTTTCGCCCGCATGCGTTTCCCGGGCAAAGCGACGCTGCTGAAAGGGATGCTGATTTTCCAGATGTTCCCGGCGGTGCTGTCGCTGGTGGCGCTGTACGCCCTGTTTGACCGTCTGGGTCAGTATGTGCCGTTTATCGGTCTGAACACCCACGGCGGCGTGATCTTCGCCTATCTTGGCGGTATCGCCCTGCATGTGTGGACCATTAAAGGGTATTTCGAAACCATCGACGGTTCGCTGGAAGAAGCCGCCGCGCTGGATGGCGCCACCCCGTGGCAGGCGTTCCGTCTGGTGCTGCTGCCGCTGTCGGTGCCGATTCTGGCGGTGGTGTTTATCCTGTCGTTTATCGCGGCGATCACCGAAGTACCGGTCGCCTCACTGTTGCTGCGCGATGTGAACAGCTACACCCTGGCCGTTGGCATGCAGCAATACCTCAACCCGCAAAACTACCTGTGGGGCGACTTTGCCGCAGCGGCGGTACTCTCTGCCATCCCGATTACCGTAGTGTTCCTGCTGGCCCAGCGCTGGCTGGTCAACGGCCTGACGGCGGGCGGTGTGAAAGGTTAAGTTTCATCTGTAATGCCACTGCAACCCTCAACTTTAGACGTATTGTATTGAACCAACTTGTGACTGTTGTTAGGCGCTCTTCGGAGCGCCCTTTTTTTATTCGCGTTTCAGCCGCTTCGAGTTGCACAGCCAGAGGGTGATCACCAGCAGTAGGATCGCCGCCGAGTAGATCAGCACGTCGAGCGGGGATTTATGATCGACGATGATCAGCCGCACAATGGCGGTGATGCCAATGTAGATGAAATAGCGCAGCGGGAAGTGAAAGCCGGACTGGAAGTACTTCACAATCAGGGCAATAAACTCGAAGTAGAGAAAGTAGACCACCAGCCCTTCCACCAGCGCATATTTGCTGGTTTGCTCAGGGGCAAATAGCACATCAGCCAGGTGCACCGTCTCTTTACCGAGAAAGACGACCAGGATCAGGCCAAGGCTCAGCAGACCGAGGTTCAGCACGGTCTGGAGTATCGTTGAGATGAACTCAACGCGCGGGCGAGTCAGGGATGTCATACAGCACCTCATTCTCCAGGGCGAGGTTCCTGTATAACGCAAAAATGTGACGGGGATCTATATTTTTTGTTTATGTTTGGCGCATTCGCCCGGTGGCGCTGCGCTTACCGGGCCTACAAAAACCGTAGGCCGGGCAAACAAGCATCAGCGGAAGTTAATGTTCTTATCGCTGGTCATGTCATACAGCTGGAACTTACGTCCAAGCTGCTGACCACCGTCACGCGTCAGCGGCGTCCAGCCCACTGCCGCACGGCTGCGGGTCGGACCGGATGAGAACAGATCCAGCGGAATCGACACGTACACCCCTTTGGTGAAGTCCCCTTCCCCGTACTCGTCCGGCGAAACGTTGGTAATAGTGGCATAGCCGCCCACCACGACGCCGCTGTCGAAGTGTTTGGAGATATCCAGCGTGCCGCCCTTATCGCCCGCCAGATACTGTCCGACGCTTGCTTTCACCAGCACGTCCTGCGCGAACGACGGTGTCCAGTAGGCGGTCAGGTGGCCGGTTTTGACGCTGTAGTCGGTGAACTTCATCATGTCCTGCGCGCTGCGCCAGTCACGCTGTTTCACGTAGTTGGCATCAATCCCGAAGGCCCAGTTGCTGTCGACAGGACGATACAACACTTCTGCCCCCGCGCCGCCAAACATGGTTTCCAGATAGCCACCGTAAACCTGGCCGTAGAAACCGTTGCCGAAGTACTGGAAGTAGTTGGCCTGGAGGTTATTCACGTAGATATCGTTCTGCACGTATTCACGCACGCGGGTACGCACGCGCGGCAGTTTTGAATCGTTCGGCGGGTTGGTGTAGTTAAATTTGTCGTAGTTGTTGGCAAGGTTGCCGAACAGGCTACCGGTGGTCAACAGGTGGTCGGTCACCCACAGATCGGCCGTCGCCATCGCGCCCAGCTGATACATGTAGAAGTTTTCCGGCCCGCCGACGGACTGGTTCAGCACCGGATCGATATGGAAATCGAAGCGGGGCTTATCGATATACCAGCCCTGCTCGGTACTCTCCGGCACCACCGGCTCAACGCGTTTTTGCACCAGCTCGGTTTCATGTCCCAGCGGCTCGCCTTCGAGATGACGCTTAAGGCTGGCAACGTCGGTTTCGGTTGTGACCTGCGGCATGTTAAGACGGTTCTCTGTCACGCGGATCGTGCGGATCCCCTCCGGCAGATCGTTCATAACGATCCGGTTGGCGCGCTCGATCCCTTCGCGGGAATCACGGTATTTCACCTGCTCGCCGGTGACGTACAGCGTATCACCTTTGGTCTGGATCTTCGGATCCGCCAGCCCCGCGTTATATTTCAGCAGCGTCAGCTGATTCGCCACCACGGAGTGCTGAATGATCGCATCCTGCGGCTCCGGCTGGTATTTAGGCCGCGGGTTGTCATTGTAGCGCGGACGCATATCGTTAAAGTTGGTGCGCAGCGTGAAGCCAAACATCAGGGTATTGCCGCGCTCGTAGCTGAGGTTAACGTCGGCCCAGTCGGTCACGCGGTAAATGGCGCCGACGTTAAACTTGCTCTTCTGCTCAATCTTGCCGGCAAAATCTTCGCTGTAGTTATTGCCTTCATACTCCAGCTTCAGGCGCAGCGGCTGCCAGGGCGTTTGATACTCTACGCCGCCAAACAGCGAAGCCGGACCGTGGAACATCTGGTCGCCGTTGATGGAGCCCGCTTTTTTGTAGCTGTTATCGCGGTAGCAGTATTTGTCGCTGTAGGAGCAGAACGGGTTAGTTACGTTGCCGCTGGTACCAAGATAGCCCCAGCCGAGACCCAGCGAGAAATCAAACGGCCCCCAGGCTTTACTGGCAACGATGTATTCCGCATCAAACAGGCCGGTACCGCCGATATCTTTTGCACCGACGGAGACCTGCGGCATCCAGTAGCTCTCTTCCCACAGGCGCAGCTTCACGTCGAAGGCTTTGTCTTTATAGGTCTGATCGCCGGAGAAGGCGTCGACGCTGCTGTACTGTTTCGTTCGCACGTCGGTGTAGCGCAGCGTGGTCTCCAGCCAGGGGAACAGCTGCACGGACGCAGAATAGTAGCGGTACTGATCGTTATCGCGATAGTTAAGGCTGATTTCCCCCTCGCGCGCCATCCGCGCGGTCGGGGTTTGCAGTAAGCCCACGCCGCCAAAATCCGACTGCGACGGGCCAATCGGTGCCGGATACGTTTCTGCATGACAGGCGGCACTCACGCACAGTGCAAGCATGCTGTAGAGATAGGTTTTTTTCATTATTCCGGTATCCGCTGTATCAGGGAGCGAAGGATATCGGCATTAAGCCCGTCATACGCTTTCGTCCAGAAATGGTCGGCAAAACCGACAAAAATGATGCTGCCCGGCATGGGTTCGATATGGCGTTTATTCCAGTAAGCCACCGGCGCTTTCTGCGTATGCCCGTCCGGATAGACCACCCAGGCATAGCTGTTATCGGCACCGCTGAGCAGGCTTTGTTCGTCAAGATAGCTCGCGACGTCCCGGCCCGGCGTAAACGGCTTAATGCCAGGGCTGCTGATGAGCCCCATCACGGTGACGGTGGAAGGCTGAGCCGGAAGCCACAGGGTATAGTCCCCCTCCAGCGACGGATTGCCGTTTTCCGCGATGCGCACCTCATCCGGGTCGAGATTCACCTTCTGCCGGCCCGTCACCTTCAGGGCCTGAAGCTGCTGGCGCAGGCTGTTGATGGCCGCGGCATCGTCGGCGTCTTCCTGCTGTGCCAGCCCGGATAATCTGGCGAGCAGCGCCTGATGTCTTTGTTCCGCGAGAATCGTCGCCTGACGCTCGCTGATAACGCCCCCGGTCCACCAGCTTTTTGCCAGTCTCGGCTGACCCACCAGATCGAGCAGATGCCCGGCATTGGTTAAGGTTTTGGGTTTTTCGCTGTCCGGGGTGTAGACCTGTACCGTTCCCGCAGACCACGCCAGCGGCGAGGCAAGGCTGGCGAGAAGCGCAACGTGGATGAACGTTTTCATGATTTCGCCGCCTTGATCAGGGTGGTCTTCACCGGGAAGAAACCGGCACCGAGATACTGCAAGGACTGGCGGATTTGCCCCTCTTCGTCCACCCAGAAGCGGTTATGCCAGGTGGCCTGGTCGGTTGTCACCTCTTCATCCAGCACGCGAACCTGCGTTTCGTCGCTGCCCACCTTTACGCTGTCCGTACCGTCCCAGCGGAAAGTGGAGCGGGCCGTGGCATAACGCACCTGTTTGTGTTCGGTCCAGCCCATCGTGCGCGTCCAGCTTGCGCCATCGATAATCTGATTCGGCTTAATGAGCGGATCTTCAGCCAGGTTGTTCACCTCGATCAGGTTGTCGCCGCCGAGCAACGTTTTCACGATTCGGGCATGCTGCGTGACGATGGTGGCCTGATCCTGCGTCACCCATTTCTGCTGCCCGTTTTCATCGAAAGCGAGCACCACAAACAGTTGCGGACCATCGTTTAGCTGCATGTACTGGCTGGCATACGGCATGTTCTGAAGTTCGTCATCGGTCAGATGCACGCCCGGCGTGCCGAACATGCTGTCCCACAGTGAGTTGCCCAGCCCTTTAGTGGTAGCTGAGCACGCCTGCAACAGCAGGCAAATCAGGATGATTGCAGGTCGCTTCACGACTCTTCTCCGAAGGGGCGAAATAACCACACCGAAGTGTGGTTATGATTAAAACACCCGGTATTACTGGGTGCTGGTCGTCGTAGTGGTCGTGGTTCCGGTATTGGAGCCATCACCGCCACCGGTTGCCGCCAGCGCGACACCCACGGCTGAACTTACGGCGCTGGTGCTGGCTGCGGTAGAACTTCCCGCAGACGCAGACGTCGCTGCCGACCCTGCTGCTTCCCCGACCTGGACCGGAGCTGCATAGACAGACGTCGCCGCAAGTGCAGATATGGCAAAAATGCCATACAGTACTTTCTTCATAACAATTTCCCTTCAATGAATGAATGGAGATTTGCCCGAAAGAAATTCAGGCGGATTCGAGTATACACAACTAACGCTGAGGGTTTACCGTACGGGGAAATAGGGAAAGGGTTTTCGGACTAATGGATAAAAATGAAACGAAAGAAGAATAGATAAAATATATAAGCAATATAAATCAGCTAGTTATAATATAAACACGCTAAAGTATTTCTGCGTATTTTCTTAAAATAAACCGCAGCAATTAACGGGTTGGACGCGTTTTTCGGATTAAACTCAGACCCGAAATTTGAGTTAACTAACAGACATCAGGAATTATCCGATAAAAAAATGCCGGCATATCGCCGGCATTTTTCATGACATATTTATTACCCACGCCATGCTTTATAGCGGTTAATCAAACCGTTGGTGGAGCTGTCGTGGCTGTCGATTGCTTTATCGTCGCCCAGCTCCGGCAGAATGCGGTTTGCCAACTGTTTACCCAGCTCAACGCCCCACTGGTCAAAGGTGAAGATATTGAGGATAGCGCCCTGGGTGAAGATCTTGTGCTCGTACAGCGCAATCAGCGCGCCCAGGCTGAACGGGGTGATTTCGCGCAGCAGGATGGAGTTAGTTGGACGGTTGCCTTCGAACACCTTGAACGGCACAACGTGGTCCAGCGTGGCCGGATCTTTACCCTGGTCACGGTACTCCTGCTCAACTACCTCGCGGGATTTGCCGAACGCCAGCGCTTCGGTCTGGGCGAAGAAGTTAGACAGCAGCTTCTGATGGTGGTCGGACAGCGGGTTGTGCGTAATCGCCGGGGCGATGAAATCGCACGGTACCATTTTGGTACCCTGGTGGATCAGCTGGTAGAACGCATGCTGGCCGTTGGTGCCCGGCTCGCCCCAGATGATTGGGCCAGTCTGGTAATCCACCGCGTTGCCGTTACGGTCAACGTACTTACCGTTGGATTCCATGTTGCCCTGCTGGAAGTAGGCCGCAAAGCGGTGCATATACTGGTCGTACGGCAGGATCGCTTCGGTTTCAGCGCCGAAGAAGTTGTTGTACCAGATACCGATCAGCGCCAGCAGCACCGGCAGGTTTTTCTCAGGCGCGGTGGTGGAGAAGTGTTTGTCCATCGCGTGCGCACCGGAGAGCAGCTCAACGAAGTTGTCGAAGCCGACGGACAGAATGATGGACAGGCCGATAGCAGACCACAGAGAGTAGCGGCCGCCAACCCAGTCCCAGAACTCGAACATGTTCGCCGTATCAATGCCGAACTCGCCCACCGCTTTACCGTTGGTGGAGAGCGCCGCGAAGTGTTTCGCTACGTGTTTTTCGTCACCCGCGGTTTTCAGGAACCAGTCGCGCGCGCTGTGGGCGTTGGTCATGGTTTCCTGGGTGGTGAAGGTTTTGGACGCCACCAGGAACAGGGTGGTTTCCGGGTTCACTTTTTTCAGCACTTCAGCGATGTGAGTCCCATCGACGTTAGAGACGAAGTGCATGTTGAGGTGGTTTTTGTAAGGGCGCAGCGCCTCGGTCACCATGAACGGGCCGAGGTCAGAGCCGCCGATACCAATGTTCACCACGTCGGTAATCGCCTTGCCGGTGTAGCCTTTCCAGCTGCCGGAGATGATCGCTTCAGAGAAGGTTTTCATCTTTTCCAGCACCGCGTTCACTTCCGGCATCACATCTTTGCCGTCAACGATGATTGGAGTATTGCTACGGTTACGCAGCGCCACGTGCAGTACGGCACGATCTTCGGTGCGGTTAATCTTCTCACCAGAGAACATGGATTTGATGGCATCAGCCAGCTCGGTCTCTTTCGCCAGATCTTGCAGCTTCGCCAGCGTCTCTTCGGTGATACGGTTCTTGGAGAAATCCACCAGCATCAGGTCATCGAAGGTGGCGGAGAACTTGCTGAAACGATCGGCATCTTTCGCGAACAGATCCGCGATGGTGACGTCTTTCATTTCATCAAAATGTTTCTGTAGTGCCTGCCATGCAGCGGTCTGCGTTGGGTTGATGTTTTTCATAGCAATACTCTTCTGATTTGAGAATTGTGACTGCGGTCGATTGTAGCGCCTGCAAATAAAAATTGTGATGGTTTTTATGCCATTGCCCTGGTCTGCATCAAACGCAGGTGAAAAGACCCGAAAAGTATAGCTGCTGTCGCGCCCTTCCGGCGTGGCGAAATGTCGGTCAAAAGGGGGTAAAAAGGAGCATAAAATATGGGCCTGTTATAAGTCCTGTTTCTGAGGGGTACCCCCCCATGAAAAATCCGCATAATCCCAGCATTGACAGGACCTCCCCCGCATTTTATTTATAGGGCCGTATTTTGCGCCTGCACCTGTCCTCGCTTCACTCTTGTGCCAAGGTCGCTCTATTCATTCCCTGACACGAGGTTGTTATGACGAGTTTTGTGGTCGCCAAGTTTGGCGGCACCAGTGTGGCAGACTACGCTGCCATGAACCGCAGCGCCGATGTGGTGCTGGCCGATCCGAATACCCGCCTGGTGGTGCTGTCCGCCTCAGCCGGCGTGACGAACCTGCTGGTTTCGCTGTCTGAAGGACTGGAGGCGACCGAGCGTTTCGTGAAGCTGGATGCGCTACGCAAAATTCAGTTCGACATCCTTGAGCGTCTGCAAAACCCGAACGTCATTCGTGAGGAAGTGGAACGCCTGCTGGAAAATATCACCACCCTGGCAGAAGCCGCGTCGCTGGCCACCTCAACCGCGCTGACCGACGAGCTGGTCAGCCACGGCGAGCTGATGTCCACCCTGCTGTTCGTTGAGATCATGCGCGAGCGCAATATTCAGGCGCAGTGGTTTGACGTGCGCAAAGTGATGCGCACCAGCGACCGCTTTGGCCGCGCCGAGCCGGACGTGGAAGCGCTGGCCGAGCTGACCAGCCAGCAGCTTGCCCCGCGCCTTGATGAAGGCATTGTGATCACCCAGGGCTTTATCGGTAGCGAAGCCAAAGGACGCACCACCACGCTGGGCCGCGGCGGCAGCGACTACACCGCCGCCCTGCTGGGCGAAGCCCTGCACGCGACCCGCGTGGATATCTGGACGGACGTGCCGGGTATTTACACTACCGACCCGCGCGTGGTGTCTGCGGCAAAACGTATTGACGTGATCGCCTTTGAAGAAGCGGCGGAAATGGCCACCTTCGGCGCGAAAGTGCTGCATCCGGCCACGCTGCTGCCTGCCGTGCGCAGCGACATTCCGGTTTTCGTTGGTTCCAGTAAAGATCCAAAGGCGGGCGGGACGCTGGTCTGCAAGAAAACCGAGAACCCACCGCTGTTCCGCGCGCTGGCCCTGCGCCGCAAGCAGACGCTGGTCACCCTGCACAGCCATAATATGCTGCACTCCCGCGGCTTCCTGGCAGAAGTGTTTGGTATCCTGGCGCGCCATAATATCTCCGTGGATCTGATCACCACCTCGGAAGTCAGCATCGCGCTGACGCTCGACACCACCGGTTCCACCTCTACCGGCGATACCCTGCTGACGCAGTCGCTGCTGATTGAGCTGTCCGAACTGTGCCGCGTGGAAGTGGAAGAAGATCTGGCGCTGGTTGCCATCATCGGTAACAAGCTGTCGCGCGCCTGCGGCGTGGGCAAAGAGGTCTTCGGCGTGCTCGACCCGTTCAGCATCCGCATGATTTGCTACGGCGCCTCCAGCTATAACCTCTGCTTCCTGGTCCCTGCCGATCAGGCCGAGCAGGTCGTGCAGAAACTTCATCAGAATTTGTTTGAATAAAATTCGTTAGCACGATAAACAATACCAATAAGCCGGGCACAGACCCGGCTTTTTTATAACAAAACAACACGACAATACTGCAAGGAATTCACTATGTTATCCGCTATCACCCGGCTGTTCCCGCTATGGGCGCTGCTGCTCTCCATACTCGCGTATTACACCCCTACCACGTTCACGGGCATTGGTCCGTGGGTCACCACGCTGCTGATGCTGATTATGCTCGGCATGGGCGTACACCTGAAAATCGACGATTTTAAACGCGTGCTGTCTCGCCCGGCGCCGGTTGCCGCGGGTATTTTCCTGCACTACCTGGTGATGCCGCTCGCGGCGTGGCTGCTGGCGATGGCCTTCAAAATGCCACCGGACCTTTCCGCCGGGATGGTGCTGGTGGGCAGCGTTGCCAGCGGTACGGCATCTAACGTGATGATCTTCCTGGCGAAAGGCGACGTGGCGCTGTCCGTCACCATCTCGTCCGTTTCCACGCTGGTGGGCGTAATTGCCACACCGCTGTTAACCCGCCTGTACGTGGACGCGCATATTCAGGTGGACGTAATGGGCATGCTGCTCAGCATTTTGCAAATCGTGGTGATCCCGATTGCGCTGGGGCTGGTTATCCACCATCTGTTCCCACGCGTGGTGAAAGCGGTTGAGCCGTACCTGCCCGCGTTTTCGATGGTCTGCATTCTGGCGATCATCAGCGCCGTGGTAGCCGGTTCCGCCTCGCACATTGCTTCGGTGGGCTTTGTGGTGATCGTCGCGGTGGTGCTGCACAACACCATTGGCCTGCTGGGCGGATACTGGGGCGGGAAGCTGTTTGGCTTCGACGAATCCACCTGCCGCACGCTGGCGATCGAAGTGGGAATGCAGAACTCCGGCCTGGCGGCGGCGCTCGGAAAAATTTACTTCTCGCCGCTTGCAGCCCTGCCGGGCGCGCTGTTCTCCGTCTGGCACAACCTGTCCGGTTCGCTGCTGGCGGGCTACTGGTCCGGTAAGCCGATTGATGAACAACCGAAAAAAGATGCGCTGAAACAGGGTTAATTAACCCGGCTTGCTTTACACTGGAGCTTCCCCATCAGGAGGCTTCAGCAATGGCGACACCACGATTGACCCAGAAAGACATGACGGAAGCCGAGCAGCGCGAACTGAAAACGCTTCTCGACCGCGCCCGCATCGCGCATGGCCGCACGCTGACGAACGCCGAAACCAATCAGGTTAAAAAAGAGTACATCGACAAGCTGATGGCACAACGTGATGCCGCGGCGAAAAAAGCCCGCAAGCTGAAAAAAGAGCAGGCTTATAAACCGGATGCAGAGGCAACCTTTTCCTGGTCCGCCAGCACATCAACCCGTGGAAGGCGCTAATCAGCGCCCTTTCTTTTTGCGCCCCGGCTGGGTAAAGCGTTTTCCGTTACCCGGCTTGCCTCGCCCTTTCTCTTCCGCCTGCGGTGCCTTAACCACCGGACGTTTAATCGCCTGCGTTTTCGGTTTGGCTTTGGCTTTCGGCTTCGCTTCGGACGAGGAGTTTTCGATAAGCTTGAACAGTTCAATCAGCTCGTCGTCCGTCAGGTCGCGCCACTCGCCCAGCGGGATCCCGGACAGGCTGACGTTCATAATGCGCGTGCGTTCCAGCTTCGTCACTTCATAACCAAAATACTCGCACATGCGGCGGATCTGGCGGTTTAAGCCCTGCACCAGGGTAATGCGGAAGGCAAACGGCGCTTCTTTTTTGACCTTGCACTTCTTCGTGACGGTGCCCAGAATCGGCACGCCTGCGCCCATCCCGCGAATGAACTCGTCCGTCACCGGCTTGTTCACCGTCACGATGTACTCTTTCTCGTGGTCGTTACCGGCACGCAGAATTTTGTTCACCAGGTCGCCGTGGTTGGTAAGGAAAATCAGCCCCTGAGAGTCTTTATCCAGGCGACCAATCGGGAAGATACGGCTGCTGTGGTTAACGAAATCAACGATGTTGTCCCGCTCGCCATCTTCCGTGGTGCTGACAATCCCAACCGGTTTGTTCAACGCGATAAACACCAGGTCTTCGGCATCACGGGGTTCGATGACCTGACCATTCACTTTAACCACATCGCCAGGCACCACCTGATCGCCGATGGTGGCGCGTTTGCCGTTGAGAAACACGTTACCCTGTTCAATGTAACGGTCAGCTTCGCGACGTGAGCAGATCCCGCTCTCGCTAATGTATTTGTTTAATCGGGTTGATTGAGTTGGCAGCATAGTTTCTCCTGTGAAGGGCGAAATATACCTTAGGTTTGGACCGAAAAAAAAGATTAGCCGATGGTAACTGAGACGGGATTTTTAGTTTGCGAGACGCTTTCAGGATTTAGCGTCAGGCTATTTATCCTTGAACTAACTCCTTTTAGCTTTACTCTCCAGATAAAATTGTTTGTAGTTTATAAATCACAGGGAGTAATATGAAGGAGATTGTTCAAACAGAATCCTTCCGACGTTGGGAGCAAAACTTAAAGGACAGGCGGGCAAAGACGATTATCGCTTCCCGCCTCTTTAGGCTGGCAAATGGCTTAGCGGGCGACATTAGACCCGTGGGGGAAGGTATCAGTGAACTGAGGATCCACTTTGGCCCGGGCTACAGAATCTATTTTAAGGACCAGGGCAATAGCATCATCATACTGTTATGTGGTGGTGACAAAAGCAGCCAGGCCAGAGACATACTTATGGCAAAAATGCTGAGCAATGTATCCCAATGGCAGGAGTGAATAAGCATGCATAAATTAACATCCTACGATCCAGCCAACGCACTGGTGGATGACGAGGAAATCGCCGTGTTTATGGCTGATGCCTTAGAAACGGGTGACTCAGCGTACATTGCTAAAGCGCTGGGCGTCATCGCCCGAGCGAAAGGGATGTCGACCATTTCACAGCAAACGGGACTGTCACGAGAACAACTGTATCGATCATTCAGTGATAAGGGGAACCCAACGCTCAAAACCACGCTGGCGGTCATGAAAGCATTGGGCCTTGGGTTAACAATCAAACCCACTGGGGATTAATACTCATCCCGCTCGTCATCTTCATCCGGCTGTTCCATCACGCTATACGCCACCGCGCAGAACAGCGAATTTAGACGCTTCATATCCCCCAGCAGCCCCAGGTGCAAGGAGCTGGTCTCGATACTCTGAACGTTCTGCTGGTGCAGACGCTCAACGTGGGCGTGCGAGTATCGGCGGTTAAGAATGCGGAAACGATGCTTGTTGCGGCGCAGGCGGCGCGCGCTCGGTACGTCGCTGGAGAAGAACACCGACATCGCCAGCTTCAGGTTGCTCACCAGCTTTTCGTGCAGCGCTTCCAGCTCCTTCAGCCCTTCCACGGAGAAGGCCCGACGCGCGGCCAGGGATTTGTCCGCGATTTCGCTGCCCATACGCTCGACGATGTCCGAGGCCTGCTCCAGGTTAAGCGACATCTCAATGATTTCAGCCCAGCGGCGGGACTCCTCTTCCGCCAGCTCGTCCTGGGGGATGCGCGCCAGATAGAGCTTGATGGCGGTGTACAGCACATTGATATCGTCCGCCAGCCTGCGCAGCTCCTTCTCCTCGCGCGGCTCGCCGTGCATCACCTTTTTAAGCCCTTCGAGCATGGTTTCCATCGCGTCGCCCATGCGCAGCGTTTCGCGGGCGGCGTTGGCGATGGCCAGCGCGGGCGTGTCCAGCACCGAGGTATCGAGATGCTTCGGCTTGAGGCGCGCGTCCAGCTCCGGTTCATCACGAATCAGGCGTTCGCAGAAGCGGGCCATTGGGGCGGCAAACGGCACCATCGCCAGGCAGCGCACCAGGTTATAGAAGACGTGGAAGTAGATCACCAGCTCCGCTTTCGGCAGAGAGATGTTATCCATCAGGTTGGCCAGCGGATGCACAAACGGCAGAATGATCAGGCTGCCCACCAGCTTAAACAGTAAACTTCCCAGCGCCACGCGGCGGGCGGCAGCATTGGCAGCGCTGTTGTTGAGCATCGCCAGCAGGCCAGAACCGAGGTTGGCGCCGATCACCAGGCACAGCGCCACCGGGAAAGAGATGGCCCCCGCAGCGGTGAGCGTCGCCGTCAGCAGAACGGCTGCCAGGCTGGAGTAGCTGACGATTGCAAACACCGCGCCAATCAGCGCATCCAGCATAATATCGCCTGTTAACGAGGCGAAGATGACCTGCACGCCGTTGGCCTGGGTGATCGGCGTAACCGCCTGCACAATCAGCTCCAGCGCCAGCAGGATCAGCCCGAGGCCGATACCGACGCGTCCGAGCTGCCCGGCACGACTTTGCTTACGGCTGAGGAAGAAAATGACGCCGATAAAAATCAGCAGCGGCGACAGCCAGGAGAGATCGAAGGTCAGGATACGCGCCATCAGCGCGGTCCCCACATCAGCGCCGAGAACGATCACCAGCGCCGGAGCGAGGGCGACCAGATCCTGCGCCACAAACGAAGTGACGAGCATGGTGGTAGCATTACTGCTTTGCACCAGCGCCGTGACGCCAATACCCGCGCAGAAGGCGAGCGGCTTCTTCTCAACGCTGCCGCTGAGAACGGTACGTAAACGAGCGCCAAACACGCGCATTACGCCGGTACGAACGATATGGGTGCCCCATACCAGCAGTGCGACTGCGGAGAGCAGGTGTAACAACGTCAACACGGTCGGTTTTCCTCCTTATCGTTATCTGTTTTCCTGAGGTTTGTTGCGCGTTGTCTTGCCGGGTGGCGACTACGCCTTATCCGGCCTACGCGTAGGCCCGGTCAGCGCAGCGCCACCGGGCAATGTGATAAGAACCTTCATCCAGTATAAGGGTTTAAACGTAAGAAAGAGACAGGGCACCCTGGAGGTGCCCTGTTTGTTGTAAGGAAAAGTGACGTTAGTCTGCGTCATAGCCTAAATTCGGTGCCAGCCAGCGTTCTACCTCTGACACGCTCATGCCTTTACGCTGGGCGTAATCTTCAATCTGATCGCGCTGAAGCTGCGCCACGGCGAAGTACTTGCTGTCCGGGTGGCTGAAGTACCATCCGGAAACGGACGCGCCCGGCCACATGGCAAATGACTCGGTGAGCTTCATGCCCGTATGCGCTTCTACGTCCAAAAGTTTCCAGATAGTGCCCTTCTCGGTATGTTCCGGACAGGCCGGATACCCCGGTGCCGGACGAATGCCCTGGTAGTTTTCGCGGATCAGTTCCTCGTTGCTGAGGTTCTCATTCGCCGCGTAGCCCCAGTACACCTTACGTACGCGTTCGTGCAGGTATTCAGCAAAGGCTTCCGCCAGACGGTCGGCAATCGCTTTCACCATGATTTTGTTGTAATCATCGTGCTGTGCGTCGAACGCATCCGCCAGCGCATCTTCTTCCAGACCCCCGGTGACGGCAAACGCGCCGATATAGTCGGCTTTCCCGCTCAGCTTCGGCGCAACGAAATCCGCCAGACAATAGTTGGCAAAGCCCACTTTCTCCGTTTGCTGGCGCAGGTGATGGCTCACGGCCAGCACGTGGGTACGGGTTTCATCGCGATAGATTTCCACGTCGTCGCCCACGCGGTTTGCCGGGAACAGGCCCACCACGCCGCGCGGGTTGAGGGCTTTCTCTGCGCTCAGCCTGTCGAGCATGTCGTTGGCATCTTTAAACAGGCGTTTCGCCTCTTCGCCTACCACCTCGTCTTCCAGGATGCGCGGATATTTACCCGCCAGCGACCAGGTCATAAAGAACGGCGTCCAGTCGATGTAGTTGCGCAGCGTCTCAATGCTGGCGCCCACCTCCTGCACGCCCAGACGGTGCGCGACCGGCGGCGTATAGCTTGCCCAGTCGAAGGCCAGGTCGTTATCGCGCGCGGCGGCGAGCGTCACCGGCGGCGTACGCGGTTTCTTACGGCCGTGCTGAATGCGGACGGTTTCGTACTCTTTGCGGGTGCGGGCGACAAACTCATCGCGCTGGGTATCGGAAAGCAGCGCGGAGACCACTCCCACGGTGCGCGAGGCGTTTTGGACATACACCGTCGGCCCGCTGTAGTTTTGCTCGATTTTCACCGCCGTGTGGGCTTTCGATGTGGTGGCCCCGCCAATCAGCAGCGGAATGGTGAAGCCCTGACGCTCCATCTCTTTCGCCACGTTGACCATTTCGTCCAGCGACGGCGTGATCAGCCCTGAAAGACCAATCAGGTCAGCGTTGACTTCGCGTGCGGTCTTGAGGATTTTATCCGCCGGAACCATCACGCCGAGGTCAATAATCTCGTAGTTATTACACTGCAACACCACGCCAACAATGTTTTTGCCGATGTCGTGCACGTCACCTTTCACAGTGGCGATAACCATTTTACCGTTGCTGGAGCCCTTCTCTTTGCTGGCTTCGATGAAGGGTTCAAGATAAGCCACAGCCTGCTTCATGACGCGGGCGGATTTCACTACCTGCGGCAGGAACATCTTGCCCTCGCCGAACAGATCGCCGACCACGTTCATGCCGTCCATCAGCGGCCCTTCGATCACCTCAATCGGGCGGGCTGCCTGCTGACGCGCTTCCTCGGTATCCTGCTCGATGAACTCGGTAATCCCTTTCACCAGCGAGTATTCCAGACGCTTTTTCACGTCCCAGGCGCGCCACTCGGCCTGCTGAACGGTGGCTGATTCATCCGACTTGCTGCCGCGATATTTCTCCGCCAGTTCCAGCATGCGCTCGGTGGCGTCGTCGCGGCGGTTAAGGATCACGTCCTCGACGGCGTCGCGCAGCTCGGCAGGCAGATCGTCGTAAATCGCCAGCTGGCCCGCGTTAACGATCCCCATATCCATTCCGTTGCGGATGGCGTAGTAGAGGAACACGGCGTGGATCGCCTCACGCACCGGGTCGTTACCACGGAACGAGAACGAGACGTTCGACACGCCACCGGAGATCAGCGCATGCGGCAGCTCGCGTTTAATGTCTTCACACGCGCCGATAAAGTCCTGGGCGTAATTGTTGTGCTCTTCTATGCCGGTCGCGACGGCGAAGATGTTCGGGTCGAAAATGATGTCTTCCGGCGGGAAACCCACCTCTTCGGTCAAAATCTTGTAGGCGCGGCGGCATATCTCAATTTTGCGCTCGCGGGTATCGGCCTGGCCCACTTCATCGAAGGCCATCACCACCACGGCGGCCCCGTAGCGGCGCACCAGCTTCGCGTGGTGAATAAAAGTATCGACCCCCTCCTTCATCGAAATGGAGTTGACGATGCCTTTACCCTGAATGCATTTCAGCCCCTTTTCGATGACGTCCCATTTGGAGGAGTCAATCATGATTGGCACGCGGGCAATGTCCGGCTCACCGGCAATCAGGTTGAGAAAACGCACCATCGCCGCTTCGGCGTCGAGCATCCCTTCGTCCATGTTGATATCAATAATCTGCGCGCCGCTCTCGACCTGCTGACGGGCAACGTCCAGCGCTTCGTTGTACTTCTCTTCTTTGATCAGGCGCTTAAACTTTGCGGAACCGGTGACGTTCGTACGTTCACCCACGTTCACAAACAGGCTGTCGTCGCCGATGGTCAACGGCTCAAGGCCGGAAAGGCGACAGGCAACCGGAAGCTCGGGCAGCTTGCGCGGCGGCAGCCCGGAAACGGCGCGGCTCATGGCCGCGATGTGCTCCGGCGTGGTGCCGCAGCAGCCGCCGACGATGTTGAGGAAGCCAGACTCGGCCCACTCGCGGATTTGCGCTGCCATGGTGTCGGCATCCAGATCGTATTCGCCAAACGCGTTCGGCAGACCGGCGTTCGGGTGGGCGGTGACGTAGCATTCTGCGATGCGCGAAAGCTCCTGCACGTACTGGCGCAGCTCGTCTGGCCCCAGCGCGCAGTTCAGGCCGAAGGAGAGGGCTTCAGCGTGGCGCAGCGAGTTATAGAAGGCTTCGGTGGTCTGGCCGGAAAGCGTGCGCCCCGAGGCGTCGGTGATGGTGCCGGAAATCATGATCGGCAGGTCAATGCCCAGCGCCTCGAACTCCTCTTTCACCGCGTAAATCGCGGCTTTGGCATTGAGGGTGTCGAATACGGTTTCAATCAGGATCAGGTCGGAACCGCCTTCCACCAGCGCTTTAGTGGACTCACGATAGGCGGCCACCAGCTGGTCGAAGGTGATGTTACGAAACGCCGGATCGTTTACGTCCGGTGAAATTGACGCGGTGCGGTTCGTCGGGCCAAGCACCCCGGCAACGTAGCGCGGTTTATCCGGGGTACGGGCGGTCCATTCGTCGGCGCAGGCGCGGGCGAGCCTTGCCGCCTCAAAGTTGATCTCCGCCGACAGGGATTCCATCTGGTAATCCGCCATGGCGATGGTTGTCGAGTTGAAGGTGTTGGTTTCTACAATATCCGCACCCGCTTCAAAGTAGGCGTTGTGGATATCCCGGATGACGGATGGTTTGCTCAACACCAGCAGATCATTGTTTCCTTTCAGGTCACAAGGCCAGTCGGCAAAGCGCTCACCGCGGAAATCGTCTTCGCTCAGACGATAGCCCTGGATCATGGTGCCCATGCCGCCGTCCAGCACCAGAATTCGTTCATTTAACTGCGCACGCAGTTGCTCTACTTTGCTGCTCACACTTGCTCCCGACAACGCTCAACATGGCCAAAAGGCTGCGTTCCATACTGGCATAATCTCGCAGGGCCGAAAAGCCACACGGCGGGAACATGAGACATGTTCACCATCACTCCTCCGATCAGTCAGGAAAGCGGTTGCAAATTCACCAAATAAAACGAAAATGATTTCCACGATACAGAAAAAGGAGTTCGTCATGGTTACGACCGTTCCCGCTAAACGCGGCAGAAAACCTGCTGCCAACCCTGCCGCACAGCCCGGCGGACAGGTTCAGTCCCTGACGCGCGGCCTGAAGCTGCTGGAATGGATAGCCGAATCGCATGGTAGCGTGGCCCTGACAGAGCTGGCCCAGCAGGCTGGCCTGCCGAACTCCACGACCCACCGTCTGTTGACGACCATGCAGCAGCTGGGTTTTGTGCGTCAGGTGGGCGAGCTGGGACACTGGGCAGTGGGCGCGCATGCGTTTATTGTCGGCAGCAGTTTTCTGCAAAGCCGCAACCTGCTGGCGATTGTTCACCCGATCCTGCGCAAGCTGATGGAAGAGTCCGGCGAGACGGTCAACCTTGCGGTGCTGGACCAGAGCGATCATCAGGCCATTATTATCGACCAGGTGCAGTGCACGCAGCTGATGCGCATGTCCGCACCGATTGGCGGCAAGCTGCCGATGCATGCCTCCGGGGCGGGTAAAGCGTTTCTGTCGCAGCTGAGCGAAGAGCAGGTGACGGGGCTGCTGCACCGTAAAGGGCTGCACGCCTACACCCACGCCACCCTGGTGTCGCCGGTGCATCTGAAAGAAGATCTGGCGTTAACCCGCAAGCGCGGCTATTCGTTTGATGACGAAGAACACGCCCTTGGGCTGCGCTGCCTCGCGTCCTGTATTTTCGACGAGCACCGCGAGCCGTTCGCCGCGATCTCGATTTCCGGACCAATTTCGCGCATGACCGACGATCGCGTTACCGAGCTGGGCGCGCTGGTGATTAAGGCCGCGAAAGAGGTGACGCTGGCGTATGGCGGGATTCGTTAAACCGCACACAAAACCGCTGCTTGCGGCGGTAAGCGTAAACATCTTCCACATGTCCATTTTTGATCCGCGTTTGTAGCCCGCGCCAGTAGCTGGCGTGGAACAGATCTTCATGCATCTCTTCAAATAACGGCCCGATGCGTGGGTCCGCACACAGCCAGTGGCGAAACTCCTCCGGAAACACATCGCCCGGCGAAACGCTGTACCACGGCTCGCTGGACAGCTCGTCTTCCGGGTAGCGCGGCGGCGGTATGTCGCGGAAGTTTACCTCGGTCATGTAGCAAATTTCATCGTAATCGTAGAACACCACCCGCCCGTGACGGGTGACGCCGAAGTTTTTAAACAACATATCGCCGGGAAAAATATTGGCGGCGGCGAGCTGGCGGATGGCGTTGCCGTACTCTTCGATGGCATCACGTAAAGCCTGGCCCTCTGACTGTTCCAGCCAGATGTTGAGCGGCACCATACGGCGCTCAATGTAGAGATGGCTAATCGCTATTTTATCGCCCAGATCGGTGATTTTCGTTGGCGCTTCCTGCATTAACAGCGACATCAGCGCCGGATCGATCTGCTGCTTATCCAGCACAAAGTTTTCAAACTCCTGGGTATCGGCCATTCGCCCGACGCGATCGTGCTCTTTTACCAGCTGATAGCAGGCGCGGACGTGGGCGGCGGTCATCTCTTTCTGCGGGGCGAAATTATCCTTAATCACCTTAAACACCCGATCGAAGCCCGGCAGCGTGAAGACCAGCATCACCATGCCGCGGATGCCTGGCGCTTCGATAAACTGCTCATCCGCCGCAGTGACATAGCGCAGATACTCCCGATAACTTTCCGTTTTGGCATGCTTCTGACAGCCAATCGCCATATACAGCTCGGCGGTGGTTTTGCCCGGCAGGATCTCGCGCAGCCACTCCACCAGGGCGGCCGGCAGCGGAGCATAAACCATGAAATAGGAGCGGGCGAAACCAAAAACGATGCTGGCCTCGGCGCTGGTGGTCAGGCAAGTATCGACAAACAGTTCGCCGTCGTCGGTACGGTGAATGGGCAGCAGAAACGGCACAATGGCCGTCGGCGTAATCAGTTTGCCCACCAGCCAGGCGGCCTTATTCCGGTAGAACAGCTCGTTAGCCACCTGCACATGGCTGCGGCTGAGCACCTCCTCGCCGTAGGTTTCACGGAGATGCGCATGGATATAGCCGATATCCCGGAGTTTGTTCTCCCACGGCAGGCGCAGCGGCAAATCCGTTAAGATGCGATGCAGGAGCTTTTCCCACCCGCGATCGGGAAAGAAATCTTTCGCCAGCGGGCGCGGAATAGTACGAAAGCGGCGCTCAGGCTGGGAGCTGAAGATAAATAACCGCTCAGGAGATAATGAGCGGTGGTCAAATAACCGGCAATAGACGGAGTTGAAAAAGCTCTCCGCAATCTCGAAGCGAGGGTAGTCGGGTAACAGATGGGTGTAACACTCTTTCACGCGCAGTAAAAATGCCGCATCCGGACTTTTACCGTCGGTAATACAGCGCAGCTGCTCCACCACCAGGCCTACGTGGTGGTCATAAAGATGGATACGCTGCTTCATGGCCTGCTGAACCGCATGCCAGTCGGCGTGCTCAAAACGCTGTTGCGCGCCGGAGGTCACTTCCAGAAAACGGCCATACTGGGCGTCAAAGCCCTGAAGAATGGTTTGGGCAATCAATAATTCCAGACCACGCGACATAGATTCCCCCTCACCCCGGCCCTCTCCCCAAAGGGGAGAGGGGGAAAAATTAGAACTGTGCTTCTTCGGTTGAACCCGTTAATGCCGTGACGGAGGAAGTGCCGCCCTGAATAATCGTGGTCACATTATCGAAGTAGCCGGTTCCCACTTCCTGCTGGTGAGAAACAAAGGTATAGCCCTCTTTTCCTGCCGCAAATTCTGGCTGCTGTACCTTTTCAACGTAGTGCTTCATGCCTTCGCCCTGCGCGTAGGCGTGCGCCAGGTCGAACATGTTGAACCACATGCTGTGGATACCCGCCAGGGTGATGAACTGGTACTTGTAGCCCATATCCGACAGCTGCTGCTGGAAGCTGGCAATGGTCGTGTCGTCCAGATTTTTTTGCCAGTTGAAGGACGGCGAACAGTTATAGGCCAGCAGCTTGCCCGGATATTTCGCATGAATCGCATCGGCAAAACGCTTCGCCAGCGCCAGATCCGGCGTGGAGGTTTCACACCAGACCAGGTCGGCGTAAGGGGCATAGGCCAGACCGCGGCTGATGGCCTGTTCGATACCGGCATGCGTGCGATAGAACCCCTCGCTGGTGCGCTCGCCGGTAATAAATTCGCTGTCGTACGGATCGCAGTCAGAGGTGATCAGGTCCGCCGCATCCGCATCGGTACGGGCAATCACCAGCGTCGGCACGCCGAGCACGTCAGCAGCCAGACGCGCGGCAACCAGCTTCTGAATCGCTTCCTGGGTCGGGACGAGAACTTTTCCGCCCATATGCCCGCACTTCTTCACCGACGCCAGCTGATCTTCGAAGTGAACGGCCGCTGCACCGGCCTCAATCATCGATTTCATCAGTTCAAAGGCGTTAAGTACGCCGCCGAAACCCGCTTCCGCATCCGCCACGATCGGCAGGAAGTAATCAATAAAACGTGGATCGTTGGGCTCGATGCCTGCGGCCCACTGGATCTGATCCGCGCGGCGGAAGGTATTGTTGATCCGATCCACCACCGACGGCACCGAGTTGGCCGGATAAAGAGATTGATCCGGATACATGCTGGAGGCCAGGTTGGCGTCCGCCGCGACCTGCCAGCCGGAAAGGTAGATGGCTTCTATGCCGGCCTTCGCCTGCTGCAATGCCTGACCGCCGGTCAGTGCACCGAGGCTGTTGATATAGCCTTTTTTAGATCCCCCGTGCAGCAGATCCCACATTTTCGCCGCGCCGTTCTGCGCCAGCGTACATTCCGGGTTTACCGAGCCGCGTAACTTCACCACTTCCTCTGCGCTGTACGGGCGACGGATGCCTTCCCAGCGCGGTTGAGTCCACTCTTTCTGTAATTCTTCGATTTGTTGGGTACGGGTTTTCATGTGCAGATGCTCCATATTGTTATGTGGTGAGTTACGCCAGGAAGCGGTAGCCCGGCAGGGTCAGGAAGTCGATTAAGTCATCTGAGGTGGTGATTTGCTCCATCAGGCGCGCAGCGTCGTCAAAGCGCCCGCTGCTGAAGCGGTGCTCGCCCAGTTCGTCCTGGATGACCCGCATCTCTTCGGCCAGCATCTGACGGAACAGGGCTTTGGTGACCGGTTTGCCGTTGCTGAGCGTTTTTTGATGGTGGATCCACTGCCAGATAGAGGTGCGGGAGATCTCTGCCGTCGCCGCATCTTCCATCAGGCCGTAGATCGGCACGCAGCCGTTGCCGGAGATCCATGCCTCGATGTACTGCACGGCGACGCGGATGTTGGCGCGCATCCCCTCTTCCGTGCGTTCACCCGCACACGGTGCCAGCAGGTGTTCTTCAGCCGTTGGGGCATCATCCTCGCGCGTGACAAATAGCTGGTTTTTGTTGTCGCCCAGCACGCGGTTAAAGACCTCCATCGCCGTATCGGCCAGGCCGGGGTGCGCGATCCACGTTCCGTCGTGGCCGTTACGCGCTTCCAGCTCTTTGTCGGCTTTCACCTTGTTGAGCACCTGATTGTTTCGCTCTGCGTCTTTGCTCGGGATAAACGCCGCCATGCCGCCCATCGCAAACGCCCCGCGTTTGTGGCAGGTTTTGATCAGCAGGCGCGAATAGGCGCTGAGGAACGGTTTATCCATGGTGACAACCTGACGATCCGGCAATACCCGGTCGGCATGGTTTTTCAGCGTCTTGATGTAGCTGAAGATGTAATCCCAGCGGCCGCAGTTCAGGCCCACAATGTGGTCGCGCAGGGCATGGAGGATCTCATGCATCTGGAATACGGCGGGCAGGGTTTCAATCAGCAGCGTGGCTTTAATGGTGCCGCGCGGCAGGCTGAAGCGATCTTCTGCGTAGCTGAATACTTCACTCCACCACGCCGCTTCCTGCCAGGACTGGGTTTTCGGCAGATAGAAATAAGGGCCGCTGCCTTTCGCCAGCAGGCTTTTGTGGTTGTGGAAGAAATAGAGTGCGAAATCAAACAGGCTCCCCGGAATCGCTTCTCCGCGCCAGGTGACGTGTTTTTCAGGCAGATGCAGACCGCGTACGCGGCAGATCAGCACTGCCGGGTTGGGTTTGAGTTGATAAATTTTACCGGCTTCGTTGGTGTAGCTGATGGTGCCGTTGACGGCATCGCGCAGATTAATCTGCCCGTCGATCACTTTCCGCCAGTCCGGTGCCAGCGAGTCTTCAAAATCGGCCATAAAGACTTTGACGTTGGCGTTCATGGCGTTGATCACCATTTTGCGCTCTACCGGGCCGGTGATCTCCACGCGACGATCCTGTAAATCTTCAGGAATGCCGCGAGTTTTCCACTCACCATGGCGAATGGAAGCAGTTTCCGAAATAAAGCCTGGCAACTTGCCGTTATCGATTTCCTGCTGCTGATGAATGCGTGTCGCCAGCAGTTTATTGCGCTGTGGCGTAAAGCGGGTCACCAGTTCAGTCAGGAACTCTACCGCTTCGGCCGTCAAAACCTGCTGTTCTTGCTCACCATTCGGCTGGGTAAAGGTCAATTCATCGACCGTGGTTGCCTGTTGAGTCATCGTTCTGCTCCTCATCAAAGATCCAAAATCACGCCCCCAATGCGAACGAAAGATCGTTGTGTAGTTTTCGCTCAGCAGAATTAAGACTATCTATAAATTTTCCAAAATCAAAAACAATTTCCATTTTAATTTTAATTGCAACGCAACTTGATGATTAATATAGAGTTAAAGTTTTCTGACATGTTGAACAGGATTTCGGAAATAAAAAAGGCACCCGAAGGTGCCTGATCTGAATAGCTGAAACGCTTTAGGATCGTTTAAGCAGACGATTACTCCAGCGTCGGATTCATATGGCGAAGATCGTACGGCGTAATCTGGTAGACGTAATAGTTGAGCCAGTTAGTGAACAGCAGATTTCCGTGGCTGCGCCAGGTGGCTCCTGGTTTGTTTTGCGGATCGTTTTTCGGGAAATAGTTGTACGGGACATCCGGATTAAGACCCGCCTCGACATCCCGGAAATACTCTGACGCGAGGGTGTCGGGATCATACTCAGGATGGCCGGTAACGAACGCGATACGTTTGTCTTTACTGGCAAACAGGTAGGCATCGCCATCTTCCGTTTCGGCCAGAATTTCCAGGTCGGTGTAATCGCGGATCAGCTGTGCCGGGAAATCGGCATAGCGGGAGTGAGGCGCAAGGAAAGTGTCATCAAAGCCGCGCGTCAGCAGCGCGTGAGGATGAAGGATGTGATGTTCATACACACCAGAAAGCTTTTCGCTACGGGTTTGCTTAGGGATGCCATAGAGAATATTGAGCGCGGCTTGTACCGCCCAGCAGACAAACAAGGTGGATGTAACGTGATCTTTTGCCCACTCCAGCACCTGCCTGATCTGCGGCCAGTAGGCAACGTCATTAAATTCCACCAGACCCAGCGGTGCGCCAGTGACGATCAGTCCGTCGAAGTTCTCATCGCGGATGTCCGCAAAATTACAATAGAAGTTATTCAGATGCTCGGCGGGCGTGTTGCGTGACTCTCGTGCATCAATGCGCAGCAGCTGGATATCAACCTGAAGCGGAGAGTTCGAAAGCAAACGCAGGAACTGGTTCTCCGTTTCGATCTTCTTTGGCATCAGATTGAGGATCAGCACCTTCAGCGGGCGAATTTCCTGACCAGAAGCACGTGAAGTTGTCATGACAAAGACGTTCTCTTCACGCAAGAAATTGACGGCTGGTAGCTCGTCCTGCACCCGAATCGGCATAACCTAAAATCCTCACAGCATACGTATAAACGTTTAGACATCCAGACAGCCAACGATACCCAGAAACGGGCTTAATGTCGAGTCTGCAAGCAGAAGGTGAGAAAGTTTCAAGGAGAGGATGGTGCGGTTTGATGGCCTCACCCACAGGGAGAGGGGGAAAAATAAAAGCAAAAAACCCCGCACCTTACGGTACGGGGTTTCTTTAATTGATGCCTGGCAGTTCCCTACTCTCACATGGGGAGACCCCACACTACCATCGGCGCTACGGCGTTTCACTTCTGAG
>NZ_JADCKU010000021.1:0-68907 GCF_014982165.1 Enterobacter cloacae complex sp. P24RS
GTCTCCTCTTCTATGCCAGTTATAACTGTTACCCATGTATCCGGTCTAAAGTGTTACCCATGTTTCCGGTTCATACCGTAGCGCCACCCGGCAAAACACTCACCCAAAATGATCGTACCCTTTCCAGTCAAGCGTAACCGGGGCGCCATCACGGACAAACAGTAGCCCTTCGCTCTCCGGCATCACCTGCCCAATGCAGGTAAATTTCGCTCCCAGATGCGCTAACGCCACGTCCAGCGTCCCGCGATTCAGTTCGGGAACGGTAAAGCACAGCTCATAATCTTCTCCACCGGATAACGCCCAGCGCAGCGCCTGTTCAGGCTCGGCATGACGACGCAGCTGCTCTGACAGCGGGAACAGATCCAGATCGATACGTGCGCCCACGCCGCTGGCTTTCAGGATATGACCAAGATCGGAGATCAGCCCATCAGACAGGTCGATAGCCGAACTGGCCCGCTCGCGCAGCGCCTGACCGTGCAGAATACGCGGCGTTGGCCGCAGGTGACGCTTCACCAGGTACGCCGCATCGTCCGCATCTTCAACCGCTAAACGGTTCTGAAGGATCGCCAGACCTGCCGCGCTATCTCCCGGCGTACCGGTCACGTAGATCCAGTCTCCCGGTTTTGCGCCCGAGCGCTTGAGCGCGCGCCCGGCAGGCACATAACCGTGAATGGCCAGGGTCATCGATAGCGGACCCGCAGTGGTGTCACCGCCAATCAGCTGCATATCGTAATAGTTCAGCTGTTCAAACAGCGCATCGCTGAACGCTTCAAGCCAGGCTTCATCCACCTCCGGCAGCGTCAGGGCCAGCGTCAGCCAGGCCGGGTCGGCGCCCATTGCCGCCAGATCGCTGACGTTGACTGCCAGCGCCTTATACGCCAGGTCAGCAGGATCGATATCGGGCAGGAAGTGACGCCCACATACTAAGGTGTCGGTGCTGATTGCCAGCGTCTGTTTTTCGGGAACATTGAGAAGTGCACAGTCATCGCCAATGCCGGTTTCAACATCAAGACGAGAGGTTCTGACACGGTCGAAATAACGGGCAATCAGGGAGAATTCGCCGCATGCCATACGTTATGCCTCAGCAAATAAAAGAAAAAACCGGAGCCGCACTGCCCGTCAGGCAATGCAGAACTCCGGTTTGCGGATCACTTTTTGTGGGGACGGATCGCAGGTGCGGCTTTATCAAGTACGCCGTTAACGAACTTGTGGCTGTCTTCAGCACCGAAGGTTTTCGCCAGTTCGATCGCTTCGTTGATGGCTACTTTGTACGGCACATCGTCACGTTTAGACAGCTCAAACAGCGCGATACGCAACACTGCTTTTTCCACCTGGCCCAGCTCTTCGAGCAGACGGGACAGGTATGGCTTCATCAGGCCATCGAGATACGCGCTATTAGTCGCCACTCCCGACAGCAGTTCACGGAAGTACAGAACGTCAACGTCTTTCACGTCCTGTTCTGACAGGAACTGGTATTCAACATCAGCGATGTCGTTCTGGGACAACTGCCAGGAGTAAAGCGCCTGAACGGCACATTCACGGGCGCGGCGACGAGCAGCAGGTTTCACGGAATTCCCCTTACAAAAAAATCAGGCCTTGATGGCTTTCAATACATTGATCATTTCAAGCGCGGTCAGTGCAGCTTCTGCACCTTTGTTACCGGCTTTGGTGCCAGCACGTTCGATGGCTTGTTCAATACTTTCGGTGGTCAATACGCCGAACGCGACAGGAATTTCAGCATCCTGCGCAACGTGCGCCAGACCGTTGCTTGCACCGCCCGCAACGTATTCGAAGTGCGCAGTGCCGCCACGAATAACGGTACCCAGCGCAATCACCGCGTCGTATTTACCGGTTTTCGCCAGCGCGCCTGCTGCCAGTGGCAGTTCATAAGCACCTGGTACCCAAACGACGGTAATATTGTCATCTTTAACCTGGCCGATACGTTTCAGGGCGTCAACCGCACCTTCCAGCAGGCTGTCGTTGATGAAGTTGTTGAAACGCGCAATGGTGATGGCGACGCGAGCGTCCGGGGTAGCTACAGCAGCTTCAATAATGTTCATACTCTTCCTTTACGGGTTCATTTGGCCCCGCAGGGGGGCGGATTTTATCATAATACTTTGCGCACTGCTTCCCTATTTCGGGAGCAATTACGCTGTCGTTAAATGGAGGCAGACATCCGGACCCACCGGACGAATCTCGCTGAATGAAAGTTGCGGCGCATCGGCCAGTTTTTCAAGGCCGGGCAGCACAAACAGGCCGCGGGCGTCGTTACCTAACAGTTTAGGCGCAACATAGACGAGAAGCTCATCCACCAGCCCCGCCTGGAGCAGCGCGCCGGCGAGCGTCGGACCGGCTTCGACCCAGATACTGTTGACCTGCTGTTTGCCGAGCAACATCATCAGCACCACGAGATCAAGATGTCCGTTATGCTCCGGCACCATAATGCTGCGCACGCCTTCCGGCCACTCGCGCGTATCTTCCTTCGTGCGCGCAATCCAGGTTTCACCCGGCTGCTGCACGATGCGGTGCTCCGGCGTCACGCGGTTCTGGCTATCAATAATAATGCGCAGCGGCTGGCGCAGGTTCTCCTGCGGGTAGAGCGCCTGGGTATCCGCATTCAGCTCATCCCAGCGCACGGTCATCGCCGGATCGTCAGCCAGCACCGTCTCACTGCTGGTGAGAATAGCATGGCTTTGCGCGCGCAGACGTTGCACATCGCGCCTTGCCTGCGGGGACGTGATCCACTGGCTCTCGCCGTTCGCCATCGCCGTGCGGCCATCCAGTGAGGCGCCCAGCTTAAGCTGAATAAACGGGAAGCCGGTGCGCATGCGTTTCAGGAAGCCTTTATTGATGGCTTCAGCGTCTTGCATCATCAGGCCGTGGCTGACGTCGATCCCTTCCTGTTGCAGACGATAAAGGCCGCGGCCCGCCACCTGCGGGTTAGGATCCTGCATAGCGGCGACCACGCGCGAAACCCCTGCCGCAATCAGCGCTTCACAGCACGGCGGCGTGCGCCCGTGGTGGCTGCATGGCTCCAGCGTCACGTAGGCCGTCGCGCCACGCGCGTTCTCCCCCGCCATACGCAGGGCATGCACTTCAGCATGCGGCTCGCCTGCGCGGTAGTGAAAACCTTCCCCCACAATCTCGCCATCTTTAACAATGACGCACCCGACGTTGGGGTTAGGGTGAGTGGTAAACCGACCGCGCTGCGCCAGCTTCATGGCTCGCGCCATGTACATCTCGTCGTGCATGGGCTTAATCCTGTAAGCGGGCGATCTCTTCGCCAAACTCTTTGATGTCTTCAAAGCTGCGGTAAACGGAGGCGAAGCGAATGTAGGCGACTTTGTCGAGCTTTTTCAGCTGTTCCATCACCAGATTACCAATCATTTTGCTCGGCACTTCGCGCTCGCCTAACCCCCGCAGATAAGATTTAATGTGGTTTAACGCCATTTCGACGTCATCGGAGCTGACGGGCCGTTTTTCCAGCGCCTTGAGCATCCCGCTGCGCAGTTTTTCTTCATTGAACGGTTCGCGCACATCGTTACTTTTTACCACGCGCGGCATGACCAGCTCTGCCACCTCGAAGGTGGTAAAACGCTCGTTGCACACCAGACACTGCCGGCGACGGCGCACGGAAGACCCTTCGCCTACAAGACGTGAGTCGATGACTTTAGTATCCACGGCGGAGCAAAATGGGCAATGCATACGATGTCCCTGTTATCTGGTTAACTGATTTCTATTTTACCCTGAACTGGCCCGACAACAAAGGAAGAGCTTTTTGAGACAAAGGATCTATGCCTGGCGGCACTATCCTGTCTACCATTGCAGCAATCTGTGATTTCAAGGAATTAAACGCAATGACAAGACGTTACCTGAAAATCGTGCTGGTGGGGAGTCTGTTCACGCTCAGCGCCTGCGCACAGCAAAGTGAAGTCCGCGAGATGAAACAAAGCGTGAATACGCTCAACGTGGCGATGAACAAACTTAACCAGGAAACCGTAAAGATCACCCAGCAGAACGCGCTGAATGCCAAATCCAGCAATGGCGTTTATCTGTTGCCAGGGGCTAATACGCCTGCCCGACTCAACAGCCAGATTGGCATGCTAAAAATGTCTCTGGTGAATGTTGCAGCCAATGCGGATGGTACGCGCGCAACATTGCGTATCCAGGGTGAGTCCAACGATCCGCTTCCGGCCTTTACCGGCACCGTGGAGTGGGGACAGATCCAGGGCACTACCGAGAACTATCAGGAAGTGAACGTGAAGAACCAGCTTTTCACCGCCCCCGCCAGCACGCTGGCGCCAAGCGACGTGGACATCCCGGTTCAGCTGAGCGGCCTGACGCCGGAACAGTTAGGCTTTATCCGCATTCACGACATTCAACCCGCCGCGCAATAACCTTCCCTTTTAGCGGAGTGAAATGTCACTCCGCTAACATTTACATTTCGTATGGATTGGCAACATAAATGATTGCCGCTACAATCCCGCCCGTCTAAAGTACGCAAACGTGAACGCAATCGATTACGTATGTGAGAGATATGTGAAACACCACATATTTTTGTGAGCAAGGATTCCTATAATAGGCTCCGCAGAAACACGAAATATTTAGAAACGCAATTCGCGCATTTTTCACTCCCGGAAGGGAATTTCAATCAGTGGCATGATTATGAAAAAAACATTACTCGCAGCCGGTGCAGTTCTGGCACTCTCCTCCTCTTTCACGGCTAACGCTGCGGAGAATACCAAGCCAGAATATGTTTCTGACTGGTGGCATCAGAGCGTTAACGTTGTGGGCAGTTACCACACCCGTTTCGGACCGCAGATCCGTAACGATACCTACCTTGAGTACGAAGCATTCGCTAAAAAAGACTGGTTTGATTTCTACGGCTACATGGATGCCCCGGTCTTCTTCGGTGGTAACACCGACGCGAAAGGTATCTGGAACCATGGTTCCCCTCTGTTCATGGAGATCGAGCCGCGCTTCTCCATCGACAAGCTGACCGGCACCAGCCTGGCGTTTGGTCCGTTCAAAGAGTGGTATTTCGCAAACAACTATATCTACGACATGGGCCGCAACAAGTCCGGTCGTCAGAGCACCTGGTATATGGGTCTGGGCACCGACATTGAGACTGGCCTGCCAATGAGCCTGTCCATGAACGTGTATGCAAAATACCAGTGGCAGAACTACGGTGCCGCGAACGAAAACGAATGGGACGGCTACCGTTTCAAAGTGAAATACTTTGTGCCAATCACCCAGCTGTGGGGCGGTAACCTGAGCTACATCGGCTTCACCAACTTTGACTGGGGTTCAGACCTGGGCGACAACGACTTCCGCGATCTGAACGGCAAGAAGGCGCGCACCAATGACTCCATCGCCTCCAGCCACATCCTGGCGCTGAACTACGATCACTGGCACTACTCTGTTGTTGCGCGTTACTGGCACAACGGCGGTCAGTGGAACGACGACGCCAGCCTGAACTTCGGCAACGGCGACTTCAGCGTACGTTCTACCGGTTGGGGTGGTTACCTGGTGGTGGGTTACAACTTCTAATCAGTGCGGATTCCGCCCGGTGGCGCTACGCTTACCGGGCCTACGATCCGAATGTAGGCCGGGTAAGGCGTAGCCGCCACCCGGCTTTTTACTGCCTCACCTTGCGTAAAAAATCTGCCAATGACCTGTCCGCACTTTCGCTAAACCGCCTCTCCGTCTGCACAATATTGAGGCATCGGTCGAGCCGGAAACAGCGATAGTCATCGCGCCGTTCACACCACGCCGCCAGCAGCCAGCGCTCTCCCCAGAAGAACAAGCCCAGCGGCTGAACCTCGCGCTTTGAGAGCTGCCCAGCCTCATCACGATAATGCAGTGCCAGCACGCGCTGTGCGGAAATCGCCTGATGGATCACGTCGAAACCACTACGGGAATGTGGCTGAAGGGCAATATCCGGCGCGTAAATCCGCGTCTGCTCAGCTTTGCGGCGGCTCTCTTCTGGCAGGATCGCCAGCACTTTTTCCTGGGCCGACTCCAGCTCGCGCGAGAGCGATTCCCCGCCCCAGGTTTTGAGCAGGCGAATCGCCACCATCAGCGCCTCGGACTCTTTGTTGGTCAGCATCAGCGGGGGTAAATCAAAACCCGACATCAGCCGATATCCGCTTCCCGCCTCGCCTTCCACCGGCACGCCGGAAAGCGACAGGTCGCGGATATCGCGGTACACCGTGCGCTCTGACACGCCAAGCCTTTCCGCCAGATGCGCTGCCGTTGTCAGACGCCTGCCCCGAAGGATCTGCACAATCTGGAACAAACGGTCAGCGCGTCGGGTCATCGGTTTACTCTCATACCGGTTGATGGAGGCCGACGCGATTACCTTCGCTGTCGGTAAACAGGGCTATAGTGCCAATGCCTTGCGGCAGTTCCAGCGGGCCAAACACGCACTCACCGCCCGCAGAAGCAATACGATCGAGCGTGGCCGCCAGATTGGCAGTATGCAGGTAAATAATAGCGCCCTGCGAAGACGGTGTAACGCCGTCAAATTTCGCCAGCGCGCCGCCCGTGGCCGGATCCTCGTGCGGGAAAATCGCCAGATCAGCCACGTCCATCTTCTCGCGCCGCAGCGCGACCTGCATCACCGACTCATAAAATTTGATGGCGCGATCCATATTGGCGACCGGAATTTCAAACCAGTTAATAACACTTTTCATACGTCCTCCTGCCTGTTGTTAGGGTTGAGAAGGAGTCTACGACAGGGCTCCTGACAGCATACTGTCAGGAGTATTTGTGAGATGCAGACAAAAAAAATCCCGGCCAACAGGCCGGGATTTCGATGCCGCGTAAGACGAACGCTTACGGCAGAATAGACGGCTGATCCGCCCCTTCCTTCTCGACTTTCTGCTGGATCAGATGCTCGCGCTTCATGCCCAGCTTCAGCGCCAGCGCGGACGCCACGTAGATAGACGAGGCCGTACCGATAGACACACCGATCAGCATGGTCAGCGAGAAGCCTTCCAGCACCGGGCCACCGAACAGGAACAGCATCAGGATCACCATCAGGGTGGTACCGGAGGTGATCAACGTACGGTGCAGCGTCTGGGTCAACGACACGTTAAAGATTTCGTACGGCGTACCGCGACGGATCTTACGGAAGTTTTCACGAATACGGTCAGATACCACGATACTGTCGTTCAGTGAGTAACCGATAACGGACATCAGGGATGCCACAATTGTCAGGTCAATCTCAATGTGGAACAGAGACAGTATGCCCATGGTGATCACCACGTCGTGCGCCAGGGCGATAACCACGCCTGCCGCCAGTCGCCACTCAAAGCGGAAACCGACGTAAATCAGGATTGAGATCAGCGCCACCAGCAGCGCCATCGCACCGGTCTGCGCCAGGTCTGCACCGACGCTCGGGCCGACGAACTCAATACGCTTAACCGTCGCATCCTGGCTGGTCGTTTCGTTAATAACCTGAACGACCTTGCTGCCCAGCTCCTGGCTGCCGTTGGCATCGTGTACCGGAGGCATACGCACCATGATGTCGCGGCTGCTGCCAAAGTTCTGGAGCAGCGGCTCTTCAAAGCCCGCCTTTTGCAGAGACTCACGCATCTGGTCCATATCGACCGGTTTTTCCAGGGTAATTTCGATCACCGTACCACCGGTGAAGTCCAGACCCCAGTTAAAGCCTTTCACGCCCATAATGACGATGGACAAAATCAGCAGAAAACCTGAAATGCCGAAGGCCCAGTAGTCCCAGCGCATAAAGTCCCAGACTTTACGGCCGTGGTTCAATTGTTCAACAGTATATTCCTGTGCCACAACGCACTCCTCAGATAGACAGCTTTTTGACGCGCTTGCCGCCGTACAGCAGGTTCACGATGGCACGGGTGCCGACAATAGCGGTAAACATCGACGTTGCGACACCGATACCGGTAGTAATCGCAAAGCCTTTGATCGCGCCAGTACCCACTGCATACAGGATAAGAACCTTAATCAGTGTTGTTACGTTCGCATCGAAGATGGAGCTGAACGCCCCTTTGTAGCCTTCTTCAATCGCCTGCTGTACAGAACGACCGTTGCTCAGCTCTTCTTTGATACGTTCGTTTATCAGTACGTTGGCGTCGACCGCCACCGCAAGGGTCAGGACGATACCCGCGATACCCGGCATGGTTAGCGTCGCCCCCGGCAGCAGGGACATGATGCCGATGATCAGCACCAGGTTGGCAATCAGCGCAGACGTCGCAATCAGGCCGAACTTCTTGTAGAAGAAGATCATGAAGATGATGGACACCGCCAGGCCGGCCAGACACGCTTCCAGACCCTGTTTGATGTTCTGCATACCCAGGGTTGGACCGATGGTACGTTCTTCAACAATCTGAATTGGCGCAATCAGCGCACCGGCACGCAGCAGCAGAGAGAGCTGACGCGCTTCGTTCGGGTTACTGATACCAGTGATACGGAAGCTGTTACCCAGACGAGACTGGATGTTGGCGATGTTGATCACCTCTTCCTCTTTCACCAGCACCGCACGACCGTTGGCGTCTTTCTTGCCGCTGTCTTTGTACTCCACGAACAGGGTCGCCATCGGCTTGCCGATGTTGTCCTTAGTGAAGTTAGACATGATGTTGCCACCAGCGCTATCAAGCGAGATATTCACCTGCGGCTGGTTGTACTCATCCTGGCTTGAAGTGGAGTCGGTGATATGGTCACCGGTCAGGATCACGCGTTTGTAGAGCACAACCGGCTGGCCTTCGCGGGTCTGTTTCACTTCGGAATCGCCCGGGACACGGCCTGAGGCCGCAGCTGCCTGATCGACGTTGGAATTCACCAGACGGAACTCCAGGGTTGCTGTCGCACCCAGAATCTCTTTCGCACGTGCGGTATCCTGGATACCCGGCAGCTCAACCACGATACGGTCAGCACCCTGACGCTGCACCAGTGGCTCAGCCACGCCCAGCTGGTTTACACGGTTACGCAGAATGTTGATGTTCTGCTGAACGGCGTATTCACGGGCTTCACTCAGACGCGCGTCGGTCATGACCGCACGCAGCTGGTTGCTGCCCTGAGAGGTGATCACCAGATCGCGGTGACGCTGAGACAGATAAGTCACAGCCTGATCGCGTGCCGCGCTGTCGCGGAACGTGATGCTCATACCGTAGTTATCTTCTTTGCGTACGGTGGTGTACGGAATGCCCTTATCGCGCAGATCGCTGCGCAGGCTGTCGATATTCTGTTCCTGTAGCTTGCCGAGCGCGGTATCCATATCCACTTCCATCAGGAAGTGAACGCCACCACGCAGGTCAAGACCCAGTTTCATTGGCTCTGCGTTCAGCGCAGCCAGCCAGCGCGGAGTTGCAGGAGCAAGGTTAAGCGCCACGACGTATTTATCACCCAGCACGCCCATCAGCGCTTCACGTGCGCGGAGCTGCGTGTCGGTGGTGTCGAAGCGAGCAAGAATTGCGCCCTCTTCCAGTGCCACAGACTTAGCGGTAATTTTTTCTTCTTGTAACGTTTTCTGGACCTGGATCAGCGTTTGCTCACTGGCGGCGACACCGCGCGCGCCAGTGATTTGAACGGCCGGATCCTCACCATACAGGTTGGGAAGCGCGTACAGCAGGCCGACGATAATCACGACGACCAGCATGATGTACTTCCACAAAGGATAACGGTTTAACACGGCAGTTCCCTTTGGGAAAAGTTGGGATTACAGCGCCTTCATGGTGCCTTTCGGCAGAACGGCAGCTACGAAGTCACGTTTGATAACCACTTCAGTGGTGTCGTTGAGGGCGATAGCAATGTAGCCGTTTTCCGCTACTTTGGTTACGCGACCTACCAGGCCACCATTGGTCAGGACTTCATCGCCTTTCGCGATGGAGTTCATCAGGTTTTTGTGCTCTTTAGTACGCTTCTGCTGTGGACGCAGGATCATGAAGTAGAAGATCAGACCGAACACAACCAGCATCAGAATCAGAGACATCGGGCTGCCCTGCGCTGGTGCGCCCGTTGCTGCTACCGCATCAGAAATAAAAAAGCTCATTCAAATTCCCTCATTATTAAAATTAATCAACGTTCAACGGTGGAACATCCCGCCCCTGACGTTGGTAGAAATCGGTCACGAAGCTCTCTAATTTACCCTCTTCGATAGCCTTACGTAAACCAGCCATTAAGCGCTGATAATAACGAAGATTATGAATGGTATTGAGACGCGCGCCCAAAATCTCGTTGCAACGATCGAGATGATGCAGATACGCGCGAGAATAATTGCGACAGGTATAGCAATCGCACTCGGAATCGAGCGGGCTGGTGTCACTCTTATGCTTCGCGTTACGGATTTTCACCACGCCATCGGTAACGAACAGATGACCGTTACGTGCGTTTCGGGTAGGCATCACGCAGTCGAACATATCAATGCCGCGACGTACGCCTTCCACCAGATCTTCTGGCTTACCCACCCCCATCAGGTATCGTGGTTTATCCGCCGGGATTTGCGGGCAGACATGCTCCAGAATGCGGTGCATATCTTCCTTCGGCTCACCCACAGCCAAACCGCCGACAGCGTAGCCATCAAAGCCTATCTCTACCAGACCTTTAACGGAGATATCGCGTAAATCTTCGTAAACGCTGCCCTGAATAATGCCGAACAGCGCATTTTTGTTTTGCAGGGAATCAAAACGGTCACGGCTGCGCTTCGCCCAGCGCAGGGACATCTCCATGGAGCGTTTCGCATAGTCCCAGTCCGCCGGGTATGGCGTACATTCGTCGAAGATCATCACGATATCGGAGCCGAGATCATACTGAATCTCCATCGATTTTTCCGGATCGAGGAAGATCGGATCGCCGTTGATCGGGTTACGGAAATGTACGCCCTGCTCGGTGATCTTGCGGATATCGCCCAGGCTGAAGACCTGGAAACCGCCGGAGTCGGTCAGGATCGGGCCTTTCCACTGCATGAAATCGTGCAGATCGCCGTGGAGCTTCATGATCTCCTGGCCCGGACGCAGCCACAGGTGGAAGGTGTTGCCGAGGATAATCTGTGCGCCCGTGGCCTCAACTTCTTCCGGCGTCATCCCTTTTACGGTGCCGTAGGTGCCAACAGGCATAAACGCGGGGGTTTCCACCACGCCGCGATCAAACACCAGGCGACCGCGACGCGCGCGACCGTCGGTGGTATCAAGTTCAAATTTCATTTTTTCTCCGACGTCAGAAAAACAGTCCAACGTTGTCATACGGTGCCGCGGACTTATTCCCCGACACGCTCATTCAAAGCCTGCGGATTGTACGTGATAAACATCGCGTCACCGTAGCTAAAAAAGCGATATTTTTGTTCTACCGCAGACTTGTAGGCATTCATCGTATGCTGATACCCCGCAAACGCGGACACCAGCATAATCAATGTAGATTCAGGTAGATGGAAGTTGGTCACCAGCGCATCAATGACGTTGTACTGATAGCCCGGGTAGATAAAGATCTGCGTATCGCCAAAGAACGGCTCAATCAACTCGCTTTTCGCGGCCTGCGCGGCGCTCTCAAGGGAACGCACGGATGTCGTTCCGACGGCCACGACGCGGCTGCCGCGCGCTTTCGCCGCCAGCACCGCATCCACAACCTCCTGCGGCACTTCGGCGTACTCAGAGTGCATGATGTGGTCTTCGATGCTGTCCACGCGCACCGGCTGGAACGTACCCGCGCCGACGTGCAGCGTCACGAAGGCCATCTCAATGCCTTTGGCGCGCAGCTTTTCCAGCAGCGGTTCATCAAAGTGCAGGCCCGCAGTCGGGGCCGCCACCGCGCCAGGCTTCTGGCTGTAGACGGTCTGATACAGCTCGCGGTCGGCCTCTTCGTCCGGGCGCTCAATGTACGGCGGCAGCGGCATGTGGCCGATGGTGTTGAGGATATCAAGCACCGTGCGCTCGTCGTCGAACGCCACCTCGAACAGCGCGTCGTGACGCGCGGTCATGGTCGCTTTGATGCTCTCGTCATCGCCCAGCAGCAGCTCAGCGCCCGGCTTCGGCGCCTTGGAGGCGCGAATATGTGCCAGAATACGTTTATCGTCGAGCATACGTTCGACCAGCACTTCAATCTTGCCGCCGCTGGCCTTACGGCCAAACAGGCGCGCCGGGATCACGCGGGTATTGTTAAAGACCAGCAGATCGCCAGGGTTGAGCTTGTCGAGCAGATCGGTGAAAGTACCGTGCGTCAGCGCGCCCGTTGGCCCGTCCAGTGACAGCAAGCGACAGCTGCTACGCTCAGGCATGGGGTAGTGAGCAATCAGGGATTCAGGTAGTTCAAAGGAGAAATCGGCGACGCGCATGACGTATACTCGTGACTTAAAAACAGGCGGCATAGTCTAGTGCTCGCGCCCTTTTGCTGCAACAACTAGCCGCCACCGGACAAATAAAACGCATGAATTTTCTCGCTCACCTGCATCTGGCTCACCTCGCGGACAGCTCCCTCTCCGGCAATTTGCTGGCCGATTTCGTGCGCGGCAACCCCGCGGAAGACTACTCCCCCGAGGTTGTCGACGGGATTTTTATGCACCGCCGCATCGACGTGCTGACAGATAACCTGCCGGAAGTAACGGAAGCCAAAGCCTGGTTCCGCCCCGAAACGCGACGCGTGGCGCCAATCACGCTCGACGTAATGTGGGATCATTTCCTGTCGCGCCACTGGTCACAGCTGTCGACTGACATGACGCTGCCAGAGTTTGTGCGCTACGCCCACGCACAGGTCTCGATCATTTTGCCGGACTCCCCGCCGCGCTTTGTGAATCTGAATAACTATCTGTGGTCTGAACGCTGGCTGGAGCGATACCGCGAGATGGATTTTATTCAGAACGTCCTGAACGGCATGGCGAGCCGCCGCCCGCGTCTGGACGCGCTGCGCGACTCATGGCATGACCTGAATGAACATTACGATGCGCTGGAAACCCGCTTCTGGCAGTTCTACCCGCGTATGATGATGCAGGCAAAAAATAAAGAACTGTGATGCCGGTTTGATTGATAGGTAAAAACTGGTGGAACGATTGTTACCACCTCTTTGTCTTATTCCCGCGCAGTCTCTATACTGGCCCGCGTTGCGTTCCAAATAACCTTAGTATCTACAGGAGAATCATATGGTTCTGGTAACTCGTCCGGCCCCGGATTTTACAGCTGCCGCAGTTCTGGGTAACGGTGAAATCGTTGAAAACTTCAACTTCAAACAGCACACCAACGGTAAAGCAACCGTTCTGTTCTTCTGGCCAATGGACTTCACTTTCGTTTGCCCGTCTGAGCTGATCGCGTTCGACAAACGTTACGAAGAATTCCAGAAGCGTGGCGTGGAAGTGGTTGGCGTCTCCTTCGACTCTGAATTTGTACACAACGCATGGCGTAACACCCCTGTCGAAAACGGCGGCATCGGTGCGGTGAAATACGCGATGGTTGCGGACATAAAACGCGAAATCCAGCAGGCTTACGGTATCGAACATCCGGACGCTGGCGTTGCACTGCGTGGTTCTTTCCTGATCGACGCAAACGGCATCGTTCGTCACCAGGTTGTGAACGATCTGCCGCTGGGTCGTAACATCGACGAAATGCTGCGCATGGTTGACGCGCTCCAGTTCCACGAAGAGCACGGTGAAGTGTGCCCGGCTCAGTGGGAAAAAGGTAAAGAAGGTATGGCTGCTTCCCCAGACGGCGTAGCTAAATACCTGTCTGAGAACGTATCCAGCCTGTAATCGGCACGGTTTACGAAAAACCCGCGAATACGCGGGTTTTTTTATGCCTTATGCGGCGCCGTCTTTTTTTACCTCGCGCCAGACACGCCATGCCATCCCCGCAAGCAGCAATACCCCGGCGATCAGTACGCCCCAGACCATCAGCGTTTTCATCCGGTTTTCCTGCTCTGCCGCAGACGTCGCGGTTAAACGCGCCTCGCCACCCAGCGGGACAGCCTCCAGCGTATCGGCCATCGGCAAGGCTGCCAGATCGTAGGTCTTACGCAGCCCGGACGGGATCAGCATATCCATTTCCACGCTTGCCGGTTTAGCGGCCCCATTCCCCCACGCGAGCAGGTACGGCCCTTTTCCCTGCGCGTTGAACACCAGATCGTAGCGCACGCGTTGCCCGGTCACGCCCGGCAGGTTCTGCGGCAGGCGCGCGTTCAGGGCGTTAATTTTCACCGCCTCGACCAGCTCGCCCGGAAGCGAAACGGGTTCAGACGTTTTACCGCCAAGCTGGTAGATCACCTCTTTTTTCAGCGTATGCCACCGATCTTTGTCCGAACTCCGCCAGGTTATTTCTACCGGGAGAACGCCGTCGCCATTCAGCATGAAGCCAATCGCGCTGAGGGGTTGCGGATGCGTCCAGCGCCACACGGCTTCGCTTTCGGATACACGCTCTCCCTCTCCCGCCAGGCTAATGTGTTCAGATCCCGCCTGTGCAGGGGCGTTAATGGCGTTGACGCCGGTTAACGTCAGGGCAGAACGCCCCGTGTTCAGCACCAGAAGCAGATAACGATTCGCCTCAGGGGATAACACCAGATCGGTATCGATGCGGTCGAGCTTAAGGCGATCCTGCCCGCTCATCACGTCCAGCAGCGGCATCTCTTCGCGCAGGGTAGACCAGTTTTTCAGATCCTCACCGTAATAGACCGATGCGGTCCCCTGCCACGAGCCCTGCGGCGCGTCCCAAATCAGCTGGAGCTGAGAGAGCGGAACCTCAGCCGCGTTTTCCGGCAGAGTCAGCAGATAGTGTTGTCCAGCAGCCGCTGCTGTCTGCCCTTCCAGCACAATTTCCACGCCGTTTCTGGCCCGCAGCATAATTTTCTCGCCGTTGTTTTCTTCCCCGCCCGGCGAGGCGTTAAGCGCAAAAAGGCGCAGAGGCGTTGTGGTCGGTGCCGGCTGCGGACGCGTTGTGGTAACCAGGCTGAACGGAACCGCCTCACCCGCCTGATTAAACACGCGAACGTCGCGCAGATCGGGCGATGTGCTCTGCTGGTAAACGGACAACGGCAGCGTGACCCGATACCACGGCGACGCTGTTGAAGTATCAAGGGACAGGCCAAAGGCATAATCCCGGGGAGATTCCGCCGGTGCGCTCTCGCTTATCGCCGGACCGGACTGGGCCAGCAGTGCCGCACAAACAACCGCTTTCATCCATTTCATTTTTCTTCTCCTGCTTTAGGCGGTAGCGGCGAGAAATAGCCCACAATCAGGACCAGGATCGCCACGCCAATAAACGCGATGGCGCGCGCCAGGCCGCCTCCGCCCGCGCTGTCCACCAGCATCAGCTTGAGCATGACCACGCCCAGCAGCGTCGCACCGCCAAGCCACTGCTGGCGGGAGGCCCGACGGGTGGCGCGGATCATCACCACCAGTGCGCAGAACATCCAGAACAGGGCAAAGGTGGTCTGAATAAGCCGCGAATGCCACAATGATTCCATGTTCCAGGCCACCTCGCCGTACCACGCCAGCGCGCGCAGCAGCGCGCCGTTAAGCCACCAGAAGCCAAGCGCCATCAGCGCAACGGCGGGCCACGGTCGCGACTGCGCAAGCGATGCCGGAGAGTAGCGCGCCACGGCCCGATAGAAGACCACCAGCCCCAGCAGGGCGAACGCTGCCCCTTCCTCAAGCGGGTTCACCAGCGGCAGCCAGGTCTGACGATAGACCACGCCGTCCTGGAAATTGGTGACCACCAGCAATACCAGGAGCACCACAACCACCGGTATCATGCTAAGACAGGCATAGAGCGCAGGCCAGACCCGGAACGGCCACGCGCGATGCCGAACGGCCGCGGAGAGCATCATAATCACCCCACCGCCAACAGCCATGGCGATGCCGCTTCCCCAGGCCGCCATCCCCCACGGCAGGGAGCGGGCAAACCAGTAAAGCTCAGCGCCCAGCGCCAGCAAAATCATCCACAACAGCGACAGGTGCAGCCCCATCGACAGGCGCGGAAGACGTTTTTCTTCGTCGCGCCGCAGCAGCATCAGGGCGGCAGGAAGCGCAATACACCAGGCCAGATTTGCCCAGCCGGCCGCCAGGATCTGCTGGTGCGAGACCTGATACAGCACCATCAGCAGCATCATCGGCCACAGCAGCCATTTACTGGCATCCAGCTCCCGCCATGCCAGACGCGCGGCAATTTGCCGCCAGCCCCAGGCCGACGCCGCCGTCAGCGCCAGCACGCCCGCCAGAACCGCTAGCTCCGGCTTGAGGATCAGCTGCGACGCGCCCATCAGCGCCACCAGCCAGAACAGCAGCCCGCCGGCCAGCAGCGCCCAGCTGCCCGGCTGAGCGATTTTCCGCCACAGCCAGGCCGCAGCCAGCCAGCAGAGGCTGAGCACCGCGAAGATCAGCAGCAGGCTCAGCGACGTGACGCCGTTCATCTGCGCCCACGTGGCGCTGCCGAGCGCCAGGACCAGCAGCGCCGTCCCGCTATAACTCATGCGCCGCTGCTGCTGTTGTACGCCCAGCCACAGGATGCCCAGCCCTTCCAGCGCCCAGACCATCGCCGTCCAGCGTGCCGACAGCGCCAGCGGGATGGCAAGCGTGGCAAACCCGCCGCCAATCGCCAGCGCCGCCATAACCAGCGGTCGTCCGATGGAGGGATAGCGCCGCAGCGCGAGAAACGCCAGCGAGAGGTAAAACGCACCGTAGCCCAGCGCGCTGAGCGCCGGGCCGTACGTCCAGTGCGAGGTCATGCCGTACTGCATCCCAAACCCCACCAGCGGCGGGGCAAACAGCAGTACGCCGTCAATAATCTGCTTGCCTTTTTCCTGCGCCCGCAGCGACAGCGCCACGCTAAACACGCCGAAAATCAGCGTATTGGCGATCAGAAACAGTTGGCAGATGACGTAGTCTTCAGGCTGGTAGTCGCTCAGCCCCCACAAGCCGCCAACGCCGAACGTAAAGAGCAGCCCGAGCAGATTGAGCTCGCGCCAGTGCTGCCAGATGCTGATGACGAGAATGCCGATGGACAGCAGAAGATAGAAGGAGAACAGCGCCACAAAGCTTCCCCCGCCCGTCGACAGGAGCAGCGGGGCGAGATACCCGCCGAGGCTCGCCAGCATGGCAAGGCTCAGGGCCCTTTGCAGAACGGCCAGCCCAACGCTCGCCGCGCAAATCACCACCAGCAGCGCAAACGCCAGTGTCATCGGCAGCATCTGCCACAGCCGGAATGCGCCAAAGACGGTCAGGTAGAGCACGCCGGTCGCCCCGCCCTGGAGAATAAGGGCATAGATCCGCTGCCTGTGCCGCAGCCGCCAGCCAATGACCAGCAGAACCATGGCAAACAGCGCCGTGGCGGCAAGGCGCAGCTCAAGCGGGAACAGTGAATGTTCAACGGTATAGCGCAGCAGGAAAGAGAGACCCAGGAAGAGCAGCACTATCCCCAGCTTCGCCAGCGGATTGCCCTGCATAAACCAGCGCGTCAGCGAGGAGAGAATGCCGCCAAAGGCGGAAGGCCGTTTTGCCGCCCGTACAGGTGCAGGTTTTGCTTCGGTGACGGGCGGTTCGGGACGCCAGGGATCGACAAGTGCGGTAACGGCCTCTGCCGCTGGTTCCTCCACCGGCGTGACGGACTGCACCGGCTCCGGCACTTTTTCAGCCACACCACGCTGCTCAAGCGCCTCAATGCGCTGGCGAAGCCGGGCGATCTCCTGCTTCGCCGCCGTGCTTCGGTTAAAGCCGATAACCGTCAGCACGGGTGCCACTACCAGCGCAAAAACCAGGAACAAACAGCCAAGGATGTAAAGCTCGTCCATGTTTCCACCTTCACCGTAAACGATCCGTTAAGATTGACACAAATAGTTGCATTTGCGCCATCTTAAAAGGTGAAAACCCTTCTGCCTGCGGTTAACCGCCGAACCAGACCGCCGCAGAGATAGCGGGAAGCGTGAGCACGCTCTCCAGGAACGTCGCTTTGCCCTCCTTGCTCTTCCACGTTTTACCGGCCAGCAGCGGGGAATTGTCCAGCACGACTTCGCACGCCTCGCCCCGGTTGATTGCAACCAGCACGCGCTGCTGGTTATAGACGCGGACAAACACCACCACGTTATCGTGGGCGTACATCACCTGACAGCCCCCGTAGCGCAGGGCCTGGCTCTGCTTGCGCAGCGTCGCCATGCGCTGGTACAGGCTGAACAGATCCTGATCCTGCTTTTCAGGCTCCCACGGGAAGGTTTTACGGCAGAACGGATCGTTGTTGCCGTCCAGCCCGACTTCATCGCCATAGTAGATGCAGGGTACGCCCGGCCAGGTGAAGAGCCAGGTCACCGCCAGCGGCAGGCGCGCCACATCTTTACCCAGCAGCGACTTAAAGCGCGCGGTATCGTGGCTGTCGAGCTGGTTGAACATCCGCAGCTGCTGCTGATGCGAAAGGCTGGCGCGATAGTTCTCCATCCACGCCATGCAGGTTTCGGCGTCAATATGCTGCGGATCGTAAGAGATATCGGTGTTTGCGAGGAACCCCCACAGCGGGAAGGTGAAGCCGCGATAGTTCATCGCCGCGTCTTCCGCATCTGCCTGCAACCACTGGCGCGCATCGCCAAAGTGCTCCCCGAAAACGAATGCCTCCGGGCGGGCCATTTTTGCCGAGCGGGTAATGGCGGCGACATGCTGTAGATTATTTCGCGCCCCACCCGCTTCCCCCAGCATATGCACCACGTCCAGCCGCCAGCCGTCCATATTCCACGGCGCTTTGAGCCAGTGGCGCACAATGCTGTCTTCCCCGCCGTAGATCTCGTTCACCAGCGAGGGCGACTGGAAATCAAGCTTCGGCAGGCTCGGGTAGCCCAGCCAGTCCAGAGCGCGCCCCTCCTCGTCAAAACTGTACCAGTCACGCTGCGGTGAGTCAGGATTATGGCAAGCGCCCCCCATCGACTGATTGTGACGATCAAACCAGCCGTGAGAATCCCCGCTGTGGTTGAACACACCATCGAGGATCAGACGCATACCTTCTTTTTGCGTGTTATGACGCAGCCGCAGCAGCGCCTCGTCGCCGCCAAACTGCTCGTCAACGTGGCGATAATCCTGAGTATCGTATTTGTGTACGCTTGGCGCTTTAAACACCGGGTTCAGGTAGAGCGCCGTCACGCCGAGCGTTTTCAGGTACGGCAGTTTTTCGCTAATACCGTCGAGATCGCCGCCGTAAAAGGTTGATCCCCCCGCCTGGGCGGTTAGCGGCTCATCCCATTTTTTCAGGATGATGTCGTGACCGACCGCATGATGGTAGTAGATCTTGTCCTGCTCGGCGGTGCGCTTTTCAGAACGCGCAAAGCGGTCCGGGAAAATCTGGTAAAAGACCTGATCGTTAACCCACTGCGGTCCGCTATCGGGGCAGTCCACCGCAAACTGCTCCAGGCGCGCGGGCGGAAAACGGCTAAATCCCTGCGGGGTAAACCACAGCTGACGGTTATTCCACAGCAGCTTAAAGCCGTAACGGCGTCGCGGCTGCCCGCTGCGCAAATCGATATTTGCCCGCCACGCCGTGATGCCCGGCTGCGGCTGGCTGCGCACTTTGTGCATTTTCAGCGACGTTTCTTCATTATCCACTTCGGCGCGCAGCGTCACGCGTTCAGGCTGATTTTCCCCCGCCAGCCAGAGCGTAATCACAAGGTTGTCTTTGTTTTGCTTAACAAATGGGGCAACCGGAAGGTGCCAGGCGTTTAACATCACGAATCCCCTTTGATGAAATTGACGTCACCTTGCCACAGGGTTGTTAAGGTTAGCTCACCATGACGGAATTTATTGGGGGAGGAGGACGGGGGATGAGACTTTTTGCCGGGGCAAAAGGGCGTGTAGGCCGGGTAAGCGCAGAGCCACCCGGCATTTTTATCTTACTCTGCTTCCGCCAGCTGACGGTCGCGGCGGCATTTAAACATCCAGCCCACCAGCAGCAGGACGATCCACGCGAAGCCCACGTACAGGGAGATACGGGTATCCGGGTGATAACCAATCAGGCCAATGATGAAGACCAGGAAGATGAGGCCGACGATGGTCGTTGGCACGCCCCCCGGCACTTTGAACTTGAGCGCTTTGGCCTCTTCTGGCGACAGGCGGCGACGGAACGCAATCTGCGACAGCAGGATCATGATCCACACCCACACGGTGGCGAAGGTCGCCAGCGACGCGATCACCAGGAAGACGTTCTCCGGCATGATGTAGTTAAGGTAGACCGAGAACAGCAGCGCCACGGTCATCACCAGCACCGTTACCCACGGAGTGCCGCGACGCGACGTTTTGGCAAACACCTTCGGCGCGCTGCCCTGCTCCGCCATGCCGTGCAGCATGCGGCCCACGCCGAACACGTCACTGTTGATGGCCGACAGCGAGGCGGTCAGCACCACAAAGTTGAGAATACTGGCCGCAAACGCAATGCCCATATGCTGGAAGGTCAGAACAAACGGGCTGCCGTTGGTGCCCACCTGGTTCCACGGGTAGATGGACATAATCACAAACAGCGTGCCCACATAGAACACCAGGATGCGCATCGGCACCGAGTTAATGGCGCGCGGAATGGACTTCTCAGGGTCTTTCGCTTCCCCGGCGGTGATGCCGATAATCTCGATACCGCCATAGGCGAACATGACCATCTGAAGCGACATGACCATCCCAAGCCAGCCGTTGCTGAAGAAGCCGCCGTTGCTCCACAGGTTATGGATGCCGGTTGGCTGCCCGCCGTTGCCGATACCCCAGATAATGATGCCGAAACCGGCGAGGATCATGATGATAATGGTCGCAACCTTGAAGAAGGAGAACCAGAACTCCAGCTCGCCAAACACCTTCACGCTCATCAGGTTAACGGCGCAGATGATCAGCACCACGCTCAGCACCCAGATCCAGTGCGGCACGGCGGGGAACCAGACCCCCATATAGATGCCAAACGCCGTTACGTCAGCAATCGCGACAATCAGGATTTCGAAGCAGTAGGTCCAGCCGGTGATAAAACCGGCCAGCGGGCCCAGGTTTTCCTGCGCGTAGCGTGAAAACGAGCTGGCAGACGGGTTGTGAACCGACATCTCACCCAGCGCGCGCATGATGATATAAGCCGCGGCGCCGCCGATGATGTAGGCCAGCAGAACGCTTGGACCGGCCATTTTGATGGCATCTGCCGAGCCATAAAAAAGACCGGTGCCGATAGCCGAGCCCAGCGCCATAAAGCGGATGTGGCGGGTGCTCAATCCACGTTTAAGTTTGTTAGTGCTTTCCATTAAAATCTTGCCATTCAACACGAAAAAAACAAAAAACCACGGGGCCTTAAGCCCCGTGGTTAAACAATTTGTTGCCGTTGATTAATGGGCGTTGGAGGTTACCTGACGCCCGGCAGCACGGTCCCAAACAATCGCCAGAACCAGCGCAACAACGGAAGGCATCAGCCAGGCCAGGCCCTGCTCGGACAGCGGCAGACGCTGTGTCCAGGCTGGCAGGATTTCTGCAAATGCTGATGCTTTGATCCCGTCAAGGATACCAAAAATCAGGCTGATAAACATGGTTGGCGCAATAATTCGCGTAGAGTTATGCCACCACGGACGCGTGAAGCTCAGCACGACCAGCACGATACATGGCGGATAGATCGCCGTCAGCACCGGAATGGATACCTGAATCAGGTGGCTCAGACCGAGGTTCGACACCGCCATGGAGAAGATGCCGAGGATAAACACCAGCGTGCGGTAAGAGAGCGGCAGATACTGGGCGAAGAACTCTGCACAGGCGCAGGTCAGGCCCACCGCCGTTACCAGGCACGCCAGGAAGATCAGCGCTGCCAGCAGCATGCTGCCTGCCCCACCAAAGGTGTGCTGCACGTAAGCATGCAGGATCGCCGCGCCGTTTGCGCTCTGATCGACCAGCGTTGCGCTATCTGAACCCAGACGGAACAGCGCCAGATACAGCAGCGTCAGGCCGACACCGGCCATCAGGCCAGCCCAGATGGTGTAGCGGGTCAGCAGACGCGCTTCGGTCACACCGCGAGAACGCGCGGCGTTAACGATAACGATACCAAACACCATCGCGCCGAGCGTATCCATCGTCAGATAGCCATTCACGAAACCGTTTGAGAACGCGGCGTTCTCATACGCGTCCATCGCGGAGCTGATAGGACCCGCAGGCCAGACGATAGCCGCAACCGCCAGCACGATCAACGCCACAATTTTCAGCGGTGCCAGGAAGTTACCTACGGTATCCAGCAGTTTGCCCGGATAGAGAGAAACCAGAATCACGATGGCGAAGTAAATCAGGCTGTAAATAAACAGCGGCATCGCGCCGTCACCGGTCAGCGGAGCGATACCCACTTCAAAGGAGACGGTCGCCGTACGCGGGGTTGCGAACAGCGGGCCAACGGCCAGATAGCAGACGGTTGCCAGCAGAACGCCGGCCACTTTGCCAATCGGGGTGCTGAGGCTGTCCACACCGCCGCCCACTTTCGCCAGCGCGATGACGGTCAGTACCGGTAGACCCACGGCAGTCAGCAGGAAGCCAAACGCAGCCGTCCAGACGTGTTCACCCGCCTGTAAGCCAACCATTGGCGGGAAAATAATGTTGCCTGCGCCAACGAACAGCGCAAATGTCATAAAGCCCAGCGCGATAATGTCACGCGATTTCAAGTGATGGGTCATAAAACCTTACTGCCTGTGGATGTGGTGTTGAAAACGTTGAGATTTTCGCCATCCCTGACGGGACAATGCAGCGGAAAATTTGCTCAATTTCAGCGGGATATGCTCCCGTCCTGGCGTGGAGAAGAATAGTTTTTCGATTTACCACGCATATACAGTCGGTCTGACAGTATATGGGGGGCAATTTAAACGCTTATAACGTTTAAAGGCAAGGAGGGATCGTAAAACCAGAACAATATGCCAGCATGAAAATGCAGACCAAAATAATATGCCATGTATAAGAAAAACTCATGGCTAATCATGCGAACAAAAAAGCAGCAGCCGTATAATATTCAGCCGCGTTTCGCTTGACTGCAAAGCAAACGGGCCAGCAAGTGCTGGCCCGTGGAAAGGTAAACTGACACGCCTGCCGTCAGGCGCTTTTTTTGGCAATTAATCGTTCCGGGAGCACGAAGCTAAAGCGCGTGCCCTTGCCCAGGGTACTTTCGATATCAAGACGGCTGTCGTGGTGGCTCACCGCATGCTTCACGATTGCCAGCCCCAGTCCGCTTCCCCCGGTCTGCCGCGAGCGCGCTTTATCCACCCGGTAGAACCGTTCGGTAAGACGCGGGAGATGTTCTGGCCCAATCCCCGGGCCGTTGTCCTCGACGCTAAATTCAGCGCCCGCCGGGGTATGCTGCCAGCGCACCGTAATATGCGTCCCTTGCGGGGTATGGTTCACGGCGTTATACACCAGGTTTGAGATAGCACTGCGCAACTCATCTTCACTGCCAAGCACTTTCAGCGTGTTATCAACGTCAAAAGCCAGCGAGTGCTGATTGTGGCTCAGCGTTTGGGCCTCGCGCTCCACCACCCGCAGCATCATCGGCACGTCAATGATGTCGTTTAGCGCCAGCGACGGGGCTGCCTCAATCTTTGAAAGCGTCAGCAGCTGTTTGACCAGCCCTTCCATGCGGAACGTCTGCTCCCGCATGGTATGCAGCGCTTTCTCACGCGGCGCCCCCTCCAGCGTTTGTTCCTGCATCATCTCCAGGTAGCCCTGAAGCACCGTCAGCGGTGTACGCAGCTCGTGACTGACGTTAGCAAAGAAGTTACGGCGCGCGCCCTCAAGCTGGTGCATCTGGGTTACGTCACGCGCCACCATCAGCCACTGCCGATCGCTGTAGGGCATTACGCGGATTTCCAGATGACGACCGTTGTTGAGCTTAAGGTTATGCGGACGGGTAAAATCGCGCTTTTTCAGATACAGCGTGAACTCGGGATAACGCAGAAGGTTAAGGATATTTTGGCCGTTATCATCCGGCCAGCGCAGGCCCAGCAGCTGTTGCGCGAGGCCATTACACCAGAAGATGGTCCCTTCTTCCGTCGTCAGGATCACCGCGTCCGGCAGCGACTCTGCCCCGCTGCGAAAGCGTTTGATCAGGCTTCCCAGCTCACGACGGCGCTTTTTATTACGCATCTGCATCTGGTGCAGACCGTAGAGCAGCGGCTCCCAGCTCCCGCTTCCCGGCGGAGGTGTCATACTCCTGTCGACCCATAGCCACCAGGAGAGGCGCAGTAAATTCCAGAAATGCCAGACGAGCAGTCCCGTCACGGCCACCAGTAAAAACCACGGCAGATAGCCAAAAACAGCCCCCAGAATGAGGGCCGGAATACAGCATAAGATCAGTTCAAAGACGAGCCTTTTCCATGACAGACGTTCCAGCACGCGTCACACTCCTGTCATTGTTCAGAAACGGGTCGAGAAACGATAACCCGTGCCGCGGACCGTCTGTACCATGCGATCGTGGCCGCTCAGTTCCAGTGCTTTACGCAGGCGGCGAATATGGACGTCAACCGTTCGGTCTTCGACATAGACGTTAGTTCCCCAGACGTTATTCAGCAACTGTTCGCGGCTGTAAACGCGTTCCGGGTGTGTCATAAAGAAGTGAAGGAGTTTAAATTCGGTGGGCCCCATATCGAGGGGATTTTCACCGGTCATGACCCGGTGTGAGGTAGGATCGAGGCTCAGCCCCTGCATCTCAATCACCTCTTCCACCGCCATCGGTGAAATACGGCGCATCACCGCTTTGATTCGAGCCACCAGCTCTTTCGGGGAGAACGGTTTGGTAATGTAATCGTCCGCGCCGGTTTCCAGACCGCGCACGCGATCCTCTTCCTCACCGCGCGCCGTCAACATCACTACCGGGATATCGCGGGTCATCGCCTCGCGCTTAATATGCTTGATAAACTGCAATCCGGAACCGCCAGGCAGCATCCAGTCCAGCAGGATCAGGTCGGGCCAGGGTTCATTCAGCTGGTTCACCGCGCTGTCATAATCTTCCGCTTCAACCGGCTGGAAGCCATTTTGTTCAAGCACGAAGCACACCATTTCACGGATCGGAGCTTCATCTTCTACGACCAGAATACGTCTCGCCATACTTTGCCCTGTCTTATCGTATTTAAGTTACAAGTCTGTAATGCGGCGTCATTATGCGTCAGATTTATGACAGATTTATGAAAAACATTACCACGGTAAATGGCAAACTGTTGTTTTATTACAGCGGTTATTTTCCGCTCCCCGAAAGTTTATAATCCTGCTTTCTTATTATTGCCACGGATCTCTTATGCGCATACTTCACACCTCAGACTGGCACCTGGGTCAAAATTTTTACAGCAAAAGCCGCGCCGCGGAACATGAAGCGTTCCTGAACTGGCTGCTGGAGACGGCTCAGGCTCACGAGGTGGACGCAATCATTGTAGCGGGCGACATTTTTGATACCGGATCGCCGCCGAGCTATGCGCGTGAGCTGTACAACCGTTTTGTGGTCAACCTCCAGCAAACCGGTTGTCATCTGGTGATTGTCGCCGGAAACCATGATTCCGTGGCGATGCTGAATGAATCCCGCGATATTCTGGCGTACCTCAATACCACCGTGGTAGCCAGCGCCGGCCACGCGCCGCAGATCCTGAAAAAACGCGACGGCACGCCGGGCGCGGTGCTGTGCCCTATCCCGTTTTTACGCCCGCGCGATATCGTGCAAAGCCAGGCCGGCCTGTCCGGCAGCGAAAAGCAGCAGCATCTGTTGCAGGCCATCACGCGCTATTACCACCAGCAACATACGGAAGCCTGTGCCCTGCGCGGTGAACAGGCCATTCCGATCGTTGCCACCGGACACCTCACCACCGTCGGGGCCAGTAAGAGTGACGCGGTGCGCGAAATTTATATCGGTACGCTGGACGCGTTTCCGGCGCAGAACTTCCCGCCCGCCGACTACATTGCCCTCGGACACATTCACCGGGCGCAAATCATCGGCGGCTGCGAGCACATCCGCTACAGCGGCTCGCCCATTTCGCTCAGTTTTGACGAAACGGGCAAAGCCAAATCCGTGCATCTGGTGAGCTTCACCGACGGCAAACTCAGCGCCGTTGAGACGCTTGAGGTCCCGGTCACCCAGCCGCTGGCGGTGCTGAAAGGCGATCTGGCCGCCATTACCGCCCAGCTTGAACAGTGGCGCGGCGCAGCGCTTAACCCCCCCGTCTGGCTCGATATCGAAATCGCCACCGACGACTACCTGTACGATATGCAGCGTAAAATTCAGACGCTGACGGAAGACCTTCCCGTGGAGGTGCTGCTGGTACGCCGCAGCCGCGAGCAGCGCGAGAAAATTCTGCTGAGCGCTCAACGTGAAACGCTGAGCGAACTCCGGGTTGAAGAGGTGTTCGCGCGGCGGCTTGCGCATGAAGAGATGGACGAGGCCAGGCAAACGAGGCTTAACGAGCTGTTTGCCCAGACCCTGCATACCCTCAATGACGAGGAAGAAAACGCATGAAAATTCTGAGCCTGCGTCTGAAAAATCTCAATTCACTGAAAGGCGAGTGGAAAATTGATTTCACCGCGGAGCCGTTCGCCAGCAACGGGCTGTTTGCCATCACCGGTGCCACTGGCGCAGGCAAAACCACGCTGCTGGACGCCATCTGCCTGGCGCTATACCACGAAACGCCGCGCCTTAATAAGGTCTCCCAGGCCCAAAACGACCTGATGACGCGCGATACCGCCGAATGTCTGGCAGAGGTGGAGTTTGAGGTTAAAGGCGTCGCCTATCGCGCTTTCTGGAGCCAGAACCGTGCCCGCAACCAGCCGGACGGAAACTTACAGGCACCGCGCGTGGAGCTGGCCCGCTGCGAAGACGGCAAAATTCTGGCCGACAAAGTCACGGATAAGCTGGAACAAACCGCCGCACTGACCGGGCTGGACTATGGACGCTTTACCCGCTCGATGCTGCTCTCTCAGGGGCAGTTTGCCGCCTTCCTGAACGCGAAACCGAGCGATCGCGCTGAGCTGCTGGAAGAACTGACCGGCACGGAAATTTACGGCCAGATTTCCGCCATGGTCTTCGAAAAACATAAAGCGGCACGCAGCGCGCTGGAGATGTGTGAAGCGCAGGCCGCAGGCGTTGTTCTGCTGAGCGAGGAACAGCAGCAGCACTTGCAGCAAAGTTTGCAGGCACTCACTGACGAAGAAAAGATCCTGCTGGCCCGGCAGCAGAGCCAACAGAAAGATTTTCAGTGGCTTACGCGTAACGACGAGCTAATACGTGAACAGCAGCGCGCAGCCGTTTCGCAGCAGCAGGCGCAACAGGCTCTGACGGACGCCGCTCCCCAACTGGCGAAGCTTCAGTTGGCCCAGCCCGCCGCCCAGCTGCGCCCCCTGTGGGAGCACCAGCAGGAGCAGACCGCCCGCCTGTCGCAGACCACAGAGCGAATTGCTGAAGTAAATACTCGCTTACTCGACAGAGCGGCACAGCGCGCGCGTATCCGCAACGGTGCGCTGCGCAACCGTGAACAGTTGCAGACAGAGCACACGGCGCTGACGCAGTGGCTGACCGAACAAGATCGTTTCCGTCAGTGGGGACAGGAAATTGCCGGCTGGCGGGCGCATTTTACGCAGCTGAGTCGCGATAAAAATCAGCTCGCGGCCCAGTCGGCGCGCATTGCTGAGCTCCGCCAGAAGCTGGCAGGGATGCCGGAAAGTACGCTGACGCTGACGGCTGAGGCCATCACGACGGCAATGGAGCAACAGGCACACATGCGGGCGCTTCGCCAGCGCCTGACCGCGCTTCACGCTCGCTATCAGCCGCTGCAAAAACGGCTGCGCCAGAATGCGGAAAGCGTGAAGAAAGCACAGGCTGAGCAGGTCACGCTCAACGACACCCTGACCCTGCGCCGCCAGCAGTATAAAGAGAAAAATCAGCACTTTGTCGATCTTAAGGCGCTCTGTGAGCGTGAAGCGACAATCAAAGATCTTGAGAACTATCGTGCTCAGCTGGAAGCCGGTAAGCCTTGCCCGCTCTGCGGCTCATGCGAACATCCGGCCGTGGTGCAGTATCAGGCACTCGAACTGACCGACAGTCAGCGCCGCCGCGATGCCCTCGAAAAAGAGGTTGCCGCGCTGAAAGAGGAAGGGTTGCTGGTGCTCGGGCAGGTCAGTGCGCTGACCCAGCAGATCCAGCGCGAGACAGCGGAAGCCCAGTCACTCTCTCAGGAAGAGCAAGCACTCACTAAAGAGTGGCTGGAGGTCTGCACTTCGCTGAACATAGCGCTGAACATTCAGGATGATATCGCCCCCTGGATGAACGAACAGGAGCAGTACGAACGCCAGCTTTATCAGCTAAGCCAGCGTCTGACGCTGCAAAACCAGCTCAATGAACAGGAAGGACAGGCGCGCCAGCACCAGCAGCAGCTGGCGGCGACGCGTCAGGCGCAGGCGGCCTCGTTACGGTCGCTGTCGCTTAGCGAGCCCGATGAGGGTGCTGAAAACGCCTGGCTCAGCGCGCGCGAAAACGAATACGCCCGGTGGCAGGAAAAACAGGCCCAGCACGGTACGATTCAGGAGCGTATTAACGCCCTGATGCCCATTCTGGATACGCTGCCGGTTTCTGATAATACAGGAGCCGACGCGGTGATCCCTGAAAACTGGCGCGCGATCCACGACGAATGCGTGTCGCTGCAAAGCCAGCTCGCCACCCTACAGCAGCAGGAGACCCTGGAGCGTGAACGGCTTCAGCAATCGCAGGCTCAGTTCAGCGCCGCGCTGACCGCGAGCTGCTTCGCCGATCGCGAGGCATTTCTCGCCGCCCTGCTGGATGATGCGTCGATCCGCCAGCTTGAACAGCAAAAGCAGACGCTCGAGAACCAGCTTCAGCAGGCCATGGCGCTCTCGGTACAGGCAAGCCAGCAGCTTCAGGCGCACCAGGCACAACGCCCGGAGGGGCTGGAAACCGATGTCGCAACCCTTCAGGCACGGTTACAGCAGCTGGCGCAGCAGCTTCGGGACAACACCACGCATCAGGGGGAGATCCGCCAGCAGCTCAAACAGGACAGCGATAACCGTCTGCACCAGCAGGCGTTAATGCAGCAGATTGAGGAGGCGGCGCGTCAGGCCGACGACTGGGGCTATCTCAATGCGCTGATAGGCTCCAGCACCGGCGATAAATTCCGTAAATTTGCCCAGGGGCTGACGCTGGATAATCTGGTGTGGCTTGCCAACCAGCAGCTCAACCGTCTGCACGGCCGCTACCTGCTCCAGCGTAAAGCGAGCGACGCGCTGGAGCTGGAGGTGGTCGACACCTGGCAGGCCGATGCGGTACGCGATACGCGCACCCTCTCCGGCGGGGAGAGTTTTCTGGTCAGCCTGGCGCTGGCCTTAGCGCTTTCCGATCTGGTCAGTCACAAAACGCGGATTGACTCGTTGTTCCTGGATGAAGGGTTCGGCACGCTCGACAGCGAAACGCTGGATACCGCGCTGGATGCGCTCGACGCGCTAAACGCCACCGGGAAAACCATCGGCGTGATCAGTCACGTCGAGGCAATGAAAGATCGTATTCCGGTGCAGATCAAAGTGAAGAAGATCAACGGGCTGGGATACAGCAGGCTGGACAGGGAGTTTGCGGTGGGTTAAATGATGGGGCGCTGCGGTCTGGTGCCCTCACCCTGGCCCTCTCCCCGTGGGAGAGGGTACAAAAACTTGCGTTGCTGTTTTGCGTTTATTCCGGCCACAACCACGCTGCGCCGCGCACGCCGCTGGAATCACCGTGGACGGCTTTGCGGATCGGCGTTTCGCACTCGCCGCCAAATACCCACTGTTTTATCAGCGTGGGCACCGTCGCGTACAGCCGGTCGACGTTGCTCATGCCGCCGCCCAGCACAATCACGTCAGGATCGAGAATATTGATCACATGCGCCAGGGATTTTGCCAGCCGCATTTCGTAGCGGCTGAGCGCCAGTTCAGCCACCGGATCCTGCTCCTCAACCAGACGCATAATCTCGTTACCTTTCAGCGGCTGGCCGCTCAGACGATGATAATCGGTGGCAAACCCCGTACCGGAAATAAAGGTCTCAATACAGCCCTGCTTGCCGCAGTAGCACGGTACTTCGGCGCGGTATTTGAGTTCATCTTCGTCCATCCACGGCAGCGGGTTGTGTCCCCACTCGCCCGCGGTGCCGTTGCCGCCAATATGTGAGCGTCCGCCGATAGCCACGCCCGCCCCGCAGCCGGTGCCGATGATGACCGCAAAAACGGTCTGCGCGCCTGCCGCGGCGCCATCGACGGCCTCGGACACCGCCAGGCAGTTGGCGTCATTTGCCAGACGCACTTCCCGGTTGAGACGTTGACTTACGTCTTTATCAAACGGCTGACCGTTGAGCCAGGTGGAGTTGGCATTTTTCACCACGCCAGTATAAGGCGATATGGAGCCGGGGATCCCTATCCCCACCGTCCCCGTCTCGCCCGTTGCCTGCTCTGCCATATCGACCAGGCGAGCAATCGTTTCGAGGGTCTGGTGATAATCATCGCGCGGCGTAGGCAGACGGTGGCGAAACAGTTGCTCTCCCTGCTCGCTCAGCGCAATAACTTCTGTTTTGGTGCCGCCCAAATCAATCCCAATACGCACAAGACACTCCTCATTATTTTGATTATCAACAGAGTAGAAGCCCGCATCCCGATTAGCAATGCAAGCGATGCGACAATTCGTTATCATGCCCGCTGATTTAACGACAAGGCCGTGGAAATTATCATGCTGTGGTTCAAAAATTTGATGGTTTACCGTCTCAGCCGCGACGTTTCGCTGCGTGCAGAAGAGATGGAAAAACAGTTAGCCGCTTACTCCTTTACCCCTTGCGGTAGCCAGGATATGGCAAAAACCGGCTGGGTTCCGCCAATGGGTTCTCAAAGCGATGCGCTGACCCACGCCAGCAGCACGGGGCAAATCATCGTTTGCGCCCGTAAAGAAGAGAAGATCCTGCCAACGCCCGTGGTTAAGCAGGCGCTCGAAGCGAAGATCTTCAAGCTGGAAGCTGAACAGGGCCGTAAGCTTAAAAAAACCGAAAAAGATTCGCTGAAGGATGAAGTGCTGCACTCGCTGCTGCCGCGCGCCTTTAGCCGCTTTAGCCAGACCATGATGTGGATCGACACCGTTAACGGGCTGATCATGGTGGACTGCGCCAGCGCCAAAAAAGCGGAAGATACGCTGGCGCTGCTGCGTAAGAGCCTTGGCTCATTGCCGGTGGTTCCGCTGGCGCTGGAAACGCCGATTGAGCTGACCCTGACGGAGTGGGTGCGCAGCGGGACGGCCGCTCAGGGCTTCCAGATCCTTGATGAAGCAGAGCTGAAAGCGTTGCTGGAAGACGGCGGCGTGATCCGCGCGAAGAAACAGGATCTGGTGAGCGACGAAATCGCCGTGCACATTGAAGCGGGCAAAGTGGTGACCAAACTGGCGCTCGACTGGCAGCAGCGCATTCAGTTTGTGATGTGTGATGACGGCTCGGTGAAGCGTCTGAAATTCTGCGATGAACTGCGCGATCAGAACGAAGATATCGACCGCGAAGATTATGCCCAGCGCTTTGACGCAGACTTTATTCTGATGACCGGCGAGCTGGCGGCGCTGATCCAGAATCTGGTGGAAGGCCTCGGCGGCGAAGCGCAGAGATAATTCTCCATCACCCTCTCCCCAACGGGGAGAGGGAAAAAACATCACTTCAGATAGCGGCACAGATAAGAGGTTGGTTCTGCAACCTGTAAATGGAACTCGCTGTGGCCCGGCACGTTGAATACCTGCCCGGCGCTATAGACTTTCCACTCCGTTTCACCCGGCAGTAAGACGTTCAGCGCGCCGCTGACTACCGTCATCTCTTCCGCTTCTGCGGTGCCAAAGGTGTATTCCCCTTCTGCCATTACGCCGACACTGGCGCGGCCAGTGCTGCTGCTGGTAAAACCAATGGATTTCACTTTACCGGAAAAGTATTCGTTACTTTGAAGCATGAACTGGCCCTTATATTTATAGAGAAAAATCCACTATAGGGGCCATGCTCATGACCTGTCACGCAAAATTCATTACACCAGTAATTCCGACGCCAGGCGCGCCATCAGGACGTTAGAGAGCAGCACCGGAATATCCAGCGCCTTTTGCAGTAAATCACGATGCCGCTGATGGAACCCCAGGCAGTCCAGCATCAGGACATCCGCCCCTCTGTCGATCAACTCCTGTCCCGCCGCAATCAGTTTCGCTTCGCTGTCCCAGAACGGATTTGCCAGCGCGTACAGCGGAGTGTGCTCCAGCGCGGCCCACTTCACCGTCTGGTTATCCAGCAGTTCTTCAACGGGAACGATGACCCCAACCTGGTGACCATCCACAATTGACGCCACCAGCGGCGGAATGATCCGCATCGGTTCAAGCAGAATGGCGTTACGCGCGCTAAGCCCTTTAACCGGTGCCGTGCTCATCAGCAAAATAACGTCATAGTCTTGATTATCGAGCACTTCGATCACGCCCTGTAGCGCGCGCTCAATTTTCTGGCGCGACACATGCGCCAGTTTACCGTCGCTTAATAACGTTGCCAGGGGCTCATCCCCCGCCTCGACAGCGTAGTCCTCCATGACCTCTTCCCGACTCATCTTCCCTAACAGGCTAAGATGCTTAATCTGTTGTTCAGAGATATGCTCCGTGAGGAGCGGTAATACTTCGCTTACAGGGACCACACCGATTGTGAGGATCGCCAACGTCGCCTTCATTTTGATCGCCTTTCGTTACTACCACAACTGCCACACAGGTACAGGCTCACTACGCTGCACCGTTCATTTATTCAACAAAACAGCACCAAGCGTAGCAGGGGATCTCTACACCGTAGTGTAAAGATCGACTGGCCTTTCCGAATCCACCTGTAATAACTAAATATTAACTGCTACTTAACATTGGCGATAAGTTAAAAGTGTGATGCAGGCACGGTTGTAACGAATTCGGACTTTTATCAGGACTTATCTGGATCCTCATAGCGCCGTTTCGCATCCCGCGCTTCCTGTTCGGTTTCATGTTCGCTGATCAGCGAATCCGGTTTGGGGTGATCGGCACGCAGCTGATACCAGGTTACGGTCTCATCGCCATTACCTTTTTCAACGGTAACGATGCGGGCTTCACGTGGATAGGGAGGTCTGGTTGGCATAGCTCATCCTTTTTTTATGTTTGAGCTATGAGTATAGACGGCTGTTAGCTGGCGCAAGCCAAACGCAGGGCGGTAATAATCTGAATCGCAACTTTTTCGGGTGACGCCGAGGCATCCACAACATGGTGTGCCGCCTCGCGGTATAGCGCATCGCGTTCGGCGAGCACGTCGCTGACCTCTTCACTCAGCGGTTTCGCGGTCAGCGCCGGGCGCTGCCCCTCTTCCGGAAAGGCTTCCAGCCGCCCCACCAGCGTCGACACCGGGGCACAGAGGTAGATCACGACACCTTTTTCGCGCATAAACTGACGATTGTACGGTGCCAGAATAATGCCCCCACCGGTTGCAATCACGGTTGACGGTGCGGTCACCGCTTCCAGCGTAGCCGTTTCGCGCGCGCGAAAGCTCTCCCACCCCTCATTTTCCACGATATCGGCGATGGTCTGACCGGCATTCTCCTGGAGCCAGTGGTCAGTATCGACGAACTGACTCTGGCACAAACGCGCCAGCTCCAGACCAACGGTCGTTTTCCCACAGCCGCGAGGGCCAACTAAAAAGATGGGTGGGTTCATAACCAGGTGTTCCCCTTGATGCCGGATAACTGAAGGCTGTAAAGAAATGATTGCAGAAGATGTTGCGCTAACTTTACTGCAAAGCGGTACGGAATGACAAGCCTGTGGAAGCCACACTGTACCACAAAACAACCCGGAGGATGACTACGCCGGGCGGCGTTTCACTTCCAGCAGCCATTTATCCAGCTCGGCGGCAAACTGCTGGCGATCGCGCTGCGACAGGCTATCTGGCCCACCGGTCTGCACGCCGCTGGAACGCAGCGTATCCATAAAATCACGCATGGTAAGTTTCTCGCGGATCGTTGCCGGAGAATAACGTTCTCCGCGCGGGTTCAGCGCCGCCGCCCCTTTCGCCAGAACATCGGCCGCCAGCGGGATATCTGCGGTGATCACCAAATCCCCTGCGCTGCACAGGCGTACTATCTCGTTATCCGCCACGTCGAACCCGGCCGGAACGCGCAGAGAACGAATGTATCTGGAGGGCGGCACGCGGATATTCTGGTTCGCCACCAGCGTCAGCGGCATCTGCACGCGCTCGGCAGCGCGAAATAAAATCTCTTTGATCACGTTCGGACACGCGTCCGCATCAACCCAAATCGCCATAGTCTCTCCCCAATATGATTCTGGCGACTATTGTCGCCTGCATTTCGTTGTTAAGCTATCAGTGAGAGATAACAACGCATAAAAACGGAGAGACGTGATGGATAAGAAAATCGGGTTTATCGGCTGCGGGAACATGGGTAAAGCTATCCTCGGTGGACTGATTGCCAGCGGCCAGGTGCTGCCGGGGCAGATTTGGGTCTATACCCCGTCACCGGATAAAGTCGCGGCGCTGCGTGATGAGTATGGTATCAACGCCGCCGAAAGCGCGCAGGAAGTGGCTCAGGTGGCGGACATTGTCTTTGGCGCCGTTAAGCCGAATATCATGATTAAAGTCCTGAGCGAGATCACCTCCAGCCTGAATAAAGATACCCTGGTGGTGTCGATTGCCGCAGGCGTGACCCTCGATCAGCTCGCCCGCGCGCTGGGCCACGACCGTAAGATTGTTCGCGCCATGCCAAACACCCCGTCGCTGGTAAATGCCGGCATGACCTCCGTGACCCCGAACGCCCTGGTGACGTCTGAAGACGTGGCGGATGTACTGAATATTTTCCGCTGCTTCGGCGAAGCGGAAGTGATTGCCGAAGCGATGATCCACCCGGTAGTTGGCGTGAGCGGCTCGGCGCCGGCGTATGTCTTTATGTTTATCGAAGCCATGGCGGATGCCGCCGTGCTGGGCGGCATGCCGCGCGCGCAGGCTTACAAATTTGCGGCGCAGGCGGTAATGGGCTCGGCCAAAATGGTGCTGGAAACGGGTAAACATCCGGGCGAACTGAAAGATATGGTGTGCTCGCCGGGCGGCACGACCATTGAAGCCGTGCGCGTGCTGGAAGATCGTGGCTTCCGCTCCGCCGTGATCGAGGCGATGCAAAAATGCATGGAAAAATCAGAGAAGCTGAGTAAGTCCTGACGAATAACGCCGCCGGAACGGAACGAGTCATCCAGTAAAAGCTGCTGGTGCCCGCTTCCCGAATGTGCTCGTGATTTCATAACATTCATCGCTCATCTTTCTTGGGAAAATTATGAAACCATTTCCCCAACTATAGTGAGGGAATGACAGCGAAAGTATGAAATTTTGGGTGAGCCACTGCCGTGGCTCACCCTTAGCACTACGCCTGTTTCTTCAGGCACGCGCTCATGAACTTGCTGCGATCGTCGCCTTTCAGCATCTGCTGCGTCGCCTGAGCATTACACTCGCGCATTTTTTGCTGCTGCGGGGTCAGGCTTTTTTCACCCGGTTTGGTCGCACCCTTCTTAAGGCAGTCGCTCATATACGTTTTACGGGCATCCCCTTTCAGACTTTGCGATGTCGCCTGTTGGTTACAGGTTGTCATGCGCTGCTGCTGGGGCGTTAACGTTTTCTCTTCCGCGTGTGCTGAGGCCATCAGACACAGGCCAGAAAGCAGGGTAACCAGTATTGTTGTTTTCATTGCACCATCCTTTATGTGAAGTTCCACGTTAAGTCTGGTTCGTTACGGGAAAAAAACCACCCTGCAACCATGATTTTCGCCGGGCTTCCCGGTTATTTCAGTTCCATTGCGGTGCGATTATCATTACCCGGTTACGCCGGAAGGACAAAAGTCATTAATAACGTAAATAATGCGGTGAAAAGTGTGCTCTGCTTCAATTTAATTACCCCATAACAAGTGGGTAAAAATAAAAACAGCGCGACGCCAGGCATCCTGCATGACAATTCTGTGACACGTCATTTTCACCTCTGGCAGGTTAGCTGCGAGGATGCCTTAAAAGCTTCTTTACGTATTGCTGAAGCAGCTCCGCATCTTCTGCGGGCACCTGTGAATCAGGGCGAGCGTTCTCCAGCGCGCCTTCAACGTTGTCTATCAACGCTTCCTGCTCCGGTTTTGCCATCTGTCGCAACAGTGCCGTAACGACGATTTCCAGCGCCTCGACCTGGGCTACCAGCTCTTTCGACTCTTCTTCCTTTTGGGCAAGCTTAACCAACAACTCAGCAATAAGATTTTTCATGGTGCTATTTCCTTTTGTGATTCCCCCTGAAATTAACACCCTCAATGAATAATGCAAAGCATGGATTGATTTTCTCTTATGCAAAAGTGACATCGCTGCCAAAAAAGATATTCCGAACCGGGAGCGAAACGTTTTTCTAAAAGAAACGCGCCGCATTTCGTTATATAAAAATGCGGCGTTCATAAGAATAAATAATATATTATCGTGTTTACCGGGCTGACTTTGCCTCAGCGATTTGCCTGCGACGGCGTAAGGCAAAGGCCAGTTGAATAATATTAATAAGTACCACCACCGCCGTTGCGGCAAATACCCAGCGAAAACCCGCCATCGCCGAGACCGATGCGCCAATCAGCGGGCCCGCTACATTGCCTAAATACATGAACGACTGGTTGTAGCCAAAAATGCGGCCTGTTACCTGGTCACTGGAATATTTCACCAGCAGCGTCTGAACCGCAGGCAGCATGGCGCCATCGGCAAAACCAAGGAGGAAGCGCAGCACGCCAAGCTGAAGCGGTGTGGTGACGAACGACATGGCAAAGAAGAGGATCACGGCGATGATGAGCGTTGCCATCAGAATGCGCGCCGTACCGATCCTGTCACCCAGTTTTCCCAGACGCGGCGCGGACATCAGCGCCGACACGCCCGGCACAGCGGCAATCATCCCGCTCAGAAAAGCAATGTTGCTGCTGTCCGGCGCCATCGACTTGATAAACAGCGCCAGAATCGGCCCCACCGAGCCGTTGCAGAGCTGGATCACCATCGTGGTGACAAAGAGGCTGATCATCAGGCCAGGATAAGGCAGCGAGGCGAAAACTGCCTTTCCGCTCAGTCGTTCGGATTTACTTACAGCAGGCCGCCCGCCCTCTTTGATCAGAAAAAGGGTGACCATAAAGCTGATTGTCAGCAGGATGGCGGTAATGATAAAGACCGCACGCAGCCCTACATGGTCAGCCAGGAAGCCGCCGAGCAGCGGGCCGCCAATCACTCCGCTGATCTGTGCCGTGGAAAGCGTGCTGAGCGCCCAGCCGCTCCGCTCGCGCGGTACCTGCGAGGCCACCAGCGCCATGGCGTTCGGAATGTACCCGGAAGTCAGCCCCATAATCGCCCGCAGAATAAACAGCTGCCAGACGTTGGTGGCGAAGGCCTGGAGCAAAATGGCTATCGCCATCCCCAGCGAGGCGCGAAGCAACATTAATTTGCGCCCCTTACGGTCCGCCAGACTTCCCCACATCGGTGACACTATGGCAGATACCAGAAACGTCACGCTGAACGTCAGGCCGGACCACATGGAGAGCGCTTCATGGGAAGTGACCCCCAGCTGCGACACGTACAGCGGCAGGAAGGGCAATATCTGGCTGATAGCCAGTCCGGTGAAGAAACAGCCGAACCAGACTGAAATGAGGTTAACTTTCCAGGATTCCATAACAGAAATAGTCTTCATTTTTAGGCGAATTCGCCGACAGATTAGCAAGTTACGCGCGATGGCATAGCGCCAGAGATGCGGCCTTGCAGACTTTGGTGTTTTATCTTCCCAGTCATCATATTTGTGAAACAAGTCACAATTTATCCACTTTTCGGTGGAAGATTATGCTTCATCGACATAATCCGTATCCGCGCATCCCCAAATGGAAATGGTTGGCATGGGCGGCATTATAGTTCGGCCCCAGACCGTTACCGTAATAGCCGCAGCTTGCCGACAGCAGCGCCTGTAGCCAGGGCTGCGTCTTTTCCGCTTTCCAGCCATTGAGAATGGTAACGCGCTGTCCGTTTGCCAGCCGGAAGGCGCTGATGTCCAGCGCATCCGCCGTGGCGTGTTCACTGCGCCGCGCATCCGGGCGGCTATAGATATTGCGGCAGGCAAAGCTGCCCAGATGTTCAATGCGCGTAAGCTCGCTTCCCGTCCAGGTTTTGGTGAGCGGTCGGGCCTGCTGGCTGACAAACAGCGCCGAGCTTAACGCCAGCGGGCAACTGGCAAGAAAGCTGCCGTTCAGGCTGACCGGGCCAAAATCGCGCACGCGCACCACGTTACTCAGCGGGCACTCCCCGGCGCTGTCAGCAACAGCCTGGGTACGGATAAGCTGGCGTTGATTCGCCTGCGCTAACAGATTTTCGCACGCCTGCGGCGTTAAGCGCCGAAGTTTAAACTGGGTTATTTTTCCGGGCGGATCGTCAAGCGTAAGCGGCACGAAAGGATTGTAATACGGCGGCAACCAGCGGTAGCCCACCGCGGCGATCCCGGCAATAACGATAAGAATAAGCAGACCTTTTCCTCTCACGCGCCCCCCTTCAACATCCCTTAAAACATTATGGCAGAAGGCCGCGAAACCCGCCGGGCATCGTGGTATGTTATTGGCTTTTCGTCAGACTGGAAGAGAGTGAGATGGCAAAGCAGCGCGTAGGTATTGTCTTTGGGGGAAAATCGGCAGAGCACGAGGTGTCATTGCAATCGGCTAAAAATATCGTTGATGCGATTGATAAAAGCCGTTTTGACGTGGTGCTGCTGGGCATTGATAAACAGGGCCAGTGGCATGTTAACGATGCCAGCCAGTATCTGCTACATGCTGACGATCCGGCGCACATCGCCCTTAATCCTTCTGATATCAGCGTCGCAACGGTGCCGGGTGTGGAACAGGGACAGCTTATTAATGCCGGGAACGCGCAGGCGCTGGCACAGATTGACGTAGTGTTCCCCATCGTTCACGGCACGCTGGGCGAAGACGGTTCCCTGCAAGGGATGTTGCGTATGGCGAACCTGCCGTTTGTCGGCTCCGATGTGCTTGGCTCTGCCGCCTGCATGGATAAAGACGTCACTAAACGTCTGCTGCGCGACGCCGGTCTGAACGTTGCGCCGTTCGTGACGCTTACGCGTGCCAACCGCGATAAACACAGCTTCGCGCAGATCCAGGCGCAGCTTGGCCTGCCGCTGTTCGTGAAACCCGCGAATCAGGGCTCTTCCGTGGGCGTCAGTAAAGTGACCAGCGAAGCGCAGTTTAACGATGCCGTTCGTCTGGCCTTCGAATTCGACCATAAGGTGGTGGTTGAGCAGGGCATTAAAGGTCGCGAAATCGAGTGCGCTGTCCTGGGCAACGATTTCCCCCAGGCGAGCACCTGCGGTGAAGTGGTTCTGAACAGTGACTTCTATTCCTACGACACCAAATATATTGACGACAAAGGTGCCCAGGTTGTGGTGCCCGCCGCGCTCGATCCCGACGTTAACGACACGATCCGCGCGATCGCCGTTGAAGCCTATCAGGCGCTGGGATGCTGCGGGATGGCGCGCGTCGACGTGTTCCTGACGCCGGATAACGAGGTAGTGATTAACGAAATCAACACCCTGCCGGGCTTTACCAATATCAGCATGTACCCGAAATTGTGGCAGGCCAGCGGGATAAGCTATCCGGAACTGATCACCCGCCTGATTGAACTGGCGCTGGAACGTCACGCCGCTGACAGCGCCCTGAAAAGTTCGATGAACTAACGGTTACTCGACGTTCTCTGCCGTCGTCGTCTCATCGGGACGACGACGGATGATGAATCCCGCCAGCCAGAAACTGATGACCCAGGTCACCAGCCCTACCGCATAGGTTTGCCAGCCTTTCGCTTCAAACCCGAGCAGCCCGACAACACCGTTAAGAATAAAGATCAGCCCGATCGCAAAGGCGTAGTAATGCCAGTCACGGCGTAGTTTGGAAGTGAGCTTCATGACAACTCCGGCAGAAATAAACCATCCTCTCACAGTTTACTGAAGACGTCTGTGGCGGATACGTAAATTCTGAAATGCAGCACAGTTTCACTTATGTTATCAATTTGTGACATGATGCATAAATCGACAATCCAGGAGGAATCCTGAGCCGACTTTCCCACGATTCTGATATTGACAAATGCTATGACCTGTCACACTCACCCTGTACGACGCGTAATAAAACAGAGTGATATTTTCGGGAGGTCTTATGGCAGACTTTACATTGTCGAAACCGATTTTTGGCGGAAAACAACCAAAAACCTCCACTGCGGGGAACATTGCCTATGCCCTGTTTGTTCTGTTTTGCTTCTGGGCTGGAACCCAACTGCTGAATATGCTGGTGCACGCTCCTGGCGTGTATGAGCACCTGATGCAGGTTCAGGATACCGGCCGCCCGCGCGTTGAAATCGGTTTAGGCGTGAGCACCGTGTTCGGGCTCATCCCCTTCCTCGCGGGCAGCATGGTGCTGGGCGTCATTGCACTCGTCCTGCGCTGGCGCCACCGCCGCTGATTACAGTCCCATACAGCGAGCCCGACGATCGTCCACGCGTTTCGCGAACCAGGCGGTCGTCAGGTTACGCGTGATTTTCGGGCTTTCCAGCTGTATGCCCGGCAGAATGGCTCGTGGTAATGCCTTCCCACTTTTCTTCTCGGCGAGCGCAAAGACCTGCTTATACAAATCCGTTTTCTCAAACGCCAGGCTATCGCCCTTCTCCAGCTGACGGCGGATATCGCTGTTGCTCATCTCCAGCTTCGTCGAGAGTTTACGCACCGCACGTTCGGTGGTGCCCGCTTCGCTGCTGCCGTAAGCAATGAGATCGCCGTCCAGAGCCAGCTTCTCACCGCTGGCGCGGCTCACCGCATTCTGGAAGGCTGCATTTCGGCTGGCATACCAGCCCGCGTTAAAGTCCGCAAAGCGATACAGCGGTTTATCGTAGCTGGCCGGATAATTCAGCAGATGATACGTTCCAAACCACAGACCCCCGCGCAGGGAGAAGACTTCCTGACGCACCGTACCGTCGATATCCCACGGATAGCCGTCGGTATGTTTTTCCGCAAATGCGATACTGACCTGCATCGGGCCGCCGGTATGCACCGGATTCAGCGAACCGAACAGCTTCTGCCCCATCGGCACCATATTGATCAGGTCGTCGAAAATGGCGCTCAGCTGTTTCTCGGTTTTCACCCTATCCAGCCGTTCGCTGTAGCTTTTACCGTTTGGCGAGGTGATTTTAAGGGCGGTATGCACCAGGAAAACCGGGATATGCATCGATTCGGCCCGGCGGTCGATCTCCTTCCAGGCGATTTTGTTCAGGCCAGGCACGACAGGATCTGACTGATACATCGATTCCTGCTGCGCCACCGCCAGCACCGAGCAGATATTCTCCTCGGTAGGCGCGATTTTCTGGCTTTTGAAGGTCGTTGCCAGCGCATCAGCCCACTCGCTGCGATCCTTCACGCTGGCGGGCATTTTTTGCCGCACCACGCTTGCCACATCAACGGGCTTCTCGCCTTCTTTGAGCGGGGCGGCCCCTTTATCGGCACAGCCCGCCAGCACGAAGGCAGCGAGTAACGTCAGCGGTAATCCACGTGGTACGGCAAATGGCATAGCAATTCCTTTTTAACCTAATGTATGGGTGACTTCCTGCAAGTCCTTATCGTCCAGCTCACGCTCGAAACTGCGTAAACGTTTATAGATGGACATCAGCTCCACCAGCGTAGTCCAGGAGCTTATCAGGTACTGGAACGAACCGCGAACCTGACCAAAGACGTTGGTGATTTGGGTCATCAGACCGAGCGTGATCGTACCCGCAACGATGGACGGGAACAGCAGGAACAACCCGAAAACGTTATCCACCTGAAGATAAAGAATGCGTGCGATATTGAAATACATGTAATGGAAATAGAGGCGGAAGTAGTTACGACGTACGGCGCCAAACAGCTCGCGCACGGTAGGCGGTGACGCGCGGTTGGCATCGTCCTCGCCATACACAAGCTCTTTACGGTAGGCCGCTTCCACGCGCTGATTTTTAAATTCCAGCCCCGGCAGCTTGATCCCCACGACCGCCAGCAGCCCCGTTCCCATCAGCGACCAGACAATCGCGGCAATCACCAGGCCATATGGCAGATGCCCGACAATCGGCAACTCCGGAACGTGCGACGAGAGCGTCACCAGCACCGGCAGGAAGGCGATAAGCGTCATGATGGCGTTGATAAAGCTCACGCCCATATCTTCAAGCGTTGAGGCAAAACGCATGGTGTCTTCCTGCACACGCTGTGCGGCACCTTCGATATGACGCAGGTGCTGCCAGTGCGCCATATAGTGTTCGTTCATCGCGGTACGCCAGCGGAACACGTAGTGGCTGACGAAAAAGTTATTCATCACACCGATCACCACGGCAATAAGGGCGATGCCGAGGAAGATCCCTACCTCATGGTAGAACTGGTTTATGGTCACCTTATGCGGCGAACTCAGCGCCGTCTGGATCAGATCGTAAAACGGCGCATACCAGGCGTTGACCGCCACGCCCACTTCCACCAGGAACCAGGTGACAAAGATGATTAACGAGGTGCCGAGAATCGACCAGTATTGCCAGCGGTGAGGAGAATAGATGAACCAGAACATGGCGAAAAGCCCTACGCAGAGCAGGTAATAAGCGTAGAAAAGCAGATAGCTCATGGACCAGAAGCGCGCTGCGCTAATGGGGATCTCGCCCGTTGCCCCCGTAAGACGGGTCAGCCACGCGCCGCCACCGGCCTGCCAGAAAATGACAGCCAGCAGTGCCCAAATAAATGCCGACAGGAAAAACGGCCCCGGCTTTGGGAAAAATGACTTAAACATTGTGCTTCCTTCTTGTTGTTATGGCTGTTGCTGTGTTCAACATATCGCCACGCGAAACCTTGCCTGTGCCAGCCGCCCGGCTCAGGCAAAAAAGTCAGACCTGCGGGTGAATTATTAGTTCGCTTTCCCGTTTTCAGGAATTGTTTCGGTGCGTTTCATTCGCAACAGCAATCGTAGCGTCTATCATACGGTCGATGTCACAAAATGGGAGTCTGGCCGCAAGTAAATTGTTCAAATTTACCCACGGTTACGTTTTTCTCGCTATCGTTATGCAAATCGGGCCATTGCCCGACGCCGATTAGTAGTATAAATACCCGTAACTCTCCTTATTCACTTGATGGATGCTTTTCGTTGAAACGTTGTCTGCTCTCTTTCGCCGCGCTGTGTGCGGTGACCCTGTCCACCGCCCAGGCAGCCCAGCCTCTGACGGCCCCGGTTCTGGCCTCTGACATTGCCGATCGCTACGCGAACCTGATTTATTACGGCAGCGGTGCGACGGGAATGGCGCTGGTCGTGATCGACGGTAACCAGCGGGTGTTTCGCAGCTTCGGTGAAACACGACCGGGAAATAACGTTCGCCCGCAGCTGGATTCCGTCATCCGCGTCGCGTCGATAACCAAGCTGATGACCAGTGAAATGCTGGTGAAATTACTCGATCAGGGCGTGGTGAAACTCGACGATCCGCTCAGCAAATATGCCCCACCCGGCGCGCGCGTGCCGACATATCAGGGCACGCCGATCAGACTGGTGAACCTGGCGACCCATACCAGCGCCCTGCCGCGAGAACAGCCTGGTGGTGCCGCGCATCGCCCTGTTTTTGTCTGGCCAACCCGCGAACAGCGCTGGAATTACCTGAGCACCGCTACCCTGAAATCGGCTCCGGGCTCGCAGGCCGGCTATTCTAACCTCGCGTTTGATCTGCTGGCTGACGCTTTAGCGTCGGCATCAGGCAAGCCTTACCCTCAACTGTTTGAAGAGCAGATCACGCGTCCGCTGGGGATGAAAGATACCACTTACACTCCATCTCCGGACCAGTGCAAGCGACTGATGGTGGCGGAAAAAGGGGCCAGCCCGTGTAACAACACGCTGGCCGCCATCGGCAGCGGTGGGGTTTATTCAACGCCCGGCGACATGATGCGCTGGATGCAGCAGTTCCTCTCCTCGGATTTTTACGCGCGCAGCAATCAGGCTGACCGGATGCAGACGCTCATCTACCAGCGTGCCCAGTTACGTCGCGTCATCGGTATGGACGTTCCCGGTAAAGCCGATGCTCTCGGTATGGGCTGGGTGTACATGGCACCAAAAGAGGGCCGCCCGGGTATTATTCAGAAAACCGGTGGGGGTGGCGGATTCATCACCTACATGGCGATGATTCCGCAATCGAACGTAGGCGCTTTTGTGGTAGTCACCCGGTCGCCGAACACCCGCTTCGTGAATATGAGTGATGGCGTAAATAACCTGGTGGCCGAGCTCAGCGCCAATAAAGCGCAGGTTCTTACGGCCTCTAACTGATCTCAATAGTCCGTGGGCAAACGGTTGATGCTGATAAGTTTGCCCCGGCTCATATTGATGTAGTTGCCCTGTCGCAGCGCCGCCAGCACTTCCGCAACGACCGAACGTGAAATACGCGTGCTACGCTGAATATGATTCATAACACCAATTTTTGAACGTAGCGTATCATCCCACTCGGCCATATTGATCAGCATTGCCCGTATTTGACTGTAGGAATTATTTCCGGCCAGCTGTATATCACGTTTTCCCAGTATATGATTTAGCCATGACAGCCAGCAGAAAGCTTCTTGCCAAAGCTGTGCTTCCTGAATAAGCTGGCACGCAGTAGAGGCTGGTAAATAAAATCCGGCGCAAGGTGTTTGTGCTATCAGAGAATATTCAAGATAGCTGTCATTTATCCATGCACTTAAACCATGAATATACGGTGCTCGCGCAATACCCACCAGTAATTCGTCTGATTTACGGTGGACGGCTGTCATGCCGGACTGTATTACAAAGGTCAATGGTTCATCATCATTATTGCCGGGAGTTATTAATTGCTGTGGTTCGTTCTTAAATGGGGTACCGGCGACTTCCAGACACTTTATGAGCCGGCTTAATTCAGAAAGTGGTTTCGCATTAACGTTCATGCATACCTCAAGTCATCTGTATATGTCGGTTCTTTATTATTTTTAAAGTACATAAAAAAGCGGGGGCAAAATCCCCCGCGCTTTCTGTATTACCAGGTATATTTCACACCCAGGTTTGCTCCCCAGTTCTGGTCAACGTCGCCGCCGCCCAGATAAGTCGCATCAGTGTAAGCACTGAAGTTTTTCGTGAAGCTGAACTGGGTGCCCAGACCTACGCGAACCGCAGAGCCTTCCACGCCATTATCAATGCTGTCGTCGTTGATATCCGCCTCGTTGTCGGCATCGTCATACACGTACGCCAGTTTGAAGTATGGCGTTAACGCCTGCTCGCCACCGTAGTTGAAGGTATAACCCGCATCCAGGCCAAGTTCATAACGCATGCTGTCGTAAGACTGACCATCGATACGCATGTCGTTGCTCAGCTGGTAGTCATCACCGGACTGGAACAGGCCAGATACCGCCGCGTAAGGGGTGATGTAGCCTGACAGGTTTGGTTTCCAGTCATAGCCCAGCTTCATCCCGAAGCCAACAGCGTCAGAGGTGGTGTCACCGTCAACATACTGACCGTTGCTCATGGTAGCAGAGAGGTCGTTGTTAAAGCGGGTGTAGTTCAGTGAGCTGTCGAGGAAAACGTTGTTCACAAACGTCGCAGACGCGTAGATCATCGCAGTCTGGCTGTCCTGATCGACCTGACCAGTACGATCGCTGATATCGCCCTTCGCGAAACCAGCCGCACCACCGACGATCCACTTCGCGTTATTACCGTCGATCTGAGTATCCAGACCGACCATAATGCCGCTTACGTCCTGATCGTAGCTAACGGTGCCATTATCCGCGTCAAAGTTGCCGCCAAAATAGCTCACCCACGCTCCGCCGTTATCTGCCAGGCCGTGACGGCTGTTGGTCAGACGCGTACCCACGGTATCCTGTTGCAGATTCCAGATGTTGGTATTAGCAGAAGGAATGCTCAGCGCCATGTTGGCGTAGTCAGTCAGCTCTTTCTGCTGGAGAACAACGGTGTCACCCTTCTGCTGCGCCTGATAGGTGTAAGCACCTAAATCGGCTTTGTTTGCGGCAGTAAAGCTGGCTGCGGTATCCGCGTTATTGTCATAGACGCGAATGATCTCTTTGTTTTCGTAATCAGCAACGGAGCCTGCACCGGTGGCATCGTCGATGCGCACTTTATAGTTACCGGCAACGTCACCGTTCACCGCCAGATGACCGTCAGAGTTCAGCGCGACAACACCATAGTCGTATTCCGCTTTGTAACGATCGTTGGTGATGTAGCGTGCGTTGTTCAGGTCGCTGTTCAGCACATAATCGCGGCTGGCAACGTTGAGCACACCACCATCGGTGAGCACCATGTTGTGCGTATCAACCTGACCCAGACCCAGCGCCAGATCTGCACCGTTGTCCACGGTGATGGTGTTGGCATACAGCCCAGCGGTTTCTTCGGTCAGTGCCGCACGGCTATAGCTGTCCAGATACAGGCTGTCGGTGGCAACCCCACCCGTGTCTCCGATATTCAGCGAAGAGCCGTTGGTCAGAGTGATTGAGTCAGCCAACAGGCCTGAGTTCTCAACGTTGACCTGAGACTGATTATTCACCGCCAGGGTGTCGATGTTAGAGATCTTGCGGGTATCCCATTCGGAACCGTTCTCCAGCGTCACGTTAAACAGGCCGCTCTGATACACCTCATTACCGACTACATGTCCGTTGGTATCAACGGTCGAGCCAGGCCAGATGCTGTTAGGGGAGAGCGTGTGCCAGTCTACGTTGCTGTAGCCCTGGCCATACATCTGCGCAGTGCCGATGGCTTCAACGCTGGACTGCGCTGCACCGACCCACTTGCTGCCGTTAGTCAGCGTAACATCCAGTGTATCGGTACCGTCCCAGCCGTTGGTGGTTGGGTTATAGACGCCATCTTCAGTGGTATCCGTTGCCGGATCGCCATTCTCGTAGAAGTTGTTATCAAAGGTGCTGGAGAAAAGAATGTCACCCGTTACGGTAGAGTGATCGAAGGTCGCGGTGGTCTGCATGGCGTTATCAGACGCGCCGGCCGCAACGATCAGCGCCGCATCATCCGCAGCCGAGGCGTTGGTTTCACCGTAGTCGCTCGGCTTAGCCGTTTGACCGTAGAACCCGTTGGTGCCCAGATCGCTGTACGCACCAGAGGTCAGCACGGAGTCTTTCACCACCAGCGTATCGGTAAAGACATTGCTGCTGTTAGCAACGCCTTCAACGCCGTCGTACGGAGTGTTATCCAGTTCCTGATAACCCTGCGTCAGGGTGATACCCGCGACGTGGGAGTTGTTCTGAATAACGATATCAGATTCAACGTCCAGAGTGATCGCGTTACCCAGACCATAGGTGTCCAGATAATGCGTTTCAGTATTCTCGCCATTGACGACATCATACGCGTAATGCTCGTAGGCATCGTTGATGGTGGAGTTATCAACGGTCAGGCTAAAACGATCGTACTGGGAATGCGTGGTACCGTCGGTATCCACGCCATCTGCACACGTCGTGGTCATACATTCTGACGTGATCATGCCGTTAATGGCGCTGTTAGAAATACTCAACGCGTTCGCACGGCCATTGACACCATCATCCAGATAGTAAGTCGAAATAACACCGTTTACGGTTGATTTATTGATGACCGGATAAATGTCACCATCATGTGTGGCATCTGAATAATCCCAGTCAGCATAACCATAATACCAGGGAGTTGACGCAGTATTGTCATATCCAAAAGTATTATAGGTCGTGCCGGATATATCTTTCGCATTGGCCTGAGAAGCGATAGCCAGTGTGCAGGCTAATGCAAGTTGTGATACAACCAGTTTCTTTTTCCATGTTTGCATTGGGTCATCCCTCCTCAGGGACGTAAGCAAGTTTGTCCATCAAATCATTTGGCAATGTTTAATTGCGGAAAGAATTATGCAGTTTCACTTCGAAAAGGTTCAATGAATGATTCAATTAAGTCCGTATCCAGACAACTAAGCTTAAAAACCCAGCACAATATCAATCATTATGAATAAATATTATAAATTCAACTGATTGCAAACCACTTCGGTCGGTTCGATACCTATCATAAAATACAATAAATCATTAATAGTTATAACCTCCATCTAATATAGAAGCTTCGCCAATATTTCACACCACGTTAAACCCCATAATAAGACGTATAATATAGACAAAATACATGTGAAGAATATTAGTCGATTTCGAAAATCTAAAAGACAACTTTAGTAAAACACCGCTTCCCGCTTTCAGGTACACTATACCTCTTTGTTCCACAAACATCAGGCATACCATGACCGATTTAATTGCACGTCCCCGTCGCCTGCGCAAGTCACCCGCACTGCGCGCCATGTTTGAAGAGACAACACTGAGCTTAAACGATCTGGTGTTGCCGATTTTTGTTGAAGAAGAGATCGATGACTACAAAGCCATCGACGCGATGCCGGGCGTGATGCGCATTCCTGAGAAGCATCTGGCCCGCGAGATTGAACGCATTGCCAACGCGGGGATCCGCTCGGTGATGACCTTCGGTATCTCCCACCACACCGACGCCACCGGCAGCGATGCCTGGAAGGAAGATGGCCTCGTGGCCCGCATGTCGCGTATCTGCAAAGAGAGCGTGCCGGAGATGATCGTCATGTCCGATACCTGCTTCTGCGAATACACCTCTCATGGCCACTGCGGTGTGCTGTGCGATCACGGCGTGGACAACGATGCGACCCTGCTGAACCTCGGCAAGCAGGCGGTGGTTGCCGCCGCTGCGGGTGCGGATTTCATTGCGCCGTCGGCGGCAATGGACGGACAGGTTCAGGCTATTCGTCAGGCGCTGGATGCGGCAGGCTTTACCGACACCGCCATCATGTCCTACTCCACCAAATTCGCTTCTTCGTTCTACGGCCCGTTCCGTGAAGCGGCGGGCACGGCGCTGAAGGGCGATCGTAAAACCTATCAGATGAACCCGCTGAACCGCCGCGAAGCGATTCGTGAGTCTCTGCTGGATGAGGCTCAGGGCGCAGACTGTCTGATGGTGAAACCGGCCGGCGCGTATCTGGATATCCTGCGCGACATTCGCGAACGCACTGAACTGCCGCTGGGCGCTTACCAGGTGAGCGGCGAGTACGCGATGATCAAATTCGCCGCGCAGGCGGGTGCCATCGACGAAGAGAAAGTGATCCTCGAAAGCCTGGGGGCGATCAAGCGCGCGGGCGCGGATCTGATCTTCAGCTACTTCGCGCTGGATCTGGCCGAGAAAAAAATCCTCCGCTAATCTTCACCAAACTGCAATACAACCGACATCTCCTCCTTCTACTGTCTGGGCAAGACGGCAGGAGGAGTGATCAATGTTTAGTCTCGACAGCGTTCTTGATGACCTTTGGCCTCAGGCGAGGCCCGCACCCTGGCAAAAAAGTCTGTTAAAAAGACTGCTCCACGAAGACGAATTTCAGCAGTTTGCCGCCCGCCACCGTCACCTGAAAGGGCTGGATATGGTGGAGCAGGTTCTGGAACACCTTGATATTCTCTGCACCGTTTCCGCCCGCGATCTTGAACAAATCCCCGAACACGGCCCACTCATTGTGATAGCTAACCACCCGACCGGCACCCTGGATGGGCTGGCGCTGCTGTACGCCGTTTCGCGCGTACGCCGCGACGTCAAGGTTGTCACCAACCGGATGCTGTCCCACCTTGAGCCCCTCAGTTCGTTGTTTATCCCCGTGGATAATATGGGCGGAAAAACCGCAAAAGCCTCGCTGATACAGATGGAGCAGCACCTGCAAAACGCCGGCGTGCTGATCTTCTTCCCGGCGGGCGAAGTCTCCCGCCCAACGCGCAAAGGCATCCGCGATAAAAAATGGCATCCGGGCTTTATCAAGCTGGCCAGCAAACTGCGGGTGCCGTTACTCCCGGTACATATTCAGGCGCACAACAGCCTGCTGTTTTATGCCAGCACGCTGGTATCGCCCACGGTATCCATGCTGCTGCTGATGCAACAGATGTTTCGCCGTCGTCACAGCCAGCTGCCGATCAAAATCGGCCAGCAGATTGCCTGGAATGACAGGTTTAGCGCTACCCTTTCATCGCGTGAAATGGCCGAGCAGTGCCGTCAGCACGTGATACGACTTGGCAAGGGATTGCCTGGCGTCTTTAAAACCCAGTGCGCCATTGCCCGCCCGGAAGATCGGGCCACGCTGAAGCGCGAACTGGCGCAGGCCGAGTGTCTGGGCAAAACCAGCGATGGTAAAACCATCTACCTGTGGCAGCGCAACGGGCAGGAGGAGGCACCTCTTCTGCGCGAGCTGGGACGGCTGCGCGAGATTGCCTTTCGTGCCGTGGAAGAAGGCAGCGGCAAGCGCCGGGATATGGACAGCTACGATGATGACTATCTGCACCTGATCCTCTGGGATGATGACGATCTGGAGATTGTCGGCGCGTATCGCTTTATGCCGACGGCGATGCAGGTTGAAAAGCGCGGCGTTGACGGGTTGTACAGCTACAGCCTGTTCCACTACGACGAAAAAATGCAGGACATACTGGAGCACGGCATTGAGCTGGGGCGCAGCTTTATACAGCCGCGCTACTGGGGACGTCGCGGTCTGGACTATCTGTGGTCAGGCATTGGCGCCTATCTGGCGCGCTATCCGCACTACCGCTATTTGTTTGGCCCGGTGTCTATCTCCGGCGGCTTACCGCCTGCCGCACGGGATCTGCTGGTGGCGTTTTATCGCCTCTGGTTTCCGGCCAGCCATCCCTTAGCCGCCTCGCGTCAACCCTATCCGGCCTCGCTTCCGGACGTGCTGGCACAGTTTGGCGGAGTGGATTACGTGGACGACCTGACAAAGCTGAAATCCCTGCTGGGCAATCTGGGATGCGGCATTCCGCCGCTCTATAAACAGTATTCCGAGCTATGCGAGCCAGGCGGCGTGCAGTTTATCGATTTCGGCAGCGATCCGGCGTTCAATAATTGCGTTGACGGGCTGGTGCTGGTGGATTTGTGCTATCTGAAGGCGAACCGCTATCAGCGATACATTGAGGCCCATCTGTAGCCCATTGCCGGGTGGCGGCTACGCCTTACCCGGCCTGCATGAACTGCGGAAACGACGGGTTATGGACGGTAAAACGGCTTATCCCCCAGGATCGTCGCCCGCTGCATAATCCTTCGCTGCGGCAGGTAATCAGCATTGGCGTAATGCTGCGTGATGCGGTTATCCCAGATCGCCAGATCGTTCTCCTGCCAGCGCCAGCGCACCTGAAATTCCGGTTTCGTGATATGCGCAAACAGGAAGCTGAGCAGCGCCTCGCTCTCTTTTTCCGTTACGTCCACAATGCGCGTGGTGAACCCTTCGTTCACAAACAGCGCCTGCTTACCCGTCACCGGATGGGTACGCACCACCGGGTGCAGCAGCGGCGGATGTTTTGCGACCGCATCCAGCCAGCGCTGATGCTCCTCTTCCGTTTTACGGTACTTATATTCCTGGAACGATTTTTTAAAATCATGCTCTGCCCGCAGGCCACTTAGCAGGGTCTTGAACGGCGCGGAGAGCGCCTCAAACGCCGCAATGCCGCTCGCCCATAGCGTATCGCCGCCGGTCTCTGGCAGTAATTTTGCTGCCAGAATGGCCCCGGCTGGCGGTGTGTCGATAAAGGTAACGTCCGTGTGCCAGTTGTCATTATCGGGCGGATTATCGTTATGGGTGTCCAGCACGATAATTTCTTCCACCCCTTCCGCATGCGGGTAGACCGGGTGGATATGCAGGTCGCCAAAGCGCAGGGCCAGCGCGCGCTGCTGCTGCGGGGTAATGGCCTGATCGCGCAGGAACACCACCTGATGGCGCAGCACCGCGTGGTACAGCTGCTCAAACTGGTTATCGCTCAGCGGACGGGTTACGTCCAGGCCCGACACCTGCGCGCCAATGTACGGCCCCAGCGGGGTAATCGTCAGACGTTCACTCATTGTATTTCTCCATGCCAGGGCGTCAGGCGACGCTGTAGCGCGCGCAGTCCCAGTTCTAATCCAAAGGCGATCGCGGCGATCACCGCGATCCCTGCCAGTACCACGTCAGTCGCCAGGAACTCTCCCGCCGACTGCACCATAAATCCAAGCCCGCGCGTGGCGGCAATCAGCTCTGCCGCCACCAGCGTAGACCAGCCCACCCCAAGGCCAATGCGCAGCCCGGTCAATATCTCCGGCAGCGCGCCCGGTAAAATAACGAACAGCAGCACCTGCGCGCGGCTGGCACCGAGCGACTGCGCCGCGCGTATGCGTACCTGTTGCGCACTTTTTACGCCAGCCAGGGCCGACATCGCGACCGGCGCAAAAATCGCCAGGTAGATCAGTAAGATCTTTGACGTCTCGCCGATGCCAAACCAGATCACCATCAGGGGCAGGTAAGCCAGCGGCGGAACGGGCCGGTAAAGCTCTATCAGCGGATCGAGAATGCCGCGCACGGTCGGGCTCAGCCCCATCGCGATCCCCACCGGTACGCCAATCATCACCGCCGCCAGCAGCGCCACCAGAATACGCGCCAGGCTGGCGCCTAAATGCTGCCAGAGGGTGGCATCCATAAAGCCCTGCGGCCCGGCGATGGTCATCAATTTTTCCAGAACCTGGCCTGGCGGCGGCAGAAACAGCGGACTGATCCACTGCTGAGCGGCAACCGTCCACCATACCGCCAGCAACACCGCCAGCGTGCCGACGCTTAAGGCGATGCGGCGAGAGAACGGCCAGCGTAAGGCGAGGCGCGCCCGCCGCGGTTTTTCACTGAAGACAATGCTCATGAGAAGGCCTCACGCTGCTCAAACACGCGGCTCAGGATGTATTCCCGTTTTTCGATAAACAGCGGGTCGGATTTAATGCTGCGCACCGGTTCTCCCGCAACATAGCGTCGGGCAAACTCAAGCGGCAGGCGCTCCAGCACGCGCCCCGGCCCCGGAGAGAGCAGCACCAGCTCCGTCGCCATAAACACGGCCTCTTCGATATCGTGGGTAATTAACAGCACCTGCTTGCCGGTTTCATGCCACAGGCGCAGCAGCAGGGTTTGCATCTGCTCTCGGGTGAAGGCGTCAAGCGCCCCGAAAGGTTCGTCCAGCAGCAGCAGCTGTGGATTGGCCGCCAGCGCACGGGCGATCCCAACGCGCTGACGCTGCCCGCCCGAAAGCTGCCAGATAAAACGTTTTTCAGCCCCCTCCAGCCCGACTTTTTTTAGCATGTCGCGCGCCGTACTCAGGCGCTGTTCACGCGCCACGCCAGCCAGTTGCAAACCAAACGCAACGTTTTCCTGTACGTTTCGCCACGGCAGTAGCCCTTCGTTCTGAAAGACCACGCCGCGCTCTGCGCCCGGCCCCGTGACCCGTTTCCCTTCCAGGTGGATGGTGCCGTGCTGATACGGTACAAACCCGGCGATCAGGTTCAGCAGCGTGGTTTTCCCGCAGCCGGACGGCCCCAGCACGACCAGCAGTTCACCGCTGTCCAGCGTCAGGTTGATCTCTTCCAGGACGGGTTTGCCGCCGTAATCGGCAGACAGGTTTGTAATGTTCAGCATCGCAGCCTCCTTACTTCACAAAGCGATCGGTCACGAACTGGCTGTAATCCGCCGCCACCGCAGGCACTTTGCCCTGCTCTTTCAGGAACGTTGCGGTGTCGACAATCGCTTTGCTCACCGGCCCGTTCAGCTGCTGGGCCTGCTGAGCCGGCGTCAGATAGGTGTTGCCCTTCACCAGCCCCGGCACGTCTGCTTCCGGCACGCCGCTCAGTCGTGAGAGTTTCTCCAGGTTGGCGGGCTGTTTCAGCCATTCATCGGGGTTATTGATGTACGGCTGCTGGGCGTCGATGGCGCTTCTGGCGAAGGCTTTCACCACTTCAGGGTGTTTTTTGGCAAAGTCCTTACGCACTACCCAGACATCAAGGGTTGGCGCACCCCATTGCCCCACTTTTTCGGAGTCGGTCAGCACGGTGCCGTCTTTTTCCAGCTCGTTGACGGCGGGCGCCCAGACGTAGGCCCCGTCGATGTCGCCACGCTGCCAGGCTGCGATAATCGCCGGTGGTTGCAGGTTAATGATCTGCACCTGCCCCGGCTTGATGCCCCAGTGTTTCAGCGCGGCCAGCAGGCTGTAATGCGTGGTGGAGATAAACGGCACCGCGATGCGCTTGCCAATCAACTCTTCCGGTTTCGTGATGGTTTTCTTCACCACCAGCGCTTCGGAATTTCCGAGCTGCGACGCCAGCAGGAAGACTTCAATCGGTACCTGCTGGCTGGCGGCAACGGCCAGCGGGCTGGAGCCCAGGTTGCCAATCTGCACGTCGCCCGAGGCTAACGCCCGCACAATCGCCGCGCCGCTGTCGAACTTGCGCCAGTCGACTTTTGCCCCGCTCTCTTTGGCGAAGGTGTTATCCGCCTGCGCGACTTTCGCCGGTTCCGCGGAAGTCTGATACGCCACGGTGACGTCCACCGCCTGCGCCTGAAATGCCCACAGCGCCAGCGCGCCGAGTAATGTGATCCGCGATGAAATAGCCATACTCTCTGCTCCCCTTGTTGTTATAAGGGCAGTATTTCCGGCGAGAGAATTTTGATAAAGGAATAAAAAAGCATCGCTAATGACGATTCGTTTTTAGAAAAAAAGCGGGAAAGGATAGTGAATTTTGTGCGGTTGGTTTGTGCCGGGTGGCGCTGCGCTTACCCGGCCTACGGTTCGTGCAATTTGTAGGCCGGGTAAGGCGCAGCCGCCACCCGGCAAAGACCTCAGCACTGAACCGTCAGCGCAGCAATATCTTTCGGCGTGGTCCGGCAGCATCCGCCGATTAATTTCGCGCCCGCCGCCAGCCACTGCGGTAAATACCCCGCCAGCGTTTCGCAGGCTTCACCATGGTGATGCCACGTTTTGCTCACCGCATCGTAATGCTCCCCGGAGTTCGGATAGACGACCAGCGGCAGCGACGTCAGGCTGTGCAGATGCGTCAGCGCCGCCGTGGTGTTTTCCAGCGCGATACAGTTAATCCCCAGCGCGACAACCTGCGGGTAGCTTTCCAGCGCAGAAACGACATCCCGCAGCGGCGTTCCGTCGCTCAGGTGCTCGCTGTCACGCAGGGTAAATGAGAACCATGCCCGGGCGCGCGGATACGCCGTCAGCAACGCGGCCAGCGCCCTGATTTCCGGGAACGAAGGCAGCGTTTCACAGGCCAGGAGATCCGCGCCCGCATCCAGCAGCGCCTCCACGCGGGGGCGGTGGAAGGCGGTAAATGCTTCAGCGCTACGCACGTAGTCGCCGCGATACTCGGAACCATCGGCCAGATACGCGCCGTACGGCCCCACGGAACCCGCCACCAGCAGCGTGCCCGCCTGTGGGTTCTCCGCCAGATACGCCTCGCGCGCCTTACGCGCCAGCTCTACGCTTTTGCCGATCAGCGCCCGGGATTGCGCTTCGTCCAGCCCGCGAGCGGCAAAGCCTGCGGGTGTCGCCTGATAGCTAGCGGTGATCGCCACCTGTGCACCCGCGCGGTAGTAGTCGAGGTGCACGTCGCGGATCAGTTCAGGGTTTTCCATCAGCACTTTGGCCGACCAGAGGCTATCGGCAAGGTTACAACCGCGCGCTTCCAGCTCCGTTGCCATCGCCCCATCGAGCACCACAAACGGCTGTTTTTCAAGGAGGGCGGTAAGCGGATTATTCTGCGACATGTTCAGGCTCCTGCGTAGTCAGAGTTCGGGTCAGGTAGTACGCACCATAACACAGGGCGACAAACGGAAGCCCGCAATAAAGGGCAATACGCTGGGTGGGGTCAAACCACAGACCGACGCAAGCGACCAGGCAAAGAATAAAGCCGAGCACGGGCACCAGCGGATACCATGGCGCGCGATACTGCAATGCGGATAGCGGCTGGCCGGACTGCACGTGACGGCGACGAAACACGAAGTGCGACGCACAGATGCTGATCCACACCGCCACCACCGCAAAACCGGAAATGGCTGACAGGGCCACAAACACCGTATCCGGCGCGACCACGCTGGAGAACAGCGCCAGCACGCCGCCCAGCATGGACACGGAGAGCGCCGTCAGCGGCACGCCGTTTTTGTTGACGCGGGCAAAGCAGCGCGGCAGCGTTTTCTCGTTAGACAGAGACCACAGCATACGGCCAGAGGCGTACAGGCCCGAGTTCGCCGCCGAGAGGATCGCCGTCAGGATCACGAAGTTAAAGATATCGGCCGCATAGGGAATGCCGACCTTTTCAAACACCAGCACGAACGGGCTTTTCTCCACGCCGGCCTGCTGCATGGGGATCAGCGCCGCCAGCACAAACACGGTGCCGATAAAGAAGATGATGAGCCGCGCGATGGTGGTGCGAATAGCAACCGGAATGACCTTGTGCGGATTTTCCGTCTCCCCTGCCGCGATGCCGATAAGTTCCGTCCCGGAGAAGGCAAAGTTGACCGCCACCATGGTCATCAGGATCGGCAGACCGCCGTGCGGGAACCAGCCTTCGGCGGTAATGTTGCTCAGCCCCGGCGCGGCAGAGCCGTCCGCCATCGGGATAAAGCCAAAGATGGCCGCGCCACCAAGAATAATAAAGGCGACGATAGTGATAACTTTCACCAGCGAGAACCAGAATTCCCCTTCGGCAAAAAAGCACGTGGAAATCACGTTAAGGCCAAAAATCACCGCGCAAAAGACCACGCACCACGTCCAGACGGGAACCTGCGGGAACCAGTACTGCATGCAGAACCCGGCTGCGGTAAAGCTCGATCCCAGCGCCACCGTCCAGGTGAGCCAGTAGAGCCACGCCACGGTATACCCCGTCGCCGGGCCGAGATAGCGGGCGGCATAGACGTGAAACGCGCCGGTTTCCGGCATCGCCACGGAAAGTTCGCCCAGACACTGCATCACCAGCCAGACCACCAGCGCACCGATCAGGTACGCCAGCAGCGTGCCTGCCGCACCGGTTGTCGAAATAATGTATCCGGTATTAAAGAATAACCCTGTGCCGATAACGCCACCCAGCGAGAGCATAATCAGGTGGCGGGTTTTCATGGTGCGCTTAAGCTGCCCGTTTTCTTGTTGTGTTTGCATGTTACCTTCTAAACGTATGGACATCTAAACATCCAAAGAAGAGGTGTTATACCGCGATTGTTAACAAAAAGCCACCCGCCGCGACTTCAGCGCAATTATTGGTAAATCCCTAAATCAGTTCTATAGTCGACACAGTTTCTTCTTCACCAGGACTTACTATGCGCTTTAACGGACTGACCAAAGGTTTCTTTATTCTTATCCTGGCCCTTGTTACCTGGGCCTTCTTTGACGTGCTGTCTCCCTATTTCTCGGCGATTCTGTGGGCCGCGATCCTGACCATCATTTTCAACCCGGTGAAAAACAAACTGCGTACCGCGCTGGGCGATCGCAACGGGCTGGCTTCACTCCTCACTCTCGGCATTATCTGCCTGATTGTGTTTATTCCGTTGATGGTGATCCTTTCATCGCTCGCGGTGGAACTGAACATGGTTTACACCAAGCTGCAACAGAACAATACGCAGTTCCCGGAAGTGATCGCCGGTATCTTCAACCGCCTGCCGGACTGGGCCAGCGGCTTCCTGGCGGATCACAACCTCACCAACGCCGCGCAGATCCAGAAAAAACTTTCCGATGTCGCGTTACAGGGCGGACAGTATCTGGCGGGCAGCGCGTTCCTGATTGGTAAAGGGACATTCGGCTTTGCTATTAGCTTCGGCATAATGCTCTATCTGCTGTTTTTCCTGCTGAAGGACGGGCCGTATCTGGTGCGCCAGATCCTCGACTCGCTGCCGCTGTCTGACTTCGCCAAACAGCACCTGTTCGCTAAGTTTGTCGGCGTGTCGCGCGCCACGGTAAAAGGCACGGCGGTCGTGGCGGTGGTTCAGGGTACGCTCGGCGGTATCGCCTTTGCCATCGTGGGCATTGACGGCAGCGTACTGTGGGGCGCGCTGATGGCATTCCTCTCTCTGGTGCCTGCCGTCGGGTCGGCCATCGTCTGGGTTCCCGCCGCCATCTTCCTGTTTGCCACCCACCAGCTGTGGCAGGGCCTGTTCATTGTGGGCTTCTTCGTCATTATCGTCGGGCTGGTGGACAACCTGTTGCGTCCGCTGCTGGTGGGCAAAGACACCAAAATGCCGGACTACCTGATTTTGATCACCACGCTGGGCGGTATGGAGCTGTACGGGATTAACGGCTTTGTGATTGGGCCGCTGATTGCCGCCCTGTTTATCGCCTGCTGGAACCTCTTCTCCGGGCGCGATCACGAAGGCAATGCCGAGGAGCTTGACGCAGACTTTATCGAAGAGGGAAGAAACCCTCCGGATCTCTAAAGCAGACGTTCTGAAAGGCGGCCCCAGGTCGCCTTTTTTTTCGCCATAAATTAGCGGTTTTCTATAATCTGAATGAACGCTCTTTCATTTTTGTCGCAGAGGAAACCAACAGGTGCGAATCGCCACGATCACAAACTGGGCTTATGGCGTCACGGTGTGCCTGACCATTGCCTCCGGCATCGTCATGCTGATGGCTTCCCATGCCGATAACATCGAACGTGAAGCCGTTAAACAACGCCAGGTCTTCGATCAGCTGACGGAGGAGATCGAGACAGACACCTGGATGCTCTCCGATCTGGCGCGACTTTACGTCATCCAAAAAGAGCCCGAGGTGCTTGAGAAATATCAGGCGAAAGAAGCCGAGCTAAAAAATATTGAACACACGCTGCGACAGCTCAAAAACACCGGGGCATCGGGTGAAGAGCTGGCGCTGCTGTACGACGGACTGAAAATTGTAGACGAACTCCAGGATGAACAGCAGTCAGCCATTGACGGCATCGCCCGGGGCGAGGAACAGCAGGCCGTTACGCTGCTTTTTGGTAAGAGCTATGAGCGGGAACTCGAATGGGCACACAACAATATCGAACGCTTTCGCATGCTGCTGGACAAGCGCATTATTGCCGACGTGCAGGCCGCAACCAAAACATCCAAAACGCTTCGAACTGCCTCGGAGGTGATGGTCGGCCTGACTGCCCTGCTCTTCTTGTTTGTGATGGGCTTTATCCTCAAGCGCCGCGTACTCCGTCCGGTGGTGCGTCTGAGTGACGTGGTGCACCGTCTGGCATCGCAGGATTACGCCGTCGAAACGCCGAACTTTACCCAGGTTGATGAAATCGGCGATATGGCGCAGGCCATCCGTATCTTCCGCGAGAACGGTCTGGCAAGGCAGCGGCTGGAAAAAGAGCGCGATGCTGACTGGGCCATCCGCGAACTGCTGGCGCGAATGACCCAGCGGTTGCAGGGCTGTGAAAACTTTGCCGACGTGATGAACGTGGCGGAGCTGTTTGCGCCCAATATCGCACCGGGCGTTTCCGGGCGTCTGTATATTCTGGAACGCGATCCCTGGCAGATGCGCTGTGCGGCCGAATGGCTGTCGCCCGAAGGGGATAAAAAGCCGTTCCATCCTGACGAATGCTGGGCCGTCCGGCGTGGTCAAAGCCATCCGCCGGTGAACGGCGAGCCGGATATCGGCTGTTATCATCTGCCTGAATCACAGGCACAGCAATCGCTGTGTGTACCCTTAATTGCTCAGGGCGAGGCGATTGGATTGCTCTCATTCCAGAACATCACGCCTGAAACCGCGCCGTCCCGCGCCTATCTGGAACTGATGGCCGAGGCGTTGGGACTGGCGCTGGCCAACCAGCGGCTGCGCGATGCGCTGCTGGAAAAAGCCCTGTTCGATCCCCTGACGGGGCTGCGTAATCGCCACCATCTGGAAGATACGTTACGTACTCAAATGAAACAGGCCGTGCGTAACGAGGAGCCGGTAAGCTGCCTGATGATCGATATCGATCACTTCAAGAGCATTAATGACCGCTTTGGTCATGAGGCTGGCGATCTGGTGATCAAAAGCGTGGCATCCATTATTCAACGGACGGTGCACGATACCGGACTGGCCTTCCGCTACGGTGGCGAAGAGTTTCTCGCGCTTCTTACCGGTGCGGATGAGGAGGCAGCGCACGCCGCCGCAACGGAGATCTACAACGGTGTGCATGCCCTTTCGCTACGCTACGGGCTTTCGGAGATTGGCCCGGTGGATGTGTCGATCGGGATCGCCAGCTATCCGCAGCACGCCCAGGGCGATAACCTGCTGCGCGCGGCGGACGTTGCGCTCTACCGGGCGAAAGAGCTGGGGCGCTCGCGGATTGTCAGCTTTGGGATGCTGGAGGCGGGCTAACGAGTGTATGGACCGGCGCACCATCAATCCATCCTGTTGACACTCTGATTTATATCTTTCCCCGTGTGAACGTTTTTTTGCTCAGCCAAATAATCGCGAAATACCCCTGCGCCACCCGACGGGTGGCGTTTTTACATCCTGCCCATGATGGATAAACCTGGGGAGAGAGAAAATATATAAACTAGTAGGATAACTAAATTATAATTCTTATACTTATGATAAAACGTGGAGGCTGAAATGCGATTAATCCTAATGCTGTGCTGCTTTTTAGTGCAAAGCGTCACCCTGGCTGCTGAGTTGCCAAAACCTGCTGGTAAACCCATTTTAACCATTTACGGTAATATCGAGAACACGAATGAAAGTGGAAAAGCCGTGTTTGATATCGCCAGCCTTGAAAAACTCGGCATGGTGAGCTTCCAGACATCATCCCCCTGGTACAATGGCCGCACTAAGTTTGAGGGTGTTCCGATGAGTAAACTCATGGATTATGTGGGTGCCAAGGGTAACGTGGTCAATGTTATTGCGCTTAATGATTACGCGACAGCCATCCCGCTCAGCGACTTCAAAAAATACAATGCAATACTCGCTTTAAAGGTTAATGGCGAATATATGCGCATTCGCGATAAAGGCCCAGCATTCATCGTATATCCTTATGACAGTCTTCCTGAATTAAATAACCAAATATATTACTCGCGCTCGGCATGGCAGGTCAGCAAGATGAAGATTGAATAGCAGTTCAGGAGAACATAATGAACAGGATACTGGTTGGTATCATTTTTTCTCTTTTTATCACGACTGGATATATTGCTTTTCTGGTTTACGATCGACAGCAGGAGCTCCAAAAACTGACTCATTACACGGAGTCATGGTCTGTCGCCCAACTGGTATCCGAATATTATCGCTTTGAATCATGGCTAGGTCTGTACGCAACCGATTCCGATGACGTTACGATAGACCAGGTCCGCATGCGCCTGGAAATTATGCTAAGCCAGAACGATCTGTTTAAGGAGGGGGATTTAGGGCATTACGTTAAAAACGTTCAGGCGCATCGTGACCTCGCGTTAAGACTCGATCAAATACTTGCCTATCTGGATGGTAACCTCGAAAAAATGAGCCATTCGGACGTAAAAACATACCTGCATACCATGCATTTACTGGACGCTCCGCTCAGCCAGCTATCATCAAGCGCGTTAACGAAAGATATTAGCACGATTAACAGTACCAACCATAAAATACAGATCCTGTATTATATTTACTCCGCTCTCTCTTTACTGCTGATCATCCTGAGTATTATTCTGGGCTTTTTAACAATTTATCAAAATAAAAATATCCTGAAAGCGCACAGGCAGGTTGAAAGTCTGGCAGAAGAACTCCAGTTATCCAAAGAGACCCTACAGGTTCAGAATTCAAAACTGGAGTATGACGTTTACCATGATTCCCTCACCGGCATGAAAAACCGCCTCTACTTCTGGGATGATCTCAGCAGACTTAATCTTGAGGCCGAGGAAAATCATATTCCCGTCACGGTGATGTTATTTGATTTAGACCGGTTCAAAGAGGTCAACGACACCTATGGTCATGATGCTGGCGACTTACTGTTACGCCAGGTATCCAGACGACTGACTGCCATGAGCAGTATTTCAGACACCTTTTACCGTTTAGGCGGAGACGAGTTTGCTTTTTTAGCCAGCGGATTAACCGAAAGCGAAGCCGTTTCGCGCGCAAGAGAAATCAGCGAGAATATCAGCAAGCCCTACACAATTAATAATCAGCTCATAAAAATTGCCACCTGCGTGGGCATTGTTTTATCAGATAATGAACGACGCGCTGATTATCTTTATAAGTTTGCCGATCTGGCGCTCTATGAGGCCAAAAAGGCAGGCTCACAGCAGATTAAAGTTTTCCGCCAGCGAATGCTTCAGAAGTTGCAGGAGAGCAGAACGCTTGAAAACGATATGGCCAAGGCGATAGAGAACAATGAGTTTATTGTTTATTACCAGCCTATTGTGAATTCCATCAGCAAGGAAATTTACGGCTATGAAGCGCTGATTCGCTGGATGCATCCTGTAAAAGGAATGCTCTCACCTGATAGCTTTATTTTCGCTGCTGAAAAAACGGGCATGATCAACGAGATAGGCAAAACCGTACTCAAACTGGCCTGTAGGGAAGCGGTCTCCTGGGCGGTTCCGGCGAGGATCTCCGTAAACGTCTCGCCTGTCCAGTTGGGCAGCAAATCATTTATTAGTACGGTGCAGTCCGTTCTGACAGAGACCGGGCTACCGGCTAACCGTCTTGAGTTAGAGGTCACAGAGTCATCACTCTTCAGCGACAGAAATAATCCTATTACCATTCTCAAAAAGCTACGCTCATTGGGCGTAAGAATTTCCATCGATGATTTTGGCACGGGTTACTCATCGCTCTCACGACTCAGTGAACTGAATTTTGATAAAATCAAAATCGATAAATCTTTTGTCAATCCGATATCTACGCAAGACGATGCGCTTAATATTGTAAAGCTTATTACCGGGATGGCTAAAAGCCTTAACATGGGTGTTATTGCCGAGGGTGTTGAGACCGAAGAGCAGCTTGAGCGTCTTCAGGCTTTGGGGTGCGAGCTGGTGCAAGGGTATCTTTTCAGCAAACCACAGCCTCAGGTGGACAGTAAAATTAAGTACGGCCTGGAATGATCTCTTTGCTCAACCAGCTAAATATGTGATCCCTCACGGACTCACATATTTAGCTCTGGCTATTCACTTACAAAAATCAGGTGTTATTATTCATCCCGTAAATACCTTTTAACTCAATCCGAGGCTTTGGTGCTGGAGAATGTCATCATCCGATAATCAGCTACCCGACCTTCCAGGCCGGACGAGAAAATAATTTTTCTAGTTTATTCAAATAATATACCACCAGTAGTTTCTAATGATCGATATTAAATTTACCACCATACAGGGATAAATATCACATGGATAAATGGCACTAAAAGATATGTGTTTAAATAAAATGGGGGAATCAAACTCCCCCAGGATTTTATCTTGTTATGAAACCAGTTTATTTCTATCAACTGCCTTTATTGAAAATGCTATTAGTAAAGATAATAAGAAAACGGAAATTGACATTAAAAACATATCCAATACTGGTTTATCTAAAGATCGATAACCTCTCATTACAAAATAATCTAAAACCAGGGCATGAACACCATAAATAGGTAATGATGCACCTGATATCAATTTTATGACTGGATTTACACTACGATCTGAGTAATAGTTTTTCAAGAAAATGAAAATACACAGCGAGGCGCCCATTACGAAAGGAGAACTTCCGCTGTAAAAATTACCAACATACCTATTGAAATTATCACTTTGCAAATAAATAAAGTATGCTGTAAGCATTGAAAAAATAAGATACCCTACAACTGGAGTCAAAACTCCAATTCTTCTTGTGTCCATTCTTCCAAAAAAATACCCCAACACACAATATATAAAATTATAGATAAATCCACCATCTATAAGAAAAGTTCCGTAATATCTAATCCCGACGAATTTAAATAAATTAGAAGTGAACGGATTTAACAGAACAAACACAACCAATAATATAGTTATAACAATATACCATCCAACATCCCTAACCTTAAGGAAAGAGAAAAGTATGTAGCAACCAATTAAAGTATAAAAAAACCATAAGTGATAAAATACTGGCTTAGAAAGTATATTTAATATTCTTTCTGTCGGGTTATAGCGGTCGGTAGCTAACATATAAATTATGCACAGCGCGCTATAAAATAAAAGACAATACAGAATTCGTAATATATTCTTGGCTTTTACTTTCTTTTCTCCAAGAAAAATATAACCTGAAATCATAAAGAATAGCGGCACACAGGGTCTTACAAACGAATCGACTATATTCCCTGACATCCAGTCAGAAAGTGGGATTTTTCCATATGAAACCACATACCACACAGAACTGTGCAAGATGATAACCATTAAACACGCAAGAGCGCGAATTGCATCTGGCCAGGATTCTCTTTGTTGATCCATAATTGCATTAAACACATGTTAACATTTTGTGTGCAGATTATGACCAAGAATTAATTTTTTTCAAGAAAATTTAACATATGGATCACATTTCAAGTATTCAATGGCTTACTCTAACTACTACGCTCTCCATGCCCGCTGTAGCTACGTTAGCTAGCTAGTGGGCCGTTACGCTACTGACGTTCAGTCAGTAAAGAAATTTACCGCTTCATTTTAAAAGTCTTCAGGATAACGCCTACCTCTCATGGGCACCTCTCTTTAAGTCATCTTAAATGACTACGGGTGTCTGTTAGATCCGTGCCGATTCAATCCTCAAAGTTCCTCAACCAAAGAACAAACGTTTCAGACGGCTTGAACCTCATGAGGCGAGAAGGTTGAATGATGAATGTCCGGAGCCGCTTAAGTCAGTCGTAGAGTTTGCGCTTTCTACTGGCTTAAGCCGCTCGAACATCATCAATCTGGAATTGTTGCAGGAAATAGTTCGATGGGAGTCAATCGAAATGGTCCAGTGATACGCTCACCTTTCCGCCGGTCATCTCCCCAAGCTCGCTAGCAAAATTGGCGCGATTATTGACCGCAATGTCACAAATACAGTACAAGAGGAGAATGTAGTTTATTTAAATCTTTTGTAAGTATGTGATATGAGATGGTGCCGATAATAGGAGTCGAACCTACGACCTTCGCATTACGAATGCGCTGCTCTACCAACTGAGCTATATCGGCCCTGAGAGGCCGGTTACGAGCGTAACCACGGGGCAAAAGAGTAGATCTAACCGGGTGATGCGTCAATGCCCTTTTGAATCAAACGGCTATTTTTGCATCACCCGCGATTATTTACGCACGAATAGTATCATCACCGAAGCCGATCCACTTGTAGGTGGTCAGCGCTTCCAGCCCCATCGGCCCCCGGGCGTGCAGCTTCTGAGTGCTCACAGCCACCTCCGCGCCCAGACCAAACTGGCCGCCATCGGTGAAGCGCGTCGAGGCATTCACGTAAACCGCAGACGAATCCACTTCATTCACAAAACGATCGGCATTGCGCAGGGTGCGCGTCAGGATCGCATCAGAATGCTGGGTGCCGTGTTCACGAATGTGCGCAATGGCGTCATCGAGATCTGCAACCATCTTCACGTTCAGATCCAGCGACAAATACTCATCGTCGTACTGCTCCGCGTTAACCGGAACAACCGTCGCCGGGCCGTCCTTCAGCAGGGCGAAAGCCTTCTCGTCCGCATGCAGCGTGACGCCACTATCTGCCATCTGCTTGCTCAGCGCAGGCAGGAAAGTACTGGCGATGCCCTGATGCACCAGCAGCGTTTCCACCGTATTACAGGTGCTTGGACGCTGGGTTTTGGCGTTGACGATAATCTTAAGCGCAGGTGCGATTTCTGCGGTGTCATCCACCACGATATGGCACACGCCGATACCGCCGGTGATCACCGGGATCGTCGACTGCTCACGACACAGCTTATGCAGGCCCGCGCCGCCGCGTGGGATCAGCATGTCGATGTATTTGTCCATGCGCAGCATCTCGTTTACCAGCGCACGATCGGGGCTTTCGATTGCCTGCACGGCGCCCGCCGGTATGCCGCACTCTTCCAGCGCCTGCTGAATGACGTTGACCGTCGCGGCGTTGGTGCGCCAGGTCTCTTTCCCGCCGCGCAGAATGGCGGCGTTACCGGTTTTTAGGCACAGGGAGGCGACATCCACCGTCACGTTTGGACGGGCTTCATAAATCACGCCGATAACGCCGAGCGGCACACGGCGACGCTCCAGACGTAACCCGCTGTCGAGCACGCCACCGTCAATCACCTGCCCTACCGGATCTGCGAGGTTGCACACCTGACGGACGTCGTCGGCGATACCTTTCAGACGCGCCGGGGTTAGCGCCAGGCGGTCGAGCATCGCTTCGCTCAGGCCGTTGCGGCGCGCTTCCAGCAGATCCTGTTCGTTAGCGAGCAGGATCTCCTGCGACTGAGATTCCAGATAATCAGCGATTTTTTCCAGCACGCGGTTTTTCTCGCGACTGGAAAGGAGCGCCAGTTTATAAGAGGCGGCTTTCGCGGCTGCGCCCATTTGTTCCAGCATGTTCAGGCTCCTTAACGAATAATCATGTCGTCGCGATGCACAGCAACCGGGCCATATTCATAACCCAGGATGGCGTCGATCTGCTGGGAGTGGTGACCCGCAATCCGACGCAGCGCGTCGCTGTTATAACGACTGACGCCATGAGCGATGTCGCGACCTTCAAGGTTACGGATTCGGATCACTTCACCACGCGAGAAGTTACCTGTCACGCTTTTAATTCCTTTTGGAAGTAATGAGCTTCCTCTTTCCAGAATAGCGGCAGTAGCGCCTTCATCCACGGTCAGTTCGCCAGCCGGAGGCGCGCCAAAGATCCAGCGTTTTCGGTTTTCCAGCGGGGAGGCCTGGGCATGGAAGCGCGTGCCCACAGAGATGCCTTCCATCACGTCACCAATGACGCCAGGGCGGCTGCCTGCGGCAATAATGGTGTCGATACCGGCCCGGCACGCCACGTCCGCGGCCTGGAGCTTGGTGCCCATACCGCCGGTGCCCAGCCCAGAAACGCTGTCACCCGCGATGGCGCGCAGCGCGTCATCAATGCCGTGAACGTCTTTGATCAGTTCTGCCTGTGGATTGGAACGCGGGTCAGCGGTAAACAGCCCCTGCTGATCGGTCAGAAGTAGCAGCTTATCGGCCCCTGCCAATATCGCCGCCAGCGCAGAGAGGTTATCGTTATCGCCTACTTTGATTTCAGCGGTGGCCACTGCGTCGTTTTCGTTGATGACCGGAACGATATTGTTATCCAGCAGCGCGCGCAGCGTATCGCGGGCGTTAAGGAAACGTTCTCTGTCTTCCATATCCGCGCGCGTCAGCAGCATCTGCCCCACATGAATGCCGTAGATGGAGAACAGTTGTTCCCAGAGCTGGATGAGTCGGCTTTGTCCCACGGCGGCCAGCAGCTGTTTGGAGGCGATCGTCGCGGGGAGTTCGGGGTAGCCCAGGTGTTCACGCCCGGCGGCAATCGCCCCGGAGGTCACAATCACAATACGATGCCCTGCGGCATGCAACTGAGCACACTGACGTACAAGCTCAACAATATGGGCACGATTCAGGCGGCGCGATCCGCCCGTTAACACACTGGTACCGAGTTTTACCACCAGCGTCTGGCTGTCACTCATGATTCTCTGCCGTTCAACAATAAGGGAAAATGATGTCAGTCAGACGTTTTAACAGGTGTCAGCCCCGTTGCCAACTGCCTTAGCACATCACCCGTCACTTTGTTGCGCGGGATCAGGAAGCGTAGCGGCAGATTTTGACAATTTTATTACCGAAAAATTAAAACATACTTTTTTAGACATATTCTTACTTTGTCATAAAAGTTTCACCCACGGACGATAAAACCCTTCCTGTTTTTCACGGGGTAATAAGTTGAATCTTATTGCTCAGCGAATATTAGCGCGTTTGTATAAAATCAGGATTGAAAATGAAAAAGAGCACTCTGGCATTAGTGGTAATGGGCGTAGTTGCTTCCGCATCTGTTCACGCAGCAGAAGTTTATAATAAAAACGGTAATAAACTGGACGTGTACGGCAAAGTAAAAGCAATGCACTACATCAGTGATGATGACGCTAAAGATGGTGACCAGACTTACGTTCGTTTCGGCTTTAAAGGTGAAACGCAGATTAACGATCAGCTGACGGGCTACGGACGTTGGGAAGCAGAATTCGCGGGTAACAAAGCAGAAAGCGATTCTTCTCAAAAAACACGTCTGGCATTTGCTGGCTTGAAACTGAAAGACTTCGGCTCTCTGGATTACGGTCGTAACCTGGGCGCGCTGTATGACGTCGCCGCCTACACCGATATGTTCCCTGAGTTCGGCGGTGACGGCCTGGCACAGACCGATAACTTCATGACTAAACGCGCCTCCGGCCTGGCTACCTACCGCAATACCGACTTCTTTGGTATGGTTGACGGTCTGAATATGACCCTGCAATACCAGGGCAAAAATGAAAACCGCGACGTGAAGAAACAAAACGGAGACGGCTTCGGTACCTCTCTGAGCTATGACTTTGGCGGCAGCGATTTCTCTGTGATTGGTGCATATGCCAGCTCCGATCGCACCAACGAGCAAAACCTTCAGGCGCGCGGCGAAGGTAAAAAAGCAGAAGGCTGGGCGACCGGTCTGAAATACGATGCCAACGATATTTACCTGGCTGCTATCTATTCCGAAACCCGCAACATGGCCCCTATTTCCGGCGGTTTTGCGAATAAAGCGCAAAACTTCGAAGTGGCCGCGCAATATCAATTTGACTTTGGTCTGCGTCCATCTCTGGGCTACGTGCAGTCTAAGGGCAAAGATATCGAAGGTATCGGCGATGAAGATATCGTGAAATACATCGACGTCGGTGCGACATATTATTTCAACAAAAATATGTCTGCGTTTGTTGATTATAAAATCAACCAGATCGATGACGATAATAAACTGGGCGTAAGCAGCGATGATATCGTTGCGCTGGGCTTGACCTACCAGTTCTGATGCTGTGGTAATAAAAAAACCGGCGTTGAGCCGGTTTTTTTGTGCCCGGTGGCGCTGTTGTATGACCGGATACATAGGTGACAGATCAGACCGGGAACATAGGTAACACTTTTAGTCTATCCGGAGCACACTCTG
>NZ_JADCKU010000022.1:0-62430 GCF_014982165.1 Enterobacter cloacae complex sp. P24RS
TCAGAAGTGAAACGCCGTAGCGCCGATGGTAGTGTGGGGTCTCCCCATGTGAGAGTAGGGAACTGCCAGGCATCAAATTAAGTAGTGAGCCGGTGCATTAATCCGGTGGTTACAGAAGTATTCGGTGGAGCGGTAGTTCAGTCGGTTAGAATACCTGCCTGTCACGCAGGGGGTCGCGGGTTCGAGTCCCGTCCGTTCCGCCACTTATTAAGACATTAAGCCTGCCCTCCCGGCAGGCTTAATGGCAAAAAACTTTAGGGGCGTAGCTCAGTTGGTAGAGCACCGGTCTCCAAAACCGGGTGTCGCGAGTTCGAGTCTCTCCGCCCCTGCCATATAGAATCCTTTGCTTCGGCAAAGGATTTTTTTTGCCTGCAAAACGGCTGAAATCCCTTCTGAAGACTAAGCAGCCTGCGTCTCCGCAGGCTTTTGCGTTAATCCAGTATGCTGGTTTTTAACAGATCTTTTATCTGCGATTGCTTGTCGCTGTTTTGCAGCCAAATGGCATACAGCGGCCTGGAGAGCGTCGTCGAATCGGTAACAACGTGGAGTGCAGATTTATTATCCGCCCAGCGAACAGGTAGCCACGTGCAACCCTTCAGTGCGGGAAGTTGCTGGCAGGCGATCTCCGCAGAGCTTGTCGTGAGCTGCGGGATATCATCGCTGGCAATTAACCCCGTCTCATGCTGCTGAAAGTCAGGTCCCCATTCCAGGCGTAAATAATTAAGGTCGGCCTTCATCATTGCAGGCTCAGATGCATAGAGCGCCAGACTGAACTGTCCAACAATCTGGCTGCTAAATTCGTCCATCTTGGGGGCTTCTGTGGTGATCAGCAGGTCCAGCTGACGTTCATGGAGTTGCTTAACCAGCGACTGACGTTGCGCAATCCTCGCCTCAAATTGCAGATGATTATGTGTACGATATAGCCGCATAAGCCACTGGCTGAGCATGCATTCCCACAGTGATGCGCTGGCACCGATCGAGAATTCATTGTGCCGGGAAGTGTGCGCAACCTCCTTTCGCGCCGCCTGCCAGGTATTCATCAAGGTTTCTGCATACGGCAGCAGTTTTTCACCGGCTGGCGTTAAGCGGATATTGTTGCGATGACGGGTAAAAAGGTTCACACCCAATTGATTTTCCAGTTGTCGAATACGAAAACTGACTGCTGACTGCGTCAGGTAGAGGGCTTCAGCTGCTCGCCCAAAGTGTCGCGTTCTGCTCACTTCGAGGAAAGTTTTTAGCAATTCCGTATCCACATCTTTCTCCACAAAATTATTTGTCGTTATGATTTAAATGTTTTGTTTTACACTCTGTCAAGCGTAACTAATACTCCGCGCCATAAATAGCTCGGCCAAAGAATTAGGAGCGTGTAGGATGGCGGAAAGCTTTACGACGACTAATCGTTTTTTCGACAATAAACATTATCCGCGCGGGTTCTCTCGTCACGGCGATTTCACTATCAAAGAAGCTCAACTTCTTGAGCGCCATGGTTATGCCTTCAACGAGCTGGATCTGGGTAAACGTGAACCGGCAACCGAAGATGAAAAACAGTTTGTCTCTGTTTGCCGTGGTGAGCGTGAGCCGCAGTCTGATGCAGAACGTGTATGGATCAAGTATATGGCTCGCATCAAGCGTCCTAAGCGTTTCCATACGCTGTCTGGCGGTAAGCCGCAGATGGAAGGTGCAGAAGACTACACCGAGTCTGACGATTAAGAAGCGAAGGGGCTACGGCCCCTTTTTTACGCCAGCATTTTTTGCAGATGCAGCAGCAGCCGATCGATCGCACGGTAGCTTAATGCCTCCTGCAAATGTCGCCTCTCAATTCCGGGGCAGCCTTCTACGTCCGCGACGGTGCGCGCGACCTTCAACAAACGCTGCCACGCGCGAATGGATAGTCCAAACCGCGTCAGCGTCTCTTCCAGCCAGCCTGCATCTTCAGCATTAAGAGAACAAAACTGTCGGATCCCGGCGTTATCCAGCCGGGCATTCAGCCTGTTCTGTCGAGCATACTGCCGCGCCTGTGCCGCAATAACCCGTTCGCGTACCGCTGCTGAGCTTTCGCCTTTGATACCGCTTTGCCTCAACAGACCGGGCGGTGGCAGGGGGATCTCCAGAGATAAATCAAAACGGTCGAGAAAGGGCCCTGACAGCTTACTCAGATAGCGCAGCGTCTGCTCCGGCGTACAGCGGTTATGGTTTCCCTGATAATGGCCCGTTGGGCTAGGGTTCATCGCGGCGACCAGCTGAAACTGCGCAGGGTAGCTTATTTTGGCGCGTGTACGAGAGAGATGGATCTCGCCGGATTCAATCGGCTCCCGCAATGCATCCAGCACGCGGCGTTCAAACTCAGGCAGTTCATCCAGGAACAGAATGCCGTTGTGCGCCAGAGAGATTTCACCCGGCCCGGGAATCGATCCTCCGCCCACCATCGCGGTAAGAGACGCACTGTGGTGCGGCGAGCGGAAAGGGCGGCGGCGCCACTGTTTATGCAACGATGTAGAACTGACCAGGCTAAATATCGCGGCGCTTTCCAGCGCTTCGTGATTATTGAGGGGTGGCAGGAGGCCGTTCAACCTGCTCGCCAGCATCGTTTTCCCCGTGCCTGGCGGACCTATCAGTAACAGGTTATGCCCGCCCGCGGCAGTGATCTCTAACGCCCGCTTACCCTGGTCCTGACCCATAATATCGCTGAGATCCTCAGTTGAATCTGGCGGCTCCTCCTCCTTCTCCTGCGGTTCGGCAAGCTCGTGTCGGCCTTCCAGCCAGGCGCAAACCTCCTGCAAATGTCCCGCAATCAGGCATCCCTTTTCGGCGATAAGGCTTACTTCAGAGGCGTTTTCATTGGCTACAATGATTTGTCTTCCCGCACGTATGGCTTCAAGCGCACCCGATATTGCACCGGGAACGCCCCTTAACGCGCCTGTAAGCGCTAATTCACCCACGAACTCGCATGAGCTTAGCCCTGTCGTGTTGAGCTGTTCAGAAGCCGCGAGAAGCGCTATAGCAATAGGTAAATCATATCGCCCACCCTCCTTTGGCAAATCGGCGGGCGCCAGGTTGATGGTGATCTTCTTCGCGGGAAAAGCATAACCGCTATTGATAATGGCGCTGCGCACGCGATCCCTCGCCTCTTTAACGGTGGTTTCCGGTAAGCCGACCAGCGTCAATCCGGGCAGGCCATTGCTTAAATGAACCTCTACAGAGATGAGCGGGGCCTTCACTCCGATAGCCGCGCGTGTATAAACAACTGACAGTGACATAAGCCCTCCTTGGCGGTGACTATGCCAGTCTCGCGTTTTTCTGTTTAGCGTTAAATCGCTGATTTACGACGCGCGTTCATGCTTTTTAGCAGCAAAATGTAAACGTTACATGCTGGCGGAAGCCGCCTCGCAAAAAAGAAATCATGCTCGCCCTGCCTGAAGAATCAGGAAAAAAATGAAAAATCTTCATTTCTATTTTTTCCCTATATAAAACAACGCTTTTCAAAGAAATAGTTCGCATGCTAAAGAAATGGGTCATAAAAAAATCTTGTGTCAGATGAAATATCTGTGGTAACTCTTTAGGTATTCCTTCGAACAAGATGCAAAAAGAACTGAAAATGACAGCCCTTCTACGAGTGATTAGCCTGGTCGTGATTAGCGTGGTGGTGATTATTATCCCACCGTGCGGGGCTGCACTTGGACGAGGAAAGGCTTAAGAATCAAGCCTTAACGAACTAAGACCCCCGCACCGAAAGGTCCGGGGGTTTTTTTATGACTAAAAAACTTAAATGAGGAGCAGAGAATGACGACTAGCACAAAATTCTGTTTCTCCAGATTTATGACGGGGAACTGACTATGAATGGGGCACAATGGGTAGTACATGCGTTGCGCGCGCAGGGAGTTGAAACCGTATTCGGTTATCCGGGTGGCGCAATTATGCCGATTTACGATGCACTGTATGACGGCGGCGTGGAACACCTCTTGTGCCGGCACGAGCAGGGCGCAGCGATGGCCGCCATCGGCTATGCCCGCGCGACCGGTAAAACCGGCGTCTGTATGGCAACCTCGGGTCCTGGTGCAACGAACCTGATCACCGGCCTCGCTGACGCACTGCTCGATTCCGTTCCCGTGGTGGCGATCACCGGCCAGGTGGCCTCACCGTTCATCGGCACCGATGCCTTCCAGGAAGTGGACGTGCTCGGTTTATCGCTGGCCTGCACCAAACATAGCTTCCTCGTCCAGTCCCTCGAAGAGCTGCCGCGCGTGATGGCCGAAGCGTTCGAGGTTGCCAGCTCTGGCCGTCCTGGCCCGGTTCTGGTGGATATCCCGAAAGATATCCAGGTTGCACCTGGCGATCTGGAGCCGCATTTCTCCACCGTGAAAAGCGACGATGCGTTTCCGCATGCAGACGTTGAAGAGGCGCGTCAGATGATGGCGCAGGCGAAGCAGCCGATGCTGTACGTCGGCGGCGGGGTGGGTATGGCGCAGGCTGTTCCGGCGCTTCGCGCGTTCATTTCGACCACGCAAATGCCCGCTACCTGCACCCTGAAAGGCCTGGGCGCAGTCGACGCGGACTACCCGTATTACCTCGGCATGCTGGGAATGCACGGTACTAAAGCGGCAAACCTGGCGGTGCAGGAGTGCGACTTGCTTATCGTCGCAGGCGCCCGTTTCGACGACCGCGTCACCGGCAAGCTGAATACCTTCGCGCCGAATGCCAAAGTGATCCATATGGATATCGATCCGGCGGAGATGAACAAACTGCGTCAGGCGCACGTGGCGTTGCAGGGCGATCTTAACGCGCTGTTACCGGCGCTGGAGCAGCCGCTGGATATCAACGCATGGCGTCAGCACACCGCAGATATGCGCGCTGAGCATGCCTGGCGTTACGATCACCCAGGCGATGCCATCTACGCGCCGCTGCTGTTGAAGCAGTTGTCCGACCGTAAACCCGCCGACAGCGTGGTGACGACGGATGTGGGCCAGCATCAGATGTGGTCAGCCCAGCACATGACCTACACCCGCCCGGAGAACTTCATCACCTCCAGCGGCTTAGGCACAATGGGCTTTGGCCTGCCGGCAGCCGTAGGCGCACAGGTGGCCCGCCCGAACGATACCGTGATCTGTATCTCCGGTGACGGCTCCTTCATGATGAACGTTCAGGAGCTCGGCACCGTGAAGCGCAAGCAGTTACCGCTGAAGATCGTGTTGCTCGATAACCAGCGTTTAGGGATGGTTCGCCAGTGGCAGCAGCTGTTCTTCCAGGAGCGTTACAGCGAGACAACCCTGACCGATAACCCCGATTTCCTCACCCTGGCCAGCGCCTTCGGCATTCCTGGCCAGCACATCACCCGTAAAGACCAGGTTGAAGCGGCACTCGACACCATGCTGTCAAGCGAAGGGCCATACCTGCTTCATGTCTCAATCGACGAGCTTGAGAATGTCTGGCCGTTGGTACCGCCCGGTGCCAGTAACTCACAAATGCTGGAGAAATTATCATGATGCAACATCAGGTCGCCGTGCAGGCTCGCTTCAACCCGGAAACGTTAGAACGCGTATTGCGCGTGGTCCGTCACCGTGGCTTTCAGATTTGCTCTATGAATATGGAAACGGCCACCGACGCGCAGAACATCAGTATCGAATTAACCGTTGCCAGCCCGCGGCCGGTCGACTTACTGTTTAGTCAGTTATCAAAGCTGGTAGACGTTGCCCATGTTGCCATCTGCCAGAGCACAACCACATCACAACAAATCCGCGCTTAAGCGTGACAGGACGAAAAAATGACGACAAAAAAAGCTGATTACATTTGGTTCAATGGGGAGATGGTTCGCTGGGAAGACGCGAAAGTTCACGTGATGTCCCACGCGCTGCACTACGGTACCTCCGTGTTTGAAGGCATCCGTTGCTACGATTCTCACAAAGGGCCAGTGGTGTTCCGCCATCGCGAACACATGCAGCGTCTGCATGACTCAGCCAAAATTTATCGTTTCCCGGTCTCTCAAAGCGTTGATGAGCTGATGGAAGCCTGCCGCGAAGTGATTCGCCAGAATAAACTGACCAGCGCCTATATTCGTCCGCTGGTCTTCGTGGGTGATGTGGGCATGGGCGTGAACCCGCCGGCCGGTTACAACACTGATGTGATCATTGCTGCGTTCCCGTGGGGCGCCTACCTGGGCGCAGAAGCACTGGATCAGGGGATCGACGCAATGGTTTCTTCCTGGAACCGCGTGGCGCCAAACACCATCCCGACCGCCGCTAAAGCGGGCGGTAACTACCTCTCCTCACTGCTGGTCGGCAGCGAAGCGCGCCGCCACGGCTATCAGGAAGGCATCGCCCTCGACGTGAACGGCTACATCTCAGAAGGCGCGGGCGAAAACCTGTTTGAAGTAAAAGACGGCATTCTGTTTACCCCGCCGTTCACCTCTTCCGCGCTGCCGGGCATCACCCGCGACGCCATCATCAAGCTGGCGAAAGATCTGGGTATCGAAGTGCGTGAGCAGGTGCTGTCCCGCGAATCCCTCTACCTGGCAGACGAAGTGTTCATGTCCGGTACCGCGGCTGAAATCACGCCGGTTCGCAGCGTCGACGGTATCCAGGTGGGTGAAGGCCGCTGTGGTCCGGTGACCAAACGCATCCAGCAAGCCTTCTTCGGCCTCTTCACCGGCGAAACAGAAGACAAATACGGCTGGTTGGATCAGGTTAATCACTAAATATAAATGTGGGACGGCACGCACCGTCCCATTAAATAGTCAGACGGGAGTCAATAAAGCATGCCTAAGTATCGTTCAGCCACCACCACCCACGGCCGTAACATGGCGGGTGCCCGCGCATTGTGGCGCGCCACCGGAATGACCGACGCCGATTTTGGCAAGCCAATTATCGCCGTGGTGAACTCCTTCACCCAGTTTGTACCGGGCCACGTGCATCTGCGCGATCTCGGTAAGCTGGTTGCCGAGCAAATCGAAGCCTCCGGCGGCGTGGCGAAAGAGTTCAACACCATTGCGGTGGATGACGGTATCGCAATGGGCCACGGGGGAATGCTCTATTCACTGCCGTCGCGCGAGCTGATCGCCGACTCGGTGGAGTATATGGTCAATGCCCATTGCGCCGATGCGATGGTCTGTATCTCCAACTGCGACAAAATCACCCCGGGGATGCTGATGGCCTCCCTGCGCCTGAACATTCCGGTGATCTTCGTCTCCGGTGGTCCGATGGAGGCGGGTAAAACCAAGCTCTCCGACAAAATCATCAAGCTCGACCTGGTCGATGCGATGATCCAGGGCGCAGACCCGAAAGTCTCTGACGAGCAGAGCGATCAGGTGGAACGCTCCGCGTGCCCGACCTGCGGCTCCTGTTCCGGCATGTTCACGGCCAACTCCATGAACTGCCTGACCGAAGCGCTGGGCCTTTCTCAGCCGGGCAACGGCTCGCTGCTGGCGACCCACGCCGACCGTAAGCAGCTGTTCCTCAACGCCGGTAAACGTATCGTTGAGCTGACCAAACGCTACTACGAGCAGGACGATGCCAGCGCGCTGCCGCGCAATATCGCCAGTAAAGCGGCGTTCGAAAACGCCATGACGCTGGATATCGCCATGGGCGGCTCCACCAACACCGTTCTGCACCTGTTGGCCGCCGCGCAGGAAGCCGAAATCGACTTCACCATGAGCGACATCGACAAGCTCTCCCGCAAAGTGCCGCAGCTGTGTAAAGTCGCGCCGAGTACCCAGAAGTACCACATGGAAGACGTGCACCGTGCCGGTGGCGTCATCGGTATCCTGGGCGAGCTGGATCGCGCCGGGCTGCTGAACCGCGACGTGAAAAACGTCCTCGGCCTGACGCTGCCGGAATCGCTCGATCAATACGATGTGATGCTGACCAAAGACGACGCGGTGAAAAAGATGTTCCGCGCCGGTCCGGCGGGTATTCGCACCACCCAGGCGTTCTCGCAGGATTGCCGCTGGGACACGCTGGACGACGACCGCGCTGAAGGCTGCATCCGCTCGCTGGAGCACGCCTACAGCAAAGACGGTGGTCTGGCCGTGCTGTACGGTAACTTTGCGGAAAACGGCTGCATCGTGAAAACCGCAGGTGTGGACGACAGTATCCTGAAATTCACCGGTCCGGCGAAAGTGTACGAAAGCCAGGACGAGGCGGTAGACGCCATCCTCGGCGGCAAAGTGGTGGAAGGCGACGTGGTTGTCATTCGCTACGAAGGGCCGAAAGGCGGTCCGGGCATGCAGGAGATGCTCTACCCGACCACCTTCCTGAAATCGATGGGCCTCGGTAAAGCCTGCGCGCTGATCACCGACGGCCGTTTCTCCGGCGGCACGTCTGGTCTCTCCATCGGCCACGTCTCCCCGGAAGCGGCAAGCGGCGGCAACATCGCAATCATCGAAGATGGCGACCTGATCGAAATCGACATTCCGAATCGCGGCATTCAGCTGAAGCTGAGCGACCAGGAGATTGCGGCCCGTCGTGAAGCGCAGGAAGCGCGCGGCGACAAAGCCTGGACGCCGAAAGATCGCCAGCGTGAAGTCTCCTTCGCCCTGCGCGCCTACGCGAGCCTTGCAACCAGTGCAGATAAAGGCGCGGTGCGCGATAAATCTAAACTTGGGGGCTAATGATGGCCGAGTCACAACCCTTATCCGCCGCCCCTGAGGGGGCGGAATACCTGAGAGCGGTGCTACGCGCGCCGGTCTATGAAGCCGTGCAGGTCACGCCCCTGCAAAAAATGGAAAAACTCTCCTCGCGCCTCGACAACGTCATTCTGGTGAAGCGCGAAGACCGCCAGCCGGTGCACAGCTTTAAGCTGCGCGGTGCCTACGCGATGATGGCGGGGCTGACGGATGAGCAGAAAGCACGCGGCGTCATTACCGCGTCGGCGGGCAACCACGCGCAGGGCGTGGCGTTCTCCTCGGCCCGTTTAGGGCTGAAGGCGCTGATCGTGATGCCGGTTGCCACTGCGGATATCAAAGTCGACGCGGTGCGCGGTTTTGGCGGGGAAGTGCTGCTCCACGGCGCGAACTTTGACGAAGCCAAAGCCAAAGCGATTGAGCTGGCGCAGCAGCAGGGCTTCACCTGGGTGCCGCCGTTCGACCACCCAATGGTGATTGCCGGGCAGGGCACGCTGGCGCTGGAGCTGTTGCAGCAGGATGCCCATCTCGACCGCGTCTTCGTCCCGGTGGGCGGCGGCGGGCTGGCGGCAGGCGTGGCGGTGCTGATCAAACAGCTAATGCCGCAGATCAAGGTGATTGCAGTTGAAGCGGAAGACTCTGCCTGCCTGAAGGCGGCGCTGGACGCCGGACATCCGGTGGATCTGCCGCGCGTCGGGCTGTTTGCCGAGGGCGTGGCGGTGAAGCGCATTGGCGATGAAACGTTCCGTCTGTGCCAGGAGTATCTGGACGATATCGTCACCGTCGACAGCGACGCCATCTGCGCGGCAATGAAAGATCTGTTCGAAGATGTACGTGCGGTGGCGGAGCCGTCCGGCGCGCTGGCGCTGGCGGGGATGAAAAAATACATCGCCCAGCACCACGTCCGCGGCGAGCGTCTGGCGCACGTGCTGTCGGGTGCCAACGTGAACTTCCATGGCCTGCGCTACGTTTCCGAGCGCTGCGAGCTGGGCGAACAGCGTGAAGCGCTGCTGGCGGTGACCATTCCGGAAGAGAAGGGCAGCTTCCTCAAGTTCTGCCAACTGCTGGGGGGACGCTCGGTAACGGAGTTCAACTACCGCTTTGCCGATGCGAAAGATGCCTGCATTTTTGTCGGCGTGCGTCTGAGCCGTGGCGTGGAGGAGCGTAAAGAGATCCTCAGCCTGCTGCATGAAGGCGGCTACAGCGTGGTCGATCTCTCCGACGATGAAATGGCGAAGCTGCACGTGCGCTATATGGTCGGCGGGCGTCCCTCGAAACCGCTCCAGGAACGCCTGTTCAGCTTCGAGTTCCCGGAATCACCGGGCGCGCTGCTCAAGTTCCTGCACACGCTGGGCACGCACTGGAACATCTCCCTGTTCCACTACCGTAGCCACGGCACCGACTATGGCCGCGTGCTGGCGGCGTTCGAGCTGGGCGAGCACGAGCCGGATTTCGAAACGCGCCTGAACGAACTGGGCTATGAGTGCCATGACGAAACCCACAACCCGGCGTTCAGGTTCTTTCTGGCAGGCTAGTGGTTCGGCAATATCTTCCAGAACGCATCAATAAGCGGCTCATGCAGCCGCTTTTTTTGCGCACATACGCCAAGCTCAAACGGCGTTTTTTCGTCGCTGCGCTCCAGAATCATCACGCGGTTACGCACCGGCTCCGGGCTGTTTTCCAGCACCACTTCCGGCAGCAGCGCCACGCCGCAGCCGAGCGCTACCATTGAGACCATCGCCTCATGTCCGCCCACCGTGGCGTAAATCGACGGGTTGCTGATCTTCTGGCGGCGGAACCACAGCTCAATGCGGCGGCGCACCGGGCCCTGATCGGCCATGATAAACGGCACCGTGGACCAGTCCGGTTTCTCAACAGATATCTGATTACGCACCGGGCAGGGCAGCGCCGGAGCAATCAGCACCACCGCCAGATTCTCCAGCATCGAGAACGCCACCGCGCCCGGCAGCGTTTCGGGCTTCCCGGCAATGGCCAGATCCGCTTCGCCGGTCACCACTTTTTCCATGGCGTCGGCGGCATCGCCGGTAGTGAGTTTAATTTCAACCGACGGATGCTCCGCACGGAAGCGGTCAAGAATGGGAGGAAGATGGCTATAGGCTGCCGTTACGGAGCAGAAAATATGGAGTTCACCAGAGAGCGACGGCCCCTTCTGGTCGATGGTGTGCCGTAGCTGCTGGTACTGCAACAAGGTTTGCTGGGCAAAAACCCGCAGCTCGTCGCCCGCTTCCGTAAGGGTAACGGTACGGTTATCGCGCACGAAAAGCGGCTGGCCGAGGTCTTCCTCAAGGCGCTGGATCTGGCGCGAAAGCGTGGAGGGGCTGACGTGCATCGCCCGGGCGCTGCGGCCAAAGTGACGGCTTTCCGCCAGGTGCAGGAACATTTTTAGATCGCGTAAATCCACCGATTCCACTCCCTCTTTTTTCATTGCAAAAATTGCAATGTGACGTTGTGAATATATCAATTTCCGCAATAAATTTCCTGTTGTAATGTGGGTACATTCTCGCTGAAACGCGAACCGAACAATAAGACACACAACATCACGAGGTATCACCCATGGCTAACTACTTTAATACACTGAACTTGCGCCAGCAGCTGGCGCAGCTGGGCAAATGCCGCTTCATGGCGCGCGATGAATTTGCCGATGGCGCGAGCTACCTTCAGGGTAAAAAAGTGGTCATCGTCGGCTGTGGCGCACAGGGCCTGAACCAGGGCCTGAACATGCGTGACTCCGGGCTGGATATCTCCTACGCCCTGCGCAAAGAAGCGATTGCTGAAAAGCGTGCTTCCTGGCGCAAAGCGACCGAAAACGGCTTTAAGGTGGGTACTTACGAAGAGCTGATCCCGCAGGCGGATCTGGTGGTGAACCTGACGCCGGACAAGCAGCACTCTGACGTTGTGCGTTCTGTACAGCCGCTGATGAAAGACGGCGCCGCGCTGGGTTACTCCCACGGCTTCAACATCGTTGAAGTGGGCGAGCAGATCCGTAAAGACATCACCGTAGTGATGGTGGCGCCGAAGTGCCCGGGTACGGAAGTGCGAGAAGAGTACAAGCGTGGCTTCGGCGTACCGACGCTTATCGCAGTTCATCCGGAAAACGATCCGAAAGGCGAAGGCATGGCGATTGCCAAAGCTTGGGCAGCGGCCACCGGCGGCCACCGTGCGGGCGTGCTGGAATCTTCCTTCGTTGCGGAAGTGAAATCTGACCTGATGGGCGAGCAGACCATTCTGTGCGGCATGCTCCAGGCCGGCTCTCTGCTGTGCTTCGACAAGCTGGTGGAAGAAGGTACCGATCCGGCCTATGCAGAAAAACTGATTCAGTTCGGCTGGGAAACCATCACCGAAGCGCTGAAGCAGGGCGGCATTACGCTGATGATGGACCGCCTGTCCAACCCGGCAAAACTGCGCGCGTTCGCACTCTCTGAACAGCTGAAAACCATCATGGCGCCGCTGTTCCAGAAACACATGGACGACATCATCTCCGGCGAGTTCTCTTCCGGCATGATGGCGGACTGGGCGAATGACGACAAAAAACTGCTGACCTGGCGCGAAGAGACCGGTAAAACCGCGTTCGAAACCGCACCGCAGTACGATGGCAAAATCACTGAGCAGGAGTACTTCGACAAAGGCGTACTGATGATCGCGATGGTGAAAGCAGGCGTTGAGCTGGCGTTCGAAACCATGGTGGATTCCGGCATCATCGAAGAGTCGGCGTACTATGAATCACTGCACGAACTGCCGCTGATTGCGAACACTATCGCCCGTAAGCGTCTGTACGAAATGAACGTGGTGATCTCCGATACCGCCGAGTACGGTAACTACCTGTTCTCTTACGCATGCGTGCCGCTGCTGAAAGAGTTCATGACCACCCTGCAAGCAGGCGATCTGGGCAAAGCGATTGCGGAAGGTGCGGTTGATAACGCGCAACTGCGTGACGTAAACGAAGCGATTCGCAGCCATGAAATCGAGAAAGTGGGCCAGAAACTGCGCGGCTACATGACCGATATGAAACGCATCGCGGTAGCAGGCTAAATACGACGAATCGGGTGGCGCAAGCCACCCGAAGTGTTTCAGCTACGCAGTATCGCGCCGGGATATCCCAGCTGGCGCCACGCCTCATACACCACCACCGACACCGCATTCGACAGGTTCATGCTGCGGCTGTCCGGCATCATCGGAATACGAATTTTTTGCTCGGCTGGCAGGGCATCCAGAATGGTGGCCGGCAGGCCGCGGGTTTCCGGACCAAACATCAGATAATCCCCGTCCTGATAGCTTACGGCGCTGTGCGCTGGCGTACCTTTGGTGGTCAGGGCGAACATGCGCTGCGGCTTCTCGGCGTCCAGAAACGCGGCGTAATCGTGATGACGAACGACGGCAGTAAACTCATGGTAGTCCAGCCCGGCGCGGCGCAGGCGTTTGTCGTCCCACGTGAAGCCCATCGGCTCAATGATGTGCAGACGAAAACCGGTGTTGGCGCACAGGCGGATGATATTGCCGGTATTGGGTGGGATTTCTGGTTCGAATAAGACGATGTTAAGCATGCTGCCCCCTTAATTGCGGGGGGCAGAATAGCAGAAAAGAGAGGGACTACGCGACGCCCGGTTCCTGTATACGGCAACGCAGCATTTTGTAGCAGGTCGCCGCCGCAGCCACCAGGGCGGGCACGCTGAGGATCATTAAAATACTGTCTGCCTGCCACTGCATGGAAAGAAGCTGGGCGCTGGTCATGGTGCCCGCCACGCCACCGAAGCGGCCGATCCCCTGCATCCAGGCGATACCCGTCGCGCGGCACTCGGTAGGGTAAAAGGTAGCGGCCAAAGTTTGCATGCCCGACTGCGCGCCGTTCATGGCGATCCCCATCAGGAATATCAGCCCGCCAAACATGACGATATGGTTATGCTCAATGCCCAGTAAAAGAATAAGGCCCATCGTCAGCACGAAACCACCCGCGACCACCTTATGCGCTTCCCAGCGGTCCATCATCCAGCCGGCGAGCAGAATGCCTGCGGTACCGCCGAAGGTAAACAGGGAGGTCAGCCAGGCGGACTCCGCCAGCGCATAGCCCATCCCCTGCATCAGCGTCGGCATCCAGCTAAGCAGGACGTAGTAAATGACCAGCCCCATAAAGTAGGTGACCCACAGCATCAGGGTGCCGGGTAGCCAGGGCATGGAAAAAAGCTGCGCCACGCTCCCTTTTTTAGACGCCACCTTTTCTTCCGCCAGGAAAAAGCCCGTGACGCTATCGAGCGTGCTGCGGGCGAACCGGCTGGCGATGCGGCGAACCTGCGCGACGTCTTTCCCGCGCTGCACCAGAAACTTCACCGATTCCGGCAGCAGCAGCGCCAGCAGCACGGTTAAAATCAGCGGCGCAATCGCGCCGGTCAGCAGTACGCTTCGCCAGCCGTGGTGAGGGATAAGCCAGGAAGAGATCGCCCCGCCGCCCGCCGCACCCAGCGGAAAGCCGCAGTACATGGTATTGATCGCCATGGCGCGGCAGCGCTGGGGAGCAAACTCCGAGATCAGCGTGATGGCGTTTGGCATTGCAGCACCCAGCCCGAGGCCCGTCAGAAATCGCCACAGCGTCAGCGTATTCAGGCTTTGCGCCCAGGCCGTACCCAGGCTCGCCAGGCCGAAGAACAGACACGAAAAGACCAGCACGCGCTTGCGTCCCATGCGGTCCGATACCGGACCTGCAATAAGGGCCCCCAGCGACAGCCCCAACAGCGCTGCGCTCAGCACCGGCCCCAGATCCTGTTTATCTATTCCCCACTCCGCCGACAGCGTAGGCGCAATGTAACCCATCGCTGCGGTATCGAACCCATCGATCGCCAGCACCAGAAAGCCCAGCACAATAAGAAGCCAGTGAAACCCTGAAAAGGGACTTTCATCGATCACCTGCTGAATATCCACCCGACCTGAATACGTCATATGCGCCTCTCCGATGTGATGTTGTTTTTGTGTTCTTGTATTTGCTTGTCTATACAATTGCGGAGGGGCAGGGTGTGTCAAATTTTCTTATCCAGAATGTTACGTAGGTGTTATTTTCGACAAAAAAAAGCGCCCGAGGGGGTAACCGGGCGCAGGGAAAGGTGGGGTAACGGGAGAAGATCAGGCCGCGTCGCCATGTGACAGCGGAGCCAGCGCCGCCGGTAGTTTACTCAGCTCCTGTACCAGCGAATCCTTACTGATTTCGCTAATCGACTTCGCACCGGTCAGGGTCATCGCCACCTTCATCTCTTTCTCGATCAGGTTCAGCAGGTTCGCCACGCCCGCCTGACCGCTGGTGGCCAGGGCATAGAGGTACGCGCGGCCCAGCAGCACGCTGTCTGCGCCCAGCGCAATCATGCGCACCACGTCCAGCCCGTTACGAATACCGCTGTCGGCCAGGATCGCAATATCGCCCTTCACCGCATCGGCAATGGCGGGCAGCGCGCGGGCGGAAGAGAGCACCCCGTCGAGCTGGCGTCCACCGTGGTTAGAAACGACGATCCCGTCGGCGCCGAAACGCACCGCGTCGCGGGCATCTTCCGGATCGAGGATCCCTTTGATCACCATCGGGCCATCCCAGAATTCGCGGATCCACTCCAGGTCCTTCCACGAGATCGACGGATCGAAGTTATTCGCCAGCCAGCCGATGTAATCTTCCAGGCCGGTCGGTTTACCCAGGTAGGCCGAAATATTGCCCAGATCGTGCGGACGGCCGTTCAGCCCTACATCCCACGCCCACTGCGGATGCGTCACCGCCTGCCAGTAGCGGCGCATCGCGGCGTTAGGGCCGCTCATGCCGGAGTGGGCGTCGCGGTAGCGGGCGCCGGGCGTGGGCATATCGACGGTAAAGACCAGCGTTGAGCAGCCTGCCGCTTTGGCGCGCTCCAGCGCGTTACGCATAAAGCCGCGATCGCGCAGGACGTACAGCTGGAACCACATCGGGCGCTTGAGGGTCGGCGCGACCTCTTCAATCGGGCAGACGGACACGGTAGACAGGGTAAACGGAATGCCTTTGGCATCCGCTGCGGCGGCAGCCTGCACTTCGCCCCGGCGGGCGTACATGCCGCATAAGCCAACGGGCGCAAGCGCCACCGGCATGGAGAGCGTTTCGTTAAACAGCTTTGTCTCAAGGCTCAGGTCAGACATATTCTTCAGCACGCGCTGGCGCAGGGCCACCTCAGAGAGATCCTCCACGTTGCGGCGCAGGGTATATTCGGCGTAAGCCCCGCCATCAATGTAGTGGAACAGGAACGGCGGCAAAATGCGCTGCGCCGCGGCGCGATAGTCACTGGCTGCTGAAATAATCATGCTTTGTTCTCCCTGGAAATATCACTCTCGCCAGGCAGACGGGTAATACGCGCCTGTCGGGCCTGATCTTCATCGAATCGTTTAATGGTGGTGTGCACGAACCCGAGATGCGCCATCATCGCTTTACGCGCGGCCTCGGCATCGCCAGCAAGAATGGCGTTGAGCACGGCTTCATGCTGTTCGGTCAGCTGAGCGAAGACCGGCGGGACCAGATACATGCGTTGGCGGCTCTGCTTCACGGAGGATTGCAGCAGGTCAAAGAACCCGCGCATGGTTTGCAGCAGCACGACGTTATGGGACGCCTCGGCAATCGCCAGATGAAAACGCACGTCGGCCTGCGAGGCGATATCCGGGTCGCTGCTTTGCGTGGCGTCAAAACAGGCTTTGAGCTTCTCTTTGTCGGCGTCGGTCGCCCGCATCGCCGCGTGCCACGCGGTGCTGGTCTCGATGGCGTGACGCGCTTCGAGGATGTCAAAGCTGTAGTCCGGGTCGTTTTCCATCAGCGTTTTCAGCGGCTGAACGATGTTTTGTTCGGACCAGTCATCATGCTGCCAGCGCACAAAAGTGCCGCCGCCGCGACGGCTCAGCAGCACACCTTCGCTGACCAGTGTTGCCAGCGCTTCGCGCAGTGAATTGCGCGACACGCCAAGCTGGGCGGCAAGCTGGCGTTCGGCGGGCAATCTCATGCCCGCCTCCAGCTGTTGTTCTTCAATCAGCGCCCGCACGCGAGTGGCAATCTCGTCGGACAGGCGTCTGGGCATCACTATCATGGAATCATCCAGGTTAAGACATAGGCCTGCAATGTGGTGATTACGCCCACCATGCAGGTAAATATCAGGCTGTGTTTAACGGTAAAGCGGAACAGATCCGACTCTTTGCCTACCAATCCCACCGCGGCACAGGCAATGGCGATGGACTGCGGCGAGATCATCTTCCCGGTTACGCCGCCCGTCGTGTTTGCTGCCACAAGCAGGACGTCAGAAACGCCAATCTGCTGTGCGGCCGTGGCCTGTAAGGCGGCAAACAGGGCGTTAGACGACGTATCGGAACCGGTCAGGAACACTCCCAGCCAGCCGAGGAACGGCGAGAAGAAGGTGAATGCGTGCCCGGTGTGCGCCAGCGCTAACGCCAGCGTCGACGACAGGCCGGAGTAGTTCGAGATAAACGCGAACGCCAGCACCATGCCGATGGAGTAGATCGGCAGCATCAGCTCTTTAATCGTTGCCGCAAAAGTCTGCACCGCGGCGGCAGGCTTCATGCGCAGCCACACCACGGAAAGGATAGCCGCAAACAGGATGGCCGTGCCGGTGGCGGAGAACCAGTCAAACTTAAACACGGCCGCATACGGCGTGGCGTCGTGCACCACCGGCGGCATACGGGCGACCATCTTGTCGAGGAACGGCACGGAGATGTTAATCACCATGTCGTACAGCGCACCGCCCGGGGCGAACAGCGCCTTAAACGGCGGTATGCTCCACAGCGTCACGGTGGCGGTCAGGAACAGGAACGGCGACCACGCGCGGACGATCTGCCCGGCGGTATAGCCGGTGCGGGCGAGGGTCTGATCCACGTGCGATGCGCCCATGTCCGCAAAGCGGAAGATACGTACCGGCTGCCAGCGCTTCAGGAACAGCGTCAGACAGACCAGCGACACCAGGGAAGAGATGATGTCCGGCAGTTCCGGGCCGAGGAAGTTTGAGCTGAGGTACTGGGCAATCGCGAACGAACCGCCCGCCACCATCACCGCAGGCCAGGTCTCCTTCACGCCGCGCCAGCCGTCCATAATCGCCATGATCCAGAACAGTACGATAATGGTCAGGAACGGCAGCTGACGGCCCACCATCTGGCCAATCTCGAAGCTGTCCAGCCCGGTCACCTGACCTGCCACCAGAATCGGAATGCCCATCGCGCCAAACGCCACCGGCGCAGTGTTCACAATCAGGCACAGGCCAGCGGCATACAGCGGGTTAAAGCCCAACCCGACCAGCAGCGCGGCGGTAATCGCTACCGGCGCGCCGAATCCTGCCGCGCCTTCAAGGAACGCCCCGAAGGAGAAGCCGACAATCAGCATCTGCAAACGCTGGTCCGGGGTAATAGAGAGGATCGACGAACGAATAATGTCGAACTGCCCGGTTTTGACCGAGATTTTGTAGACAAAGACCGCGGCGATGATGATCCACGCAATTGGCCACAGGCCGTAGAAGAAACCATACACCACGGAGGCCAGCGCGCGATCGACCGGCATTTTATAGAAGAACAGCGCCACCAGCAGGGCGATGGCAACGGTATACGTCGCCGCAAGATAGCCCTTCAGCTTGAGCTTAATCAGCGCAAAGAAGAAGAACAGGATCGGTAGCGATGCGATCAGGCTCGACAGCCAGATATTCCCGGCCGGGTCATAGTTTTGTTGCCAGAGGCTCATGCAGGTCTCCTGAGGACCACACAGCCTGGGTTGCGGGTGAGTCTCCGCTCAACTCTGCGTCACAGTCTGCGTAAAAGTGGTCCATCCAATTTTGTGTTGTAGGGGTTATGGCAATAAATGGTTAATCAAGTGTTGCTTTTCAGCAATGATTTTGTGAAGTGGAGCAGTAAAACTGTGAACGGTGGTTCGCTTTAACGCGCATTGGTAGGACCAAAAGGCCTGCGCCGTCCGTCCGTTTGCGGCGCGGGCCGTAGCAGCGGGCTGAACATCTTTTCATCAATCGGAGCGGATGGGGTGTGTTAAAGACGATAATAAAAAAGCATCAATGCGGAACTTAGGTTAACGGTGAGATATATTTTTGTTTATATTAAGTGTGTAATTGATGTTTAACGTGTAGATAAAATGGCGTATTTCAGAGTAATATAAATTTTTTTTAGGTAAAAATGCGAAATCCAATATGTAGCAAAAAATTTTAATTAAGATAAATTTCACATATAGATTTTAACAGCGTATTACAAACGATCAATTGCTGATCAGTAAGTAAATATCCTGCGTTTAGCTGATTTCGCAGAATAATGTCTAAGCATGGCATCCCGGTTCAACGTTTCCTTCTAATAATAATCCGAAATAAATTGATCAAACATTGATCAGTCAACTCTTTTTTTAATTTAGAAAGGGGATTAGAAGGGCACTAATAGTGTGGTGGGTGAGGAAAACAGGTTAAATTTGTTGTTTTAATGTTAACTTTAAATGAGTTATAAGCGATGCTGCACACCTTTCGGTGCGTAGACGTTATAAAGCATTTGATTTACTATTTATGAAGATGCTGCGTTACAAAAGAAATGACGTTCTTTTTTAACCTTAATGTATTCATTGTTATTTTCTGCCTGAAGCTATTCCTCTGTTGGGGAATAAATGCGTATGGCTCAAAGAAAATAAATGGATTACCACGCCGGGATGGACCCCACGTTATTCTATGAGGTCGCGTCACCACCTCTATTTGTACCCTTTAGTGACGTTTTAATTCCTTATAGCAATGACCGTATTTGGCATGACAATTCTAAATCTGTTTAATGTACAGAGGGGTTTGCTTTCAAATGAAAATCAAAAATGTGGCGCTGGCGATTGCCGCGGCGGGGCTGCTGTTATCTTCTCAATCGGTACTGGCAAGCAATGATTCAGGTGTTAATACTAATCTGGATACAGGCGCAGGTACGCAGAGCACGGGCGGGGTAATCAACTTCACTGGCAAAATTACCCTTATTTCCTGTGATATTACTCCAGCGTCAAAAAACAAAACGGTAGACCTTGGGGCATGGGCGAAAAACTACTTCGATGAGCACGTCGAAACCACACCACGTGAGTTCAAAATCAACGTAGAAAATTGTCCGCCAGCGGTTGAATCCGTTGCGGTGCTGTTTGACGGCAATAAAGATGCGCAGGATGACACGCTGTTACAGGTCACGCCGGGTACGGGGATGGCGACGGGCGTCGGGGTGAAGCTTTATAACAGCGATCGCAGCACCTCTATTAAACCGGGCACGGTTTCAAAAACCACCGCACCAGATGGTGAAGGCAATGCAGAATTAACGTTCTATGCCGCACTGGACAAAGATGGAGCGGAAATCAACGCGGGCGATGTGAACGCCGTGTCTAACTTCCTGATGGTTTATAACTGATTTCACTTTCAGCCACCTCCAGAGATAATAATGATGAAACGTTTATCGTATATTATGCTCACTGCATTAATGGTTAGCTCTGCGTCAGTTTCCGCTGGCGTTGTAATGGGTGGGACACGGATCGTATACCCGCAAAACAGCAAGGAGGTGGCATTTTCTGTTTCTAATATGGAAAGTGCGGTTCCCTACCTTATTCAGTCGTGGGTTGAAGGCGATGTGCAGGATAAAAATAACGCCGCGCCCTTTATCGTCACGCCACCGCTGTTCAGGCTTGATCCGGAGCAGACCAACACGCTGCGTATTCAATATACCGGCGCACCGCTGCCCACAGATCGTGAATCCGTATTTTGGCTGGATATTAAAGCGATTGCGCCAAAGCCAAAAGAGAGCAATAACGAATTACAGGTTAACGTCAAATCGAAATTTAAAATTTTCTACCGCCCGGACAACCTGAAAGGGGACGCCGCCACGGCCTGGCAGAAAATAACATTTTCGCGGACGGAAAAAGGGCTTAAGGCCTCCAACCCGACGCCATATTACGTCTCTTTTTATCGGCTGACCGTCGGCGGGCATAAAATTGAGCAGCCAGGTATGATCGGTCCAGGTGAAACCCGCGAATGGCCTGTGGCTGCCTCCGGTGGCGTAAGCTGGTCGGCTATTAATGATTTCGGTGCCATTACCGCCACCCGCTCTCAGCCGCTTTAACACCATGCCTTTTCGCCTGTTTCGTTACGCGCCCCTTTCGGTGCTGCTGCTCAGCTTCAGCCGCGCCGGGATGGCCGAGGATTATTTTGATCCCGCCGCGCTGGAGCTTTCCTCTTCCGAACAGAAAACGGCGGATTTGCACTATTTCTCTGAAAAGGGCGGGCAAATGCCCGGCACCTGGCTCGTAACGCTGGAGATTAATGGACGCGAGGAGCGGCATCAGGAGATCACCTTCGTCAATGAGAAAGGCCGCCTGCAACCCGTTTTTAGCCTATCGCTGCTGGAAGCGCTTGGGGTAAACGTGAGTGCGATTCCGGCATTCTCGCGGTTGCACGAGGGAGAGACCTTCACGCACCTCGACGATTTTATACCGGCAGCGCGAACCTCTTATGATTTCAACCAGCAGCGCCTCTTTATCAGCCTGCCGCAGGCGGCGATGAAACACCGAAGCCGCGGCTACGTGCCGCAGTCGCAGTGGGATGATGGTATCCCGGCGGCATTTGTTGATTACAGCCTGTCGGGCGGCCAGGCCCGCCATCAGAGCGGCGTCACGACGTCCAGCTATCTGAGCTTGCGTAACGGCGTCAATCTGGGAGCGTGGCGATTGCGCAACACCTCGGCCTGGAGCCACAGCGACTCGGGTGGGGATCGTTTCCAGTCACAGAGCAGCTGGCTGACCCGGGATATTCGCAGCCTCAACAGCCAGCTGCGGATCGGCGATGCGTGGACCGCAGGCGACGTGTTCGATAGCGTGGCGTTTCGCGGGGTGCAGCTCTCCTCAAGCGAGAGCATGTTGCCCGACAGCCAGCGCGGATTTGCCCCCACCATCCGCGGCGTCGCACACAGCTTCGCTAAAGTCTCCGTTTCGCAAAATGGCTATGTGATCTATGAAACCTGGGTGGCCGCCGGGCCATTCATCATTAACGATCTGTTCCCCGGCGCGCAAAGTGGCGATCTACAGGTTACCGTCACGGAAAGTGACGGCTCGACGCGCGTTTTTACCCAACCCTATTCTGCGGTGCCGTTTATGCGACGCCAGGGCAGCCTGAAATACAGCCTCAACGCCGGACGGTTTCATTCCGGCTCCAGCGATGCGCGTTCGCCCGAATTTGTTGAAGGCGCTTTCTTTTACGGTCTGCTCTCCAGGATGACGGTGTATGGCGGCTTTCGTACGGCAAACAACTATCAGGCCGGTGCGATCGGCATAGGCAGAGGGTTTGGCGCATTCGGCTCGCTGGGCATTGACGATACGCTGGCAAAAAGCCGTTTACCCAACGGCAAAAGCGCGATGGGGCAGGCGTGGCGCATTCAGTACCAGAAAGATTTCAGCGCTACCGGCACCGCCTTCAACCTGGCGAGCTATCGCTATGCCTCGCGCAATTACTACGAATTTAACGAACTGAATCAGTCCGACAGCCAGCAGCTGCAACTTAATAATCGCCGTAGCCGCTCGCAGGTCACTTTTTCACAGACGCTGGGTCAGTTCGGCAGCCTCAACGTCTCGGCGTGGATGCAGGATTACTGGCATACGTCCGGCCAGGATAAAACCATCCACATCGGCTGGTACACCAGCTGGCGGGGTATTTCCTGGGGCGCGGGGTATGACTACACCGACTCAGCGCTTGAGCAGCATCCCGATCGCACCGTGTCGTTTAACGTCAATGTTCCGCTTGGCAACTGGCTACCGGGCAGTTCGGTCAGTTACTACGCCAACCACAACAATCGTGGGATGACCACGCAGCAGGTGTCACTCAACGGCAGCGCGCTGGCGAACCGCAACCTGAATTACAGCGTTCAGCAGAGTAAGACCAGTGAGGGAGAGGCCGACAGCACCAGCCTGGCGCTGCAATACAACGGTGGCTACGGCAACGTCAGCCTCGGTTATGACCACAGCCGAAACGGTAGCAACGCCAGTCTTGGACTCGCCGGAGGCGTCATCGCCACGCAGTATGGCGTCACGCTCAGCCAGCCGCTGGGCGATACCGTCGCCCTGCTGCGCGTGCCCGGCGCGGCGAACGTTGAGCCGGAGGGCTACAACGGGATCCATACCGACAGCCGTGGCTACGCGGTCATGCCAACGCTCTCGGCCTACCGCAAGAATACCGTCAATCTGGATACGGCGACGCTTGGCGAGAACGTCGACGTCGAGCAGAGCGGTCTGACGCTCATTCCCACCAGCGGCGCGGTGGTGCTGGCCAATTACACAACCCACATTGGGTATCGCGTCCTGTTTTCCCTGCGCTATCACGGCGAACCGCTGCCGTTTGGCGCGCAGGCTGAAGTGGTGGAGCAGAACCGCCGTTCTGCAAACCGAAGCATGGTCGCTGACGGCGGTCAGGCCTACCTGAGCGGGGTACCGGAGCGCGGCAACCTGCGCGTCACCTGGTATGAGGGCGGGGAACAGCATCAGTGCCAGACACCTTTCAGGCTGGGCGAAGCTCACATGGCCCCCGGCATCGCCACGCTGTCTCTTGCGTGTCATTAGAGGATTATCATGCGTCGTTTTATTCACTGGTTTTTCTATCTGAGCCTGCTTTCGCTTTTTGGCATGCTGAGTTTTCATGCCCATGCTCAGATCTCACCTTGTCGCACCACTCGCGATCAGTGGGTCGTTCAGGTGCCCTACGCCATAGGGTATGCGCCCGGCACGGCAGACTGGACGCCAGTTTCCGCGCCGATACAGTCTACCGGGGCGGATTTCTACAGCTGTGATGGCGGGAATGACGCCTGGCGTAGCATCGGCTTTGTCGATATGGATAACCCCGTCGGTACCGTGGTGGGTGAAGACGGCGCGGCGCGCCACGTTTACAAAACCCAGATCGACGGTATCGGCTACGCGCTGGGGTTCCGGGAGCAGCAGTACTGCGGCGCCGATGAGGTACGCTATATTGACGGCACCAGCCCGGTGGATGGCAATGAGTCCCGGCGCATTTGCGACGCGTCGCAAAACCCCGCCTTTGCCAGCGCCTCAACGTACAAGATGCAGTTCTGGGTGGTGTTTTACAAAATCCCGACGACCAGCGCCATGCCTGATGATAACGCCAACTCCCAGGAGCAAAATGTCGGATCGCTGATCTTGCAGGCGGGAGAAAATAAAGCCAGCGCTACCAACGTGGCGACACCGGTACAGATCCATCTCGCCAGCTTCACCGTCAGGCGTACCAGCTGTTCGGTAGGCTCTCGCAGCATTCTTGTTCCCATGGGAAGCGTGAGCCAGCGTGAATTTCACGGCCCAGGCTCACGGGCCGGTGGCGGGCGCTTCAGCATTCCGGTGACCTGCGAAAATAATACGGCGGTGAAGATGGGTTTCTTTGGCGATACCACACCGGCCAACGATCGGGCACTGGCACTGACGAAGCAGGAGGATAGCGCCAGCGGTGTCGGAATCGAACTGCTTTACGGTGACAATACCGGTTCGGTTCAGGGGCAGGTGGTACAGTGGAACACCCCGCAGGTGTCAGCGCTTGGCCAGGTGGGGGATAACCAGACGCAGACCTTCTGGTTTGACGCGCATTACATTCAGACAGAAGAGAACGTCTCGGCGGGAAAAGCGGATGCGATGGCGACGTTTAACCTGATCTACAACTGAGATTCCCCTGCCGCAGGAGCAGGGGAGAGCGATCAGAATTCGGTCTTACAAAAGCCCGTCATCTCTTTCAGGCCCATTTCGCGGCCAAGCTCAGTCATCGGGTGCACCACCACCAGGCCACGGACGCTTTTCTTCAGCTTGCCCATGTCGGCCTGCTCTTTTTTGGTGATCGCGCGGCGATGCGGCATGTTCATCAGCTTCTGTGCTTCTTTACTCAGCTTCTGGCCTTTCACTTCGCGCAGGCGCTCGATTTCCGCTTCCAGCTTCACGGACTCTTTTTCCAGCTCGGCGTATTTCTCGGCGGAATCGACCAGGGAGAGACCGGCCATTTGATGGCGGACCAGATCCAGACGGTCGCTCAGGCGTTTAATTTCGTTCTTTTCGACTTCTTTCATGACAAATAACTCTGAAAACGGGGAATTTACAGGGAAGGATACACCAATGTGTGCGGGCTTACTTCTGAAACGCTTTTTTTAAGCTGATTTTAGAAATCAGCTCAGTCAGGGAAAGCACCATGGTGGAGCGGACAACCTGTTGATAACGCAGCTTTTGCATCGCGTACAGCTCAGGGTCGCTGTTATCAAACGGAGGTGCAGGAGGCAGGGCGGATACGCAGTGCAGCTCGCCGAAGGGACCGAGGATCTCATCATCGGTAAAGGTGTACTCGTTACCGTCATGATTGAGCTCTTCGCGCAGCGCCATTAACAGCTCGGCGTCTTCATACTCCTGGCGGTTGAGCACGCCAAGACCGTAGATCAGCTTCAGCCGTACCGATAAATCGCCCAGCGGTCCGTCTCCGTCCAGCAACGGTTCAACAGCATACTTTACCGCGTAGTCGTCTTTGCGAAACACCTGAAGCACCAGAATGTTCACCGCCTCGGTTAACAGCTCGACGGCGGCAATCAGAAAGCTTCGTACGGTTTTGCCAGCATTCAGACGCTCAAGCACACGATTTTCAAAGGCCTGGGTTTGTTCCATTGTTGCCTGCATATCTGACAATCTGTTATTCGGGCGCAGGCTCACCTGCGCCGGATTCTGCATCATTTGGTTGCGTTGTATGCGTTAACCGCCTCCGCAACCACGTCACTGCTGGCATCCAGACCGGAAATCTGCGCCAGCGCAGCCTGCGCGCCTTTGTCATCAATCAGCTGAGCCAGCTCAATCGCCTGCGGGTCCTGCTCGCTGCGGTAGTGCATCGCGGCAGCAATCCCTTTCACCAGGTTGGCGTGCGGCAGGCCGTATTCCAGCGTGCCCAGCAGCGGTTTAATCAGGCGGTCGCCCGCGCTCAGCTTACGCAGCGGCTGACGACCAACGCGCTCAACGTCATCTTTCAGATACGGGTTTTCAAAACGACCGAGGATTTTCTGGATGTATGCTGCGTGTTTATCAGCATCAAAACCGTAGCGTTTGATCAGCACCGCGCCGCTCTCTTCCATTGCCCCTTTCACCACCGCGCGGATGTTCTCATCGAGGATGGCGTCGCGAATGGTCTGATGACCGGCCAATTTTCCGAGGTACGCGGTTATAGCATGCCCGGTGTTCAGCGTGAAGAGTTTACGTTCGACAAATGCCATCAGGTTATCAGTGAGTTCCATTCCCGGAATGGTCGGCAGCGCGCCCTTAAACTGGGTTTTATCGACGATCCACTCGCTGAAGGTTTCCACGGTCACTTCCAGCGGATCGTTGGTGGCGGATTCGGACGGAGGAACGATGCGGTCTACGGCGGAGTCCACAAACCCGACGTGCGCTTCAACCCAGGCTTTATCTTCCTCTGCAACGGCGGCAAGAACGTGGCCTTTCAGCTGCGTGGTGCCGCGCACCATGTTTTCACAGGCGATGATGTTCAGCGGTGTTTCAATGCCCTGTGCTTTACGCTTCGCCAGGCCTTTTGCGACCGCCGGGGCGATGCGTTCGAGCACTACCGGCCCTACGGCTGTGGTGACCAGGTCAACGTTTGCGATGAGGTCAATCACGTCGTCGCCGATGCTGCTCACCGCGTTCACGCCAGAAACAGTTTCAACCTGCTCGTTTTCACCGACTACATGTACCTGATAGCTATGACGGGCGTTCAGGGCATCCAGAACCACCTCGTTCACATCGGCGAATGTCAGGGTAATGCCCGCGTCTGCCAGCAGTTTACCGATAAAGCCACGACCAATATTACCTGCGCCAAAATGTAATGCTTTCATAGTATTAACCTTCATCAATGTTTTTACCCGAGAGGGCTGGGGTGAGAAACGTTTTCCCCTCACCCTAGCCCTCTCCCCGTCGGGGAGAGGGAAGAGACGCTGTTATTTGTTGAGCAGCGCCAGTACTTCTTCAACGCTGGTGGTATTAGCCAGACGCTCGATGACCGTTTCATCATCCAGGGCGTTGGTCAGGCTGGTAATCACCTGAATGTGCTCGTTGTTGCGAGCGGCGATACCAATCACCAGACGGGCGATGTCGTCTTCTTCTTCACCGAAGCGCACGCCATCAGGATACTGACAGAACACCACGCCGGTTTTCAGCACGCGGTCTTTTGCTTCAACCGTACCGTGCGGAACCGCGATGGATTCACCCAGGTAGGTTGGCGTCAGCTTTTCACGCTCCAGCATCGCGTCAACGTATTCAGGCTGAACGTAGCCACCTTTCACCAGCTGCTCACCGGCGAAGCGAATCGCCTCTTCTTTATTGGTCGCGGTGCGGCCGAGGAAGATGTTTTCCGCGCCCAGTCTGAACAGATGCGCGTTGCTCTCGTCAAAGCTGTCTTGCAGGCTGGAGCGCACCTTCACTTCGTTATCTTCATGGCGCTGGGCCGCAACCAGACGTTCGGTCAGGCTGGTGTACAGGCCGCTGTCCAGGAAGTTGGTCAGGGAAATGTGCTGCGCCTGCGGCACCTGACGCATGGCGCGCTCGGTCAGATCGCGGTGCGTGATCACCAGGTCAACGTCCGGCGGCAGGTTGTTAATCGCGCTGTTGGTCACGGAGATGTTGGTCAGACCCGCATCCTGCACTTTCTTACGCAGCACGCCGGCCCCCATTGCGCTGGAACCCATACCGGCGTCGCAGGCAACGATGATTTTACGCACGTGGCTCAGGTCGTTAGAGACATCGCCAGCCGCCAGCGGCGTAGCGCCTTTGGATTCAGCCTTCATGTCGTGCATACGGCGGGTTGCCGCTTCGATATCGTCGTCTTCCTTCACCTTGCTGGTTTTCAGCAGGATAGCGGATGCCACGAAGGAGACCGCCATGGCCGCACAGATTGCCGCGATGTTTGCGAAGTACGCGCCTTTCGGGGTCATCGCCAGCACCGCCAGGATAGAGCCCGGAGAAGCAGGGGAGACCAGACCGCCGCCCAGCACGCTCAGGGTGAACACGCCGGTCATACCGCCGAGGATAACGGCCAGGATCAGACGCGGGTTCATCAGCACGTACGGGAAGTAAATTTCGTGGATACCGCCCAGGAAGTGGATGATAGCCGCGCCGCCAGCAGACTGTTTCGCGCTGCCGCGACCAAAGAACATGTACGCCAGCAGAACGCCCATGCCCGGACCCGGGTTGGCTTCAATCAGGAAGAAGATGGACTTGCCGAGATCGTGAGACTGCTGAATACCTAGCGGGGAGAAGATACCGTGGTTGATGGCGTTGTTCAGGAACAGGATTTTCGCCGGTTCAACGAAGATAGACGCCAGCGGCAGCATGTCGTGCGCCACCATGAAGTTAACGCCCGCTGCCAGCAGTTTGGACAGCACTTCAACCGCCGGACCAATGCCGAGGAACGCCAGAATCGCGAGGATCATCCCGATGATGCCCGCGGAGAAGTTGTTCACCAGCATTTCGAAGCCGGACTTGATTTTGCCATCGACCCAGACGTCGAATTTCTTAATCGCCCAGCCACCCAGAGGACCGGCAATCATCGCACCGAGGAACATCGGCATATCCGCACCGACGATCACGCCCATGGTTGTGATGGCACCCACGACGCCACCGCGGTCACCGCCCACCAGACGACCACCGGTATAACCGATGAGCAGCGGCAGCAGGTATGTGATCATTGGGCCAACAAGTTTCGCCAGCGTTTCGTTAGGCAACCACCCTGTCGGAATAAACAATGCGGTGATAATACCCCACGCGATAAACGCGCCGATATTTGGCATCACCATGTTGCTGAGGAAACGACCAAAGCTTTGCACTTTGATCTTGAAATCGGATGACATAAAACACCCCTTCTTATGTTTACGCTTAGGCTTATGGCCCGAGGTTTATCGTTAATGTGCGGCGGCAGAGGTAGCCGGGCCCTGTTCTGATGCTGTGAAATCTGGCACTGAATCGTTCAACTGTCCAGACAGCGAAATTTTGTGTGATCGCAGTCACGTAAATGTAGGGGGTGTGGTGATTAATGAAGTGATGGTGATCACATAATGAGTGTGTAAAAAAAATACATCGCGCAAAATTGCGCCAGACTGGCGTGCTTTTTGTGATAATAATCACATTTCTAAGTTGGCGGTTTGTTTCTGGGTTGTGACTTGATTCACAAAATATTTTTATACGGATTCCTCCCGTATCGCCTGAGGTCAGGAATGCGATACGCATACCTGCCTTTTTTCACGGCGTGATCCATACTGACCTCTTTGTGGGCATTAAGGATAAGCAATGAAACTCATCGGCAGTTATACCAGTCCTTTCGTGCGTAAGATTTCGATTCTCCTGCTGGAGAAAGGGATTGAATTTGAATTCGTGAATGAACAGCCCTACAACGCTGAGAACGGCGTTGCGCAGTACAACCCGTTGGGTAAAGTTCCGGCGTTGGTCACGGACGAGGGTGACTACTGGTTTGATTCCCCGATCATTGCGGAATACATCGAGCTGCTTGGCGTTGCGCCAGCCATGCTGCCGGCGGATCCAAAAGCGGCGCTGGCGGTGAAGCAAATTGAAGCGCTGGCCGATGGCATTATGGACGCAGCGTTAACGTCCGTGCGCGAGCAGGCGAGGCCCGCGGCACAGCAGTCAGAGGATGAACTGCTGCGTCAGCGAGAAAAAATTTGCCGCAGCCTGGATAGGTGTGAACAACTGATCCGCGACGGTAAAATCCAAAGCGATAGCCTGAATCTGGCGACGATCGCCATCGCCTGCGCCATTGGCTACCTCAATTTCCGCCGGGTCTCGCCTGGGTGGTGCGTGGATCGCCCGCTGCTGGTTAAGCTGGCGGAGACGCTCTTTCAGCGCGAAAGTTTTGCCCGTACCGAACCACCAAAGGCTTGATGCGGGTTATAACACTTCCCGGCAGGAGGCGGTACAATCCCCCCACATGTTAACTCCCTCTCCCGTCGGGAGGGGGGAAGATATTTACTCGCCAGGCGCATTCATGACTACTCATCATTCCCTCTACAGCCAGATCCCCGCAACCGATCGTCTGCTTCGTGACCCGCGCATAGCAGCGGTGCTGGCGCAGTTTGGCCATACTGCAACGGTCGACATGCTACGCCAGCTTCAGGATGACGCGCGCCGTCATATTCAGGCTGAGAACGCGCTTCCTGGCTGGTGCATGGCGTGGGAGCAGGAAGTTGAGCGGAGGCTGAATGAGCGCGCGCAAAGCGCGTTGCGCCCGGTCATTAACCTGACGGGCACGGTTCTGCACACCAATCTGGGCCGTGCACAACAGGCGGAAGAGGCGATACAGGCCGTCACCCGGGCCATGCGCTCGGCGGTGACGCTGGAGTACGATCTGGACGGCGCCGGGCGCGGGCATCGCGATCGCGCGCTGGCCGATCTGCTCTGCCAGATCACCGGCGCGGAAGATGCCTGCATTGTGAATAACAACGCGGCGGCGGTGCTGTTGATGCTGGCGGCTACCGCGAGCGGGAAAGAGGTTGTCGTCTCTCGCGGCGAGCTGGTGGAAATCGGCGGGGCATTTCGAATTCCGGATGTCATGCGCCAGGCGGGGTGCACGCTGCATGAAGTGGGCACAACCAACCGTACCCATGCTAAAGATTATCGCGCGGCGGTGAATGAAAACACCGCGCTGCTGATGAAAGTGCATACCAGCAATTACCATATCGAGGGGTTCACCAAAACGGTGGATGAAGCCGAGCTGGCTGCCATTGGGCGCGAGCTTAACGTGCCGGTGATCGCCGATCTCGGCAGCGGGTCGCTGGTGGATATGCGCCAGTACGGTCTGCCGAAAGAGCCGATGGTGCAGGAAATGGTTGCCGCGGGCGTAAGCCTGGTCAGTTTCTCTGGCGATAAACTGCTGGGCGGACCGCAGGCGGGGATTATCGTCGGCAGGCGCGAGCTGATTGCGCAGCTACAGCAACATCCGCTGAAGCGCGCCCTGCGTGCAGATAAAATGACGCTGGCCGCGCTGGAAGCGACGCTGCGGCTCTATCTTCACCCGGAGAAACTGGCTGACCGCCTGCCCACGTTGCGTTTGCTAAGCCGTAATGCAGCTTCCATCCGCGCGCGGGCGGAAGCGCTACTGCCGCAGGTTGCTCCTCACTACCCTGAATTTGATGTTCGTATCGAGCCCTGTCTGTCGCAAATTGGCAGCGGCTCGCTGCCCGTGGACAGATTACCGAGCGAAGCGCTGACGTTCACCCCGCGCGACGGACGCGGAAGCCAGCTTGAGGCGCTGTCGGCGCGCTGGCGTGCATTACCGACGCCGGTGATTGGCCGTATCGGTGATGGCCGCATGTGGCTGGATTTACGCTGTCTGGAAGATGAAGTGCGGTTTCTGGAGATGATGTTGAAATGATTATTGCCACCGCCGGTCACGTTGACCACGGCAAAACCACGTTATTGCAGGCCATTACGGGCGTAAATGCCGATCGCCTGCCGGAAGAGAAAAAGCGCGGCATGACCATTGACCTGGGATACGCCTACTGGCCGCTGCCCGATGGCCGCGTGCTGGGCTTTATCGACGTGCCCGGCCACGAGAAGTTTCTGTCCAATATGCTCGCGGGCGTGGGCGGTATCGATCACGCTCTGCTGGTGGTCGCGTGCGATGACGGGGTGATGGCGCAAACGCGCGAGCATCTGGCTATCCTGCAACTGACGGGCAGCCCGCAGCTGACCGTCGCCCTCACCAAAGCGGACCGTGTGGATGAGGCGCGTATCGACGAGGTGCGTAAAGAGGTGCTGGCGACGCTCGATGAATACGGTTTTAAGGATGCGTCACTGTTTGTCACCGTGGCGACAGAAGGCCGCGGTATCGACGCCCTTCGCGACCATTTGCAGCAGATCCCGTCTCGTGAGCATGCCAGCCATCACCGTTTCCGTCTGGCGATCGACAGGGCGTTCACCGTAAAAGGTGCTGGGCTGGTGGTGACCGGCACCGCGCTGAGCGGCGAAGTGAACGTGGGCGATACCCTGTGGCTAACGGGCGTAAATAAACCGATGCGCGTGCGCGGACTTCACGCGCAAAACCAGCCGGTGGAACGGGCCCATGCCGGGCAGCGTATCGCCCTGAACATTGCCGGGGATGCCGGGAAAGAGCAGCTCAACCGTGGTGACTGGCTGATGGCTGACGCGCCGCCAGAACCTTGCGGGCGGGCGATCGTCTCTCTCCAGACCCACACGCCGCTGACCCAGTGGCAGCCGCTGCACATTCACCACGCGGCCAGCCACATCACCGGACGCGTGTCGCTGCTGGAAAACGATCTTGCCGAGCTGGTGTTCGACTCCCCGCTCTGGCTGGCGGATAACGACCGCCTGGTCCTGCGCGATATTTCGGCGCGGGAAACGCTGGCGGGCGCGCGCGTGGTCATGCTTAATCCGCCCCGTCGCGGCAAGCGTAAGCCCGAGTATTTACAGTGGCTGGGCGCGCTGGCGAAGGCCCGCGATGATAAGTCTGCGTTAGATATCCACCTTGAACGTGGTGCGGTGGATCTGGCTGCGTTCGCCTGGGCGCGCCAGCTCAGCAGCGAAGGATTGCGGCTTCTGACGCAGGAGCCAGGTTTTATTCAGGCCGGTAACAGCCTGCTGAACGCGCCGGTGGCGGCGCGCTGGCAGCGCAAGGTGCTGAGCACGCTGGCCACCTACCATGAACAGCATCAGGATGAGCCAGGCCCGGGTCGTGAGCGTCTGCGGCGCATGGCGTTGCCGATGGAAGACGACGCGCTGGTGCTGCTGCTGATTGAAAACATGCGCGCCAGCGGCGCGATCGCAAGCCACCACGGCTGGCTGCACCTGCCGGAACACAAGGCGGGTTTTACCGCCGAGCAGGACGCGGTGTGGCAAAAGGTGGCGACGCTGTTTGGCGATGAACCGTGGTGGGTACGCGATCTGGCGCGTGAAACCCATACCGATGAGCAGCTAATGCGACAGGTACTGCGCCATGCGGCCCAGCAGGGCATGATTGTGGCGATCGTGAAAGATCGTTATTACCGCAACGATCGGATCGTGGCGTTTGCGAACCTGATCCGCGAGCTGGATCATGCGCGAGGATCGACCTGCGCCGCTGACTTCCGCGATCGGCTGAACGTGGGACGCAAGCTGGCGATTCAGATCCTGGAGTACTTCAACCGCATCGGGTTTACGCGTCGTCGCGGCAATGACCATGTGCTCCGCGACGCGCAGTTATTTCCGTAAGCGTTAAGCGCTGCGCGCCTGCTTCTGCTTAGCCAGCCAGACCGCACCCAGCCTTCCCGCCTGGTTGCCCAGCTCGCAGGGGAGGATGGGCACCCGGAGCGCCTCCCACTCCTCGAATCGCTGTAAGTATTTATCCAGCAGGAGATAAATTTTCTCCTGCTCGCTAATGCCCCCGCCAATCAGCACCGCCTGCGGATCGAACATAGAGATCACGCTGTAGATACCGCGAGACAGACAGTGCGCCCACTCTTCAATGGCCTCGCGCAGATGCACGTCGCTGTCCATGCGTTTAAACAGCTCCTCGCCGTCAGGCATTTCGTCTTCCGACACGGCCAGCGCGCGGCGGCAGGCTTTCATCAGGCCGCTGGCGGAGGCCACTTCATGCATCGGTTCGCCCTCATTGCCCACGGGCAGAACGCCAAATTCACCCGCCCGGTAGTGCGATCCGCGGTAGAGATCGCCCTCCATGACGATACCGCCGCCGATGCCGGTACCGATGGTGATGCAGACGAAATGCTCATAGTCCTTGCCCGCGCCCTGCCAGCGCTCGCCCAGCGCCGCGCAGTTTGCATCGTTTTCGATTGTCACGGGGAGATCGGTCAGCTGTGCGAACAGTTCGCACAGATTTTCGCCGTCAAGATAGTCCAGCGCCCCGGCTTTGGCCGCTTCGCCGGTGTGGTGATTGATGTGTCCCGGAAAACTCACGCCAATGCCGGCGATCTCGTGCTCCTGGCAGTACTTATCCACCACCGCTTTCCACTTCTCTTTGAAGGTGCTTTCATCGTCCGGCGTATCATATTCATCGGATGTCAGTTCTTCGCCGTTTTCGTTAATTACGCCGTGTTTGATGTGGGTTCCACCCACGTCAAAGCCGATAAATAGCTGCATTGCATCGTTCCTCATGTGCCCCTGAACTATTAATTATGGCTCTGGCGGCAGAAACGAAACGTAAAGTACGGTAATCCGTGATGCGGCTCGTAAACCCGCTACCCGCTGGCGAGAAAATCACCAGCCGGAACTACCCTTGTTGTACACCTACTGCAAGGAGACGGTCATGACAAACAATCCTCCCTCATCGCGTATCCAGCCTGGCGAGTATGGTTTTCCCCTTAAGCTCAAGCCCCGCTATGACAACTTTATCGGTGGCGACTGGGTGGCGCCCGTCGACGGTGAATACTATTCCAACCTGACGCCCGTCACCGGCCAGCCGTTATGTGAAATTGCCAGTTCGGGCAAGCGGGATATTGATTTAGCGCTGGATGCGGCACATAAGGTGAAGGATAAATGGGGACAGACCTCCGTGCAGGACAGGGCGGCCATTTTGTTCAAAATCGCTGACCGGATGGAGCAGAATCTGGAGCTGCTGGCAACGGCAGAAACGTGGGACAACGGCAAGCCGATCCGCGAAACCATGGCGGCGGACGTCCCGCTGGCGATTGACCATTTCCGCTATTTTGCCTCCTGCATTCGTGCTCAGGAGGGTGGGATCAGCGAGGTGGACAGCGACACCGTGGCGTATCACTTCCACGAGCCGCTGGGCGTGGTGGGGCAAATCATTCCCTGGAACTTTCCGCTGCTGATGGCGAGCTGGAAAATGGCCCCCGCGCTGGCGGCGGGCAACTGCGTTGTGCTGAAACCTGCGCGCTTAACCCCGCTTTCGGTGCTGCTGCTGATGGAGGTGATTGGCGATCTGTTGCCGCCGGGCGTCATTAACGTGGTCAACGGGGCTGGGGGCGAGATTGGGGAATATCTTGCCACCTCAAAACGTATCGCCAAAGTGGCGTTTACCGGCTCAACGGAAGTGGGTCAGCAGATTATGCAGTACGCGACCCAGAACATCATTCCGGTCACGCTCGAGCTGGGCGGCAAATCGCCGAACATCTTCTTTGCCGACGTAATGGATGAAGAGGATGCCTTCTTCGACAAAGCGCTGGAAGGGTTTGCGCTGTTCGCGTTTAACCAGGGTGAAGTCTGTACCTGTCCGAGCCGCGCGCTGGTGCAGGAATCCATTTATGAGCGTTTTATGGAGCGGGCGATCCGGCGCGTGGAGTCAATCCGCAGCGGTAACCCGCTGGATAACGTCACCCAGATGGGGGCACAGGTATCGCATGGCCAGCTGGAAACCATCCTCAACTATATCGATATCGGTAAAAAAGAGGGGGCCGATGTGCTGACCGGCGGACGCCGTAAGGTACTGGGCGGCGATTTACAGGAGGGCTACTACCTTGAGCCGACCATCCTGTTCGGTCAGAACAACATGCGTGTATTCCAGGAGGAAATTTTTGGGCCGGTGCTGGCGGTCACGACGTTTAAAACCATGGACGAGGCGCTGGAGCTCGCCAACGACACGCAGTATGGCCTGGGGGCGGGCGTCTGGAGCCGTAACGGTAATCTGGCCTACAAAATGGGCCGCGGCATTCAGGCCGGTCGCGTGTGGACCAACTGCTATCACGCCTATCCAGCTCATGCGGCGTTTGGCGGCTACAAGCAGTCGGGCATCGGGCGTGAAACCCATAAGATGATGCTGGAGCACTACCAGCAAACGAAATGTCTGTTGGTCAGCTACTCCGAAAAACCGCTGGGGCTGTTTTAAACTTCCGGCTCAGGCCGTCCCGGGCGGCCTGAGCCGGGTTAAAGCCGGGTGGCGGCTTCGCCTTACCCGGCCTACGATAGTGCCCGCATTTTTATCTGCAACATAACAATCCTCCCTCTTCTTTTCTCGATGCCTCTTCCTGTTTCGCTAAAGTCTGGCTGCGCTGCCGTTTTTAATGCGGTAGTCTCATTCAACCCAGTAGCGGCGGTGTGTATCATGTGTATAATCAGGGAAGGATTGGGATGTGAAAAGTGCGGATATCATTACTGTTCTGGTTAGCCATGGCTGGAAATGTGTAAGAACGAAGGGAAGCCATCATGAGTTTCGCCATCCAGTGCAAAAAGGATTGGTTACCGTCCCACATCCTAAAAAGGACATTAAACCAGGCACTCTCGCACAAATCTGGCGACAGGCGGGAATTAAACACTGATATCAGGAGTAGTTATGTTTTATCCGGCTTACATTCATTCTGATTCCGACGGTAGCGCCAGTGGTTTCTTTCCTGACGTTCCGGGGTGTTTTTTTGCGGGGGATTCACTGGATGATGCTTTTCAGGATGCACGTGATGCATTAACTGCCCATTTTGAAGCGTTGTTTGAAATGGATGAAATGTTGCCACTTCCGGGTATGGTTGAAGCGCATCTGGCAAGTCATCCGGAGGATTTCATTGGCGGACAATGGTTGCTGGTGGATATCAATATGAAACAGTTTGAAGGCAAAGTAGAGCGCATCAATATTACGATACCTCGCCGTTTGCTGGTGAAGATTGATTCCTTTGTCAGCGAGCATCCACAATTTACTAACCGAAGTGCTTTTCTTGCAGAGGCAGCACGGCGTGTATTGGCTTAACGTTCTCCCTCTCCCGTGGGAGAGGGTTGGGGTGAGGGCAACAGGCCGCAGTTAATCAGCCTTCATCCACACATATCCGCATTTACCCTAAGCTAAAAGTATCCGCGCCCGCTCTTTGACCCACAGCATCCTTAACGATTCGCACGCAAGGTATGATGCGCTAACGATAATTCAACGGAACTGACTTTTAACCTGCGCGAGGCGTTATCCATGAACCGATTTATCATGGCGGATCCTGAAAAATGCATCGGATGCCGCACCTGCGAGGTGGCTTGCATGATGTCGCATGAAAGCACCGCCGTGCCAGACGCGTTTACGTCGCGGATCCGGGTGGTTAAAGGGAACGCTTTCACCACGGCTGTAGGTTGTCATCAGTGTGAAGATGCGCCCTGCGCTAATGTCTGCCCGACGCAGGCCATTCGCCGCGCTGCGGGAGCGTGGCTCGTTGAGCAATCGCGCTGTATCGGCTGCAAAAGCTGTATGGTGGCGTGCCCGTTCGGGGCAATGCAGGTTCGGGTCGTGGAAGGTCGCGTTCAGGCGCTGAAATGTGATTTGTGCGCGCATCGCGAGGGTGGGCCAGCCTGCGTTGAAGCCTGTCCTACCCACGCGCTGCGCTGCATCGATCCCGCCAGATTACGCGCGGAACGGGTGCGTAATCTGGCCTGAGGTCTTATTAACCCGCCTCGTGCCAGGCGTTCTCGATCTCTTCGGCGAGAATTTTCACTCCCGCTTCGATTTTTTCCGGGTCCGGGACGTAGTTCATGCGCATGCACTGGTGCGTGTGCGGCCACGGCTTATCCAGCCCCGGGAAGAAGTAATCCCCCGGCACCATCAGCACGCCACGCTTTTTCAGGCGCTGATAAAGCAGCTCTGTCGTAATGGGTAGATCCTTAAACCACAGCCACAGGAAAATTGCCCCTTCCGGTTTATGGATCAGACAGCGTTCTTCCGGTAAGTAGCGGCGAAGAATGGCGATGGTTTCCTGAACGCGCTGAGCGTAAAACGGTTTGATCACCTCATTCGACAGGCGCAGCAGGTCGTTGCGTCTGATCATCTCGCACATCATGGCCGGACCGATCCCACCAGGCGAAAGGCTGATAATGCCGTTCATGTTGGTAATGGCGGTAATGATCTTTTCGTTGGCGATAATGATACCGCAGCGGCTGCCCGGCAGGCCCAGCTTGGAAAGGCTCATGCAGAGGATGATGTTCGGGTTCCACAGCGGACGCGCTTCACTAAAGATAATCCCCGGGAACGGGACGCCATAGGCGTTATCGATCACCAGCGGGATGCCATGCTGATTCGCCAGCGCATCCAGCTTCATCAGCTCGTCGTCGGTGATCACGTTGCCCGTCGGGTTAGTAGGGCGTGACACGCAAATCATGCCCGTCTCTTCACCGATATGCAGATGTTCAAAATCAACGTGATATTTGAACTGGCCTTCCGGCAGCAACTCGATATTCGGGCGTGCGGAAACAAAAAGATCTTCTTCGAGGCCGGCATCGGCGTAGCCGATATACTCCGGTGCCAGCGGGAACAACACTTTTTTCGTGCTGCCGTCGGCGCGGCGTCCGGCGAACAGATTGAACAAGTAGAAAAACGCGCTCTGACTGCCGTTTGTCAGTGCAATATTCTGTGGTTCGATATCCCAGCCCAGCGCTTCCCGCAGCATCGATGCCAGAAGCGTCAGCAGTTCTGTTTTACCCTGAGGGCCGTCGTAATTACACAGCGCATCGGTTGCTTTACCGTTTTCCAGCATGTCTGCAAGTAGCGCCTGGAAGTAGGTGTTCATCTCCGGAATCTGAGCCGGGTTTCCGCCGCCGAGCATGATAGCACCGGGGGTGCGCAGCCCGTCGTTGAGGTCCTCCATCAGGCGGGTAATGCCTGAATGGCGGGTAAATTTATCGCCGAATTGTGAAAACGTCATAGCAGGTGATCTGTCGGGCTTAATATGAAAGGCAGTAACCATAACGCCAGCACCGTGTTGGTGCAAATCGGCGGATGTGGTCGGATTTGTTGTTTTGTATGGCGGAGCAGGATTCATGTAGTGAATTGTTCTACTGATTACCCGCCCACACCACCATCACCTTATCGCCCTTATGCTCGCGTACAAATCCGTACCCCTCTTTCAGCGACAGCGTGGTTTGCTTGCCTTCACCCATTGCCGGATGACGGGCGCGGAACTGCCCCAGAAGCTGCCAGTGGGCGACAGTTAACGCCTGTTTACCCGTTACGTCCTGCCAGTTCATATTCGAACGGGTTCCCTGTAGCGGATCGGACCCCGTCGGACCAAATGGACGCTCTGATTCATCGCCGTAATAGATTTGCACGCTTCCCGGCGCCAGCAGCAGTAGCTCAGCGGCGCGCTGGCCTCCTTCACGGAACAGTCGCGTATCGTGGGAGGAGAGATAGCTCAGCACATTAAAGCTTTGCAGTTTTTCGGCCATTTGCTGCCAGGTCAGATCCATATCCGCCAGACAGTCCACCGCTTTCGCCGCCTGCTCCTGATAGTCAAAATTGATCATCGCATCAAAGCCGTGGCGATAATAATCGCTCTGCATCACGCCGTGACCCCAGGATTCACCGGTCATCCAGAATGGCGCATCGTCGAGTTTTTTGTCCGGGTTGGCGGCTTTCCACGCGACCAGCGCCAGGCTGGCCTGCTCCTTCAACTGCTGCCAGGCTTCAGGCTCAACGTGTTTAGCGGTATCGACCCGGAAACCGTCGATGCCGTAGTCACGTACCCACTGGCTGAGCCAGTGGGTCAGGTAATCTCGCGGCGTGAAGTTCGTCATCACTTTCGCGTTGGTGTCGGGTTTGTGTTGATAAAAGTTCGGCAAACCTGACGGGATCTTAGATTCCGTTTTCAGATCCGGCAGAAACGCCAGGGACATCGTTAAATCGTCAAAGCCGGGGTTGTCATAATCGCCGATATCGGTGCGGATCCATTTTTTTCCCCACCATTTTTCCCATGCAGCTTTATCACTGAAGTTGATGTAATCATTGAAGCTGTGCCAGCTTTGAACCGCGCCTGGCTTCCAGTCAGTCCAGCGTTCGCCGAGCGTTTTCTTCAGCTCATCCCCCTGCAAATACAACGCGCCAAACTGATATTCCTGCATATCGGCAAGCGTCGCATAGCCCGCGTGGTTCATGACAACGTCAAACAGGACGCGGATACCGCGCCGGTGCGCTTCGTCGACAAGCTGGCGCAAATCCTCTTCGCTGCCCATGTTGGCGTCGAGCTTCGTCCAGTCCTGAGTGTAATAGCCGTGATAGGCGTAGTGAGGGAAATCCCCCTTGGTGCCGCCGCCCACCCAGCCGTGGATCTGCTCCAGCGGAGAACTTATCCAGAGCGCATTCACGCCCAGTTGCTGAAGGTAATCCAGTTTGCTGGTAAGCCCTTTAAGATCGCCGCCGTGGAACGTCCCTATCTCCTGCATACCGTCTTTATGGCGGCCATAGCTGTTATCGTTGGCAGGGTCGCCATTCACGAAGCGATCGGTCAGCACGAAATAGACGGTGGCGTTTTGCCAGCTGAACGGCGCGGGTTTGTCCGTCTCGGCGCGCTCAAGCAGCAGCAGGCCATTGCTGTTGGCGGCTGGCTGAAGCGTGACGTTGCCATTTTCAACGGTCGCGGTCTGTTTGCTGTAAAAATCACGCACCACCGTTCCTTCCGGGAAGGTGTTTGCTACGTCGAGCGTAAGCGGTTTACCGTCCCACTTCGGGCACTGGCGGGTGACGTTAGCGACAGGCTGTGGCGCCGCGCTTTGTACCGTCAGCATCAGGGTTGGCGTTCCCGAACGCGTATCAATACGCATCTGATAAACGCCGTCACGGAATAACCGCCACTGCGGCGGAGTGCCTTCGCACGGTTTGAGCGACAGCATCTCGTTGAGCTTAATAGCCTCTGTCGGCTGCCAGCACGCGTTGTCAAGACTCAACGTTAGTGGACGGGTACCCTTCGCAAGCTTTGCCTGGCTGGTAAAGACGCCGGTACCTTCAGCGTTAAACGCGTCAAATCCCGGCGATGACCAGTCGGCATGCGCGAGTGCGGGTAACATCAGAACAGCTAATGCAGTGCGTTTCATTCCATTTTCCTGTCGCGGCATTTTTGACCAGTGTGCCATTCGGCTCAGGGGAAAAACTCCTCCTATGAGGCTTTCTGCCAGGAGGACGCGAAGGGATGAGTGATCCCGCGCAAAATTAGGCTGTTATCTGCGATATCGCACACATTTTTCCGGTGTTGATGCTTTAATGAGCACGTTTCGAATGACATAGTTTCGGAATTGGACTATTTATATACGTGCTCTTGAAGACTATTTTTGGTACGATTTGAGATTCCGCTCTCAAATTTTGAAGAAAATAAGGTGTTGGAATGCTTATATCCGACCAGGAGACCTAATGATATCGACTCCCATTCGACGATATGGGGCCGCGATACTCATGTTACTCACCATGGCATTTTCAGGTGAGGTGCTTGCAAAGACGCACGCGGATACAACGAGTAAGAAAGCCCACGTAATAAAGACGACAAGCAGTAAGGTTAGCAGTAAACAAGAGTATTCTCGCAATAGTGCAAAGAGTAGTTCACTTCCTGATTTGCGAAAATACCCTTCCGGGACACCACGAAAAAAAGCGTTTCTCCGGACGGTCATGCCTTACATTAAAAGTCAAAATGCCGCGATTACTGCGGATCGTAACTGGCTGATCTCCAAACAGTACGATAGCCGCTGGTCGCCGTCTGAGCGCACGCGCCTGAAAGACATCGCCAAACGCTATAAAGTGAAGTGGAGCGGAAACACGCGTCGCGTGCCGTGGAACTCACTGTTAGAACGTGTGGACATCATTCCAGGCAGCATGGTGGCGACAATGGCCGCCGCCGAAAGCGGTTGGGGGACCTCGAAGCTGGCCCGCAACAACAACAATCTGTTTGGCATGAAGTGCGCCAAAGGTCGTTGTACCAATGCACCTGGCAAGGTGAAGGGTTATTCACAGTTTGAATCGGTGAAAGATTCCGTGAATGCCTACGTGGTGAACCTGAACACCCACCCGGCCTACTCCTCGTTCCGTAAGTCCCGCGCCCAGCTGCGTAAAGCGGATCAGGAAGTGACGGCTACGGCGATGATCCACAAGCTGAAAGGGTATTCCACTCAGGGACAGCGTTATAACAACTATCTGTTCTCGATGTACCAGGATAACCAGCGTCTGATTGCCGCGCACATGTAATGAAAAACGCCTTCCACTGGAAGGCGTTCTCTTTTCTAGAGCAGGACTTCACTGTACCGTTCCCGGTACTCCTTCGGCGTGGTGTCATACTCTTTCCTGAACACCGAATAGAAATACTGTAGCGACGGGTAGCCGCACATCTGTGAAATCTCGTTGATCGACAGCGAGGTGGAGATCAGCAGACTGCGCGCTTTCTCCAGCTTTTCCGCATGGATCACGGCATGTATCGTCTCACCCACTTCCTCTTTGAAGCGCTTCTCCAGATTCGAACGTGAAATCCCGACCGAATCCAGCACCTGATCGACCTTAATACCTTTGCAGGCATGATTGCGAATGTAGTGCATCGCCTGAATCACGGCCGGATCGTTTAAGGAACGGTAGTCGGTAGAGCGGCGCTCGACCACGCGAACGGGCGGAACCAGCAGACGCTGGAGCGGCAGGGATTCGTTGTCTAACAGTCTGTGCAGCAGCTTCGCAGCCTGATAGCCCATCTGCCGCGTACCCTGCGCCACGGATGACAGCGCCACGCGCGACAGATAGCGCGTAAGCTCTTCGTTATCGATACCAATCACGCACAGCTTTTCAGGCACCGGAATATGCAAATGCTCGCACACCTGCAATACGTGGCGAGCGCGGGCGTCCGTCACGGCGATAATGCCTGTCTGGGGCGGCAGCGTTTGCAGCCAGTCAGCCAGCCGGTTTTGCGCGTGCTGCCAGTTTTCTGGCGCGGTTTCCAGTCCCTGATAAACGACGCCGCGATACTTCTCCTGGGCAACCAGCTGGCAGAACGCATACTCACGCTCCATTGCCCAGCGCTTGCCGCTGGTGGCGGGCAAACCGTAAAACGCAAAACGGTGTACGCCTTTCTCCTTTAAATGGAGGAAGGCGGTCTCGACCAGGGCATGGTTATCGGTGGCGATGTAGTGAACAGGGGGATAATGTTCCGGTGAATGGTATGAGCCGCCAACGCCCACGATAGGAACGTCGACGCCACTCAGCAGCTGTTCAATCACGGGGTCGTCAAAGTCAGCGATGACCCCGTCTCCCAGCCAGTCCTTAATGTTCTCCAGACGGGTACGGAAATCTTCTTCGATGAAAATATCCCATTCGGATTGCGACGCCTGCAAATATTCACCAACCCCTTCAACCACCTGACGGTCATAGGCTTTGTTGGCATTGAATAACAACGTAATGCGGTGACGCTTTTCAAACATGGCTCACTTTCCCAAATTAGTCACGATACGGTTCTCAGGCGCGCCGCTTGGTGGCAGAGTCCATCCAGACTGCCAGCAAAAGAATGGCTCCCTTGACGATATACTGCCAAAACGTCGGCACGTCCATCATACTCATCCCGTTATCCAGCGAAGCCATAATAAATGCGCCCATCACCGCACCCGCCACGCTGCCAATGCCCCCGGCGAGGCTGGTTCCGCCAATTACGCAGGCGGCGATGGCGTCCAGCTCGGCAATATTACCGGCAGACGGAGAACCCGCACCCAGTCGCGAGCTGAGGATCAGCCCCGCGATGGCTACCATCAGACCGTTAATGGCAAAGACGGCGAGTTTGGTGCGCTCCACGTTAATGCCGGACAAACGCGCGGCTTCCAGGTTGCCGCCGATGGCATAAATGCGGCGGCCGAAAGCGGTACGTGTGGCCATAAACATCCCACCTAACAGCAGCAGCGCCAGCAGCAGAACGGGCGTCGGGACGCCGCGATAATCGTTAAGCAGCCAGATGGCACCTAGCACAATCACGGCGGTAAGCGCCTGACGACCCACCACCGAGGTAGAAGCAGGCGAGGCCAGACCCAGCGCCTGGCGACGCATGCGCCCCCGCCATTGCCACGCGACAAACGCCATCAGCCCAACCACGCCGATCGTAAAACCGACGCCATCAGAGAGGTAGCTTTGGCCAATCTGGGACATAGAGGCGCTGGTGGGGGAGACGGTGGTGCCGTTGGTGATACCAATTAAAATGCCGCGGAAGGCCAGCATTCCCGCCAGGGTGACGATAAACGACGGGACTTTCCGGTAGGCCACCCACCAGCCGTTCCACGCCCCCAGCAGCAGACCCAGTACCAGCGTGACCGCAATCGTCAGCGGCAGCGGCCAGCCGAGCCAGACGTCAAAAATCGCCGCCACGCCGCCGAGCAGGCCCATCATTGACCCTACCGACAGGTCAATTTCCGCTGAGATGATCACGAAGACCATCCCCACCGCCAGAATGCCGGTGATGGCGGTCTGACGCAGCAGGTTAGAGACGTTACGTGCGCTCAGATAGGAGCCGTCGGTCATCCAGGTAAAGAACAGCATGATGACGATGATGGCTGCAATCATCACGAATACTTGTAGATTCAGCGATTTAAGTCCTGCGAACGCACCGGGCGTCGGAACAGCGACTTTGATATCAGACGGGTTGCTTTTCGACATGGCGTTCGCTCCTTAGGGCAGCTTCCATCACCTGCTCTTGCGTCAGGTTCTGGTTGTTCAGGTTGGCTTTGAGTTTCCCTTCATGCATGACCAGCACGCGGTCGCTCAGGCCCAGCACTTCAGGCAGTTCGGACGAGATAACAATGACGGCAATCCCTTGCTGCACCAGTTGATTAATCAGCTTGTAGATTTCGTACTTCGCGCCGATATCGATTCCCCGCGTGGGTTCGTCCAGAATTAAAATGCGCGGATTAAGCAGCAGGCAGCGCGCCAGAATCGCCTTTTGCTGGTTGCCGCCGCTCAGGCGTCCTATCGCCAGCTCTGGCGAGGACGTTTTCACCTTAAGCCTTGCGAGCGACTGGAGAATGCACTGCTGTTCTGCGGCATCGTCCAGGCTGCTCAGCGCGCCGGAAAACTGGCTGAGCGCCGCCAGCGTGATATTTTTTCCCACCGCCATGACCGGCACGATGCCGTCTTTTTTGCGGTCTTCGGGCACCATGGCAATGCCTCTGGCAATGGCCTGCTGGCAGTTGTCGATTTTTACTGGCTGACCGTTGACATAAATTTTGCCTTCCCAGCGCCCCGGCCAGACGCCAAACAGACACTGTACGGCCTCGGTTCTTCCGGCACCCACCAGGCCCGCAATGCCGAGAATTTCGCCTCGGTGCAGCGAGAAGGAGAGGTCATTCACGCGCTTGATATGGCGGTTAACGGGGTGCCACGCCGTCAGGTTTTCCACGCGCAGGATCTCTTCGCCAATCGCGTGCGGCTCGTTGGGATACAGCGCGGTGAGTTCGCGGCCCACCATCATGGTGATGATGTCATCCTCACTCATGCCTTCTGCCTCACGCGTGCCGATGTGCTGCCCGTCGCGGATGACGCAGATGGTGTCGGAAATGGCTTTCACCTCGTTAAGCTTGTGCGAAATATAGATGCAGGCGATACCGTGGTTTTGCAGGTCGCGGATGATATTGAGCAGTACGGCCGTTTCCTGTTCGGTGAGCGAGGCGGTTGGCTCGTCGAGGATCAGCAGGCGTACCTGTTTATTCAGCGCTTTGGCGATCTCCACCAGTTGCTGCTGGCCCAAACCTAAGTCGCCCACGCGCGTATCCGGTGAGATAGCCAGGCTCACCTGAGCCAGCAATTTTTCGCAGCGCAGCGTCATGGTGTCGTAATCCAGCACGCCGTGGCGCGAGAGTTCGGCCCCAAGAAAGATATTTTCCAGCACGCTTAGGTGCTTCACCAGCGCCAGCTCCTGGTGAATGATAGCGATGCCTTTACGCTCGGTATCGCGAATGTGCGTGGCCTGGAGCACCTCTCCGGCGAAGACGATTTCGCCCTCATAGCTGCCGTGCGGGTAGATCCCACACAGCACCTTCATCAGCGTGGATTTCCCCGAGCCGTTTTCGCCGCACAGCGACATCACTTCGCCGGGATTCAGCCGCAGGCTGACGTTGTCGACCGCTTTCACCGTCCCGAAGGCTTTGGTGATGCTTTTCATTTCAAGTAAATAAGACATAACTGCTCCGCATAGCCCGACAGATGAACAGGGCAGGTCGATGCGCCCCCGCCGGGCAGGGGCTGCGCTGGATTACAGTTCACTCTTCTTATGGAAACCGTCTTTCACCACCGTGGCGTCAATGTTCTCTTTGTTGACTTCGATAGGGGTAAGCAGGCGAGCCGGTACGTCTTTCAGGCCGTTATTTAACGTTGCGTCTGCTTTAGGCTGTTGGTCATTGCCCAGCTCAACGGCAATTTCAGCAGCCGTATTGGCAAGTTCGGTAATGGGTTTATACACCGTCATGGTTTGGGTGCCCGCGATAATGCGTTTAACACCCGCAAGATCGGCATCCTGACCGGAGATAGCGACTTTTCCGGCCAGACCCTGCGCGCTCAGCGCCTGAATGGCGCCACCCGCGGTGGCATCGTTAGAGGCCACGACCGCATCGATTTTGTTGTTATTTGCGGTCAACGCGTTTTCCATAATTTTCAGCGCGTTTTCCGGTAACCAACCGTCAACCCACTGGTCGCCGACGACCTTAATTTTGCCCTCGTCGATATATGGCTTAAGCACCTTCATTTGTCCCTGGCGGAACAGCTTGGCGTTGTTATCCACAGGCGAACCGCCCATCAGGAAATAATTTCCTTGCGGCACCTTAGCGACCAGGCTTTTAGCCTGTAATTCACCCACTTTTTCATTGTCGAACGAAATATAATAATCAATATCCGCATTATTAATCATGCGGTCATAGGCCAGGACTTTTATGCCTTCCTGTTTAGCCTCTTTCACCACGTTGCTTAATACCTGGCCGTTATACGGGATAATGACCAGCACATCGACGCCACGGTTGATCATATTCTCGATTTGCGACATTTGCGTCTCTTCGTTGCCGTTAGCGGACTGAACGAACACCTCCGCGCCGAGGGATTCCGCTTTTTTAACAAAGATATCGCGATCTTTTTGCCAGCGCTCCAGGCGTAAATCATCAATCGCCATGCCGATTTTGACCTCTTTGGCATGGCCGGCAAAGCTTGCAAGCAGGAGAGTAGTGCAGAGCGTTAGGGTCAGGTTCTTTATCTTCATAATTATTAGGCCTTTTTGTAGGGGTATGTGTCGCTGAGATAAAAGAAACGTTCACTGCTGAGACGCAGCAAATTTTTAACGTGGAAAGGCCTGCTGGCAATTACAGATTTTTATCTTCTCATTACGATATTTGGTTTATTTCTGAATTTATGACCGCGATCGGATTTTAAAAAGCGTAACCTATTAATTACATTTGATTCTGGAATATGCGCCGAAAAATAGTTTGTCTGCACATTATTTTGCGAGCCAGCGCACAATTGTGCATTCTCTCAATAGCAGTGTGAAATAACGTAATTGAGCAACCCCCAATGTCTATTCACTATTACTCCAGAAGCAAGACCACGCCGCATACCCTGATTATGGAGCTCAATATGCAAGCTTATTTCGACCAACTCGATCGCGTTCGTTTCGAAGGCACGAAAACGACCAATCCTTTAGCATTTCGTCACTACAACCCGGATGAGCTGGTGCTGGGTAAGCGCATGGAAGATCACTTGCGCTTTGCCGCCTGCTACTGGCACACCTTCTGCTGGAACGGTGCCGATATGTTCGGCGTGGGCGCTTTTGACCGTCCATGGCAGCAGCCGGGCGAGGCCATTGAGCTGGCGAAGCGTAAAGCCGACGTCGCGTTCGAGTTCTTCCATAAGCTGAACGTGCCGTACTACTGTTTCCACGATGTGGACGTGTCGCCTGAAGGGGCATCGCTGAAAGAGTATCTGAACAATTTCGCGCAGATGGTGGATGTGCTGGCGGCAAAACAGCAGCAGAGCGGCGTGAAGCTGCTCTGGGGGACGGCTAACTGCTTTACCAACCCTCGCTACGGTGCGGGTGCGGCAACCAACCCCGATCCGGAAGTCTTCAGCTGGGCGGCAACCCAGGTCGTGACTGCGATGAACGCCACGCATCAGCTGGGCGGCGAGAACTATGTTCTCTGGGGCGGTCGTGAAGGTTATGAAACGCTGCTAAATACCGACCTGCGTCAGGAGCGCGAGCAGATTGGTCGCTTTATGCAGATGGTTGTGGACCACAAACACAAAATCGGCTTCCGCGGCACGCTGCTGATTGAGCCTAAACCGCAGGAGCCAACCAAGCATCAGTACGACTACGATGTTGCCACCGTGTATGGCTTCCTGAAGCAGTTTGGTCTGGAAAAAGAGATCAAAGTGAATATTGAGGCTAACCACGCTACCCTGGCGGGCCACTCTTTCCATCACGAAATTGCCTCTGCGATTGCGCTGGGCATCTTCGGATCGGTAGATGCGAACCGCGGCGATCCGCAGCTGGGCTGGGATACCGACCAGTTCCCGAACAGCGTGGAAGAAAATGCGCTGGTAATGTACGAAATCATCAAAGCGGGCGGTTTCACCACCGGCGGCCTGAACTTCGACGCCAAAGTCCGTCGCCAGAGCACTGACAAATACGATCTGTTTTACGGGCATATTGGCGCGATGGACACCATGGCGCTGGCGCTGAAGGTGGCGGCCCGTATGATTGAAGACGGTGAGCTGGATAAACGTGTGGCGAAGCGTTACGGCGGCTGGAACAGTGAGCTGGGCCAGCAAATTCTGAAAGGTCAGTTATCGCTTGCGGAAATCGCGAAGTACGCTGAACAGCATCAGCTGGCCCCGCAGCATCAGAGCGGGCATCAGGAACTGCTGGAAAACCTGGTCAATCATTACCTCTTCGATAAATAACAGTATGCAGGCCCGGTAAGCGCATCGCCACCGGGCATTTCTGTCAAAGGAGCCACCACAATGTATATCGGGATCGATCTTGGCACGTCGGGTGTGAAAGCCATTCTGTTAAGCGAGCAGGGCGATGTGTTAGCAACCCAGACTGAAAAGTTGCAGGTTTCACGCCCGCATCCGCTGTGGTCTGAGCAAGATCCGGAGCAGTGGTGGCAGGCGACGGACCGCGCGATGAAAGCCTTAGGCGAGCAGCACAGCCTGCGCGATGTAAAGGCGCTGGGCATTGCCGGGCAAATGCATGGTGCAACGTTGCTGGATAGCCAGCATCGCGTTCTGCGCCCGGCTATTCTCTGGAACGATGGCCGCTGTGCGGTAGAGTGTGCGCTTCTTGAAGCGCGTGTGCCCACGTCCCGCGAGATTACGGGCAACCTGATGATGCCCGGTTTTACCGCGCCAAAACTCCTGTGGGTGCAGCGCCATGAACCCGATATTTTCCGTCAGGTGGCGAAGGTTCTGCTGCCTAAAGACTACCTGCGTTTTCGCATGACGGGAGAATTTGCCAGCGACATGTCTGACGCCGCGGGCACGATGTGGCTCGACGTGGCGAAACGGGACTGGAGCGAGGCGATGCTGGATGCCTGCCAGCTGACGCGCGACCATATGCCTGCGCTGTTTGAAGGCAGCGAGATCGCGGGCACGCTGCAATCCTCCATTGCTGAACGCTGGAATATGCCGGCCGTACCGGTTGTCGCCGGCGGCGGCGATAACGCGGCGGGCGCCGTTGGCGTGGGGATGGTGGAAGCAGGGCAGGCGATGCTCTCGCTCGGCACCTCCGGCGTCTATTTTGCCGTCAGTGACGGCTATCGCAGTAACCCTGAAAACGCCGTACACAGCTTCTGCCACGCGTTGCCGGGCAAATGGCATCTCATGTCGGTGATGCTGAGTGCCGCTTCCTGCCTCGACTGGGCGGCAAAGCTGACCGGAATGGCGGACGTACCGGCGCTTATCGCAGCGGCACAGCAGGCGGATGATAATGCCGGTGCGGCCTGGTTTTTACCGTACCTTTCCGGCGAGCGCACGCCGCACAACAACCCGGAAGCGAAAGGGGTGTTCTTCGGGCTTACCCATCAGCACGGCCCGGCAGAGCTGGCGCGCGCGGTGCTTGAAGGGGTCGGCTATGCACTGGCGGACGGCATGGATGTCGTGCATGACTGTGGCCTGACGCCATCCAGCATTACCTTAATTGGCGGCGGGGCGCGAAGCAGCTACTGGCGGCAAATGCTTTCTGATATCAGCGGGTTGCCGCTGGACTATCGTACGGGGGGAGAAGTTGGTCCGGCGCTCGGTGCGGCACGGCTGGCGCAAATCGCGGTGAACCCGGATAAACCACTGAACTCGCTTTTGCCCCAGCTTCCGCTTGAACAGCAGCATCGTCCTGATGCGAAAAACCATGCTCGCTATGCTGAACGACGAGTCGTGTTCCGCAAAATCTATCAGCAGCTTTTACCGCTGATGTCCTGAACATCCGCCGGGTGGCGCTGCGCTGACCCGGCCTGCAACTCCCCATCCATCTGGCTAGCTTACAAACCTGCGCGTATCGATTCTTTGCAGCAACATGGACAGCAGCAGGCTGACAGCCAGCGTAGCGGTAAATATCCAGATAATATCCAGCACCGGCCAGCTTTTCAGCTCAACGCCGCGGGTGCGCAGGGCGTGGATCACCAGCGCGTGAAAACCGTAAATACCCAGCGAGTGGCGAGAGATAAATCCCAGCACCGGAAGCGGACGTTCGTTGAGGGTGTTTTTCACCAGGGTCAGCAGAGAAATCGCGCAGATAAAGACCATCGGGCCGCAATACAGATACCAGGTATCGGCAAAGTTGCCGCGCCATTGCAGCTCGTGCAGCGTCCCGCGAGAGATAATAAACACACCGGCGATAAACGCAGCCGCGCAAAGCCAGTTCATTCCTCGCTTTTGCGTCTCCATCATGCCGATGGCGCGCCCCAGCATGCCGTACAGCACATAATAAAACGTGTCGCCGTTGATATAGAGGTTGACGGGAAGCCATTCAAAGCCATCAACTTTTTGTGAGAGGGTATTCGGGTTTGCCACAATCCCGATGATCGCCATCAAGGCCAGCAGCATTTTACCGCTGACGTTTTTTACCTGAATTAACGGAGAAACCAGGTAAATAACGATTATCGCGAAGAAAAACCACAGGTGATAGAACACCGGTTTTTGCAGCACATTGAGCAGGGAACGTTCGGCGTTAATGGACGTGCACAGGATGATATAGAGCAGCGAAATGGCGCTGTAAAACAGCAGACAGGAGACAATACGGATGAAATGTCTCGGCTGCGCGCTACGCTCACCAAAAAAGAGAAAACCGGAAATCATAAAGAACAGCGGGACGCTCACGCGGGAGGCCGAGTTCAGAATATTGGCGACATCCCAGTTAACGGGGCTGATACTGTGCGCGTTCGTGACATACCAGGTCGTTGTGTGGATCATCACCACCATCAGACAGGCTATTCCCCGCAGGTTATCAATCCAGTTAATTTTTGACTGCATCAGTTCCTCTGTATTCCTGATAAAGAAAGTGTGACTGCGGTAGCGTAAAACTTTTCCCTTGGAAAATTCTGAGTTTAGCCAGGCTGTCTTGTCGCGAGCTGGCGAGATTCGCAGAATGTTGAACATTAATCTATAAACGTGTTGCTACTAAAAATAACAGCCACTGACCGGGGCGGTAATAAAAATGATGATGAAGCGTGGGGCGTCACTCTTTCTGCTGCTTTTATTAGCAGGGTGCAGTGCTTCTCAGGAGGCCCCTGTCCAGAAAGCGCAGCAGGGGAAAATGAGCCCGGAGCGTTCCCTGAATATGGAACAGCTGTGCATAGGTGAGGCGGCTCATCGCTATAATTCCGAGGCACAGAAAATTCACATAAACGGCTTTGAGCGCTTTCAGGGCAGCTATGAACTGAAAGGGTATACTGCGCGTAAAGAGGGCTTTGTCTGCTCTTTTGATGCAGACGGCCAGTTTTTACATCTCTCGATGCGCTAAATTGCTCGGATAATCAGCAACCAGAGCCCTCACCGGTTCTGGCAGTAGACCTTATTCCCCAATTTTCCCTAAACAACCCCGTTTCGTACTGTATATCTTGCAGCCAGCGGGTATACTGATCCCTTCCATTTAAAACCACACGTATCCAGCACGAAATACTATGCAAAAGTTTGATACCAAGACCTTCCAGGGCCTGATCCTGACCTTACAGGATTACTGGGCTCGTCAGGGCTGCACCATTGTTCAACCTTTGGACATGGAAGTTGGCGCAGGCACCTCACACCCGATGACCAGCCTGCGCGCGTTAGGGCCAGAGCCAATGGCAACCGCCTACGTGCAGCCATCCCGTCGTCCGACCGATGGCCGTTACGGCGAGAACCCGAACCGCTTGCAGCACTACTATCAGTTCCAGGTGGTGATTAAGCCATCACCCGACAATATTCAGGAACTGTACCTCGGGTCACTGAAAGAGCTGGGTATGGATCCAACCATTCACGACATTCGCTTCGTGGAAGATAACTGGGAAAACCCAACGCTGGGTGCCTGGGGTCTGGGTTGGGAAGTGTGGCTGAACGGCATGGAAGTGACCCAGTTCACTTACTTCCAGCAGGTCGGCGGTCTCGAATGTAAGCCGATCACCGGTGAAATCACCTACGGTCTGGAACGTCTGGCAATGTACATTCAGGGCGTAGACAGCGTTTACGACCTGGTCTGGAGCGACGGCCCGCTGGGTAAAACCACCTACGGCGACGTGTTCCATCAGAACGAAGTGGAGCAATCCACCTATAACTTCGAATACGCGGACGTGGACTTCCTGTTCACCTGCTTCGAGCAGTACGAGAAAGAAGCCCAGCAGCTGCTGGCGCTGGAGACTCCGCTGCCGCTGCCTGCCTACGAGCGTATTCTGAAGGCTGCCCACAGCTTCAACCTGCTGGACGCCCGCAAAGCCATCTCCGTGACTGAACGTCAGCGCTACATTCTGCGAATCCGTACCCTGACCAAAGCCGTTGCAGAAGCTTACTACGCGTCCCGTGAAGCCCTTGGCTTCCCGATGTGCAACCGAAACAAATAAGAGGCGGCCATGTCTGAGAAAACTTTCCTGGTGGAAATCGGCACTGAAGAGCTGCCACCAAAAGCCCTGCGCAGCCTGGCTGAATCTTTCGCTGCGAACGTTACTGCCGAGCTGGATAACGCTGGCCTGGCGCACGGTAAAATTGAGTGGTTTGCTGCGCCGCGTCGTCTGGCGCTGAAGGTGGCAAACCTGGCGGCGTCTCAGCCGGATCGTGAAGTTGAGAAACGTGGCCCGGCCATTGCTCAGGCGTTCGACGCGGAAGGCAAGCCGAGCAAAGCGGCAGAAGGCTGGGCGCGCGGTTGCGGTATCACCGTTGACCAGGCCGAGCGTCTGACCACCGATAAAGGTGAATGGCTGCTGTATCGTGCCCACGTGAAAGGCGAAAGTGCGGAAGCGCTGCTGCCAGATATGATCGCGACTTCGCTGGCTAAGCTGCCGATTCCTAAGCTGATGCGCTGGGGCGCGTCCGACGTACACTTCGTGCGTCCGGTGCACACTGTGACCCTGCTGCTGGGCGATACCGTTATTCCAGCAACCATTCTGGGCGTGGCGTCCGATCGCGTGATCCGCGGCCATCGCTTTATGGGCGAGCCAGAGTTCACCATCGACAATGCCGACCAGTACCCGCAGATCCTGCTGGAGCGCGGTAAAGTTATTGCTGACTACGAACAGCGTAAAGCCAAAATTAAAGCGGACGCAGAAGAAGCGGCGCGTAAGATTGGTGGTAATGCCGATCTGAGCGACAGCCTGCTGGAAGAGGTAACTTCTCTGGTAGAATGGCCGGTTGTACTGACCGCGAAATTCGAAGAGAAATTCCTGGCCGTTCCGGCAGAAGCGCTGGTTTACACCATGAAGGGTGACCAGAAGTACTTCCCGGTTTACGCCAACGACGGCAAGCTGCTGCCAAACTTCATCTTCGTGGCGAACATCGAATCGAAAGATCCGATCCAGATTATCTCCGGTAACGAGAAAGTGGTGCGCCCACGTCTGGCGGATGCAGAGTTCTTCTTCAACACCGACCGTAAAAAACGTCTGGAAGATAACCTGCCGCGTCTGCAAACCGTGCTGTTCCAGCAGCAACTGGGTACGCTGCGCGACAAGACCGACCGTATCGCGGAGCTGTCCGGCTGGATTGCCCGTGAGATTGGCGCGGACGTGAACCACGCTACCCGTGCGGGCCTGCTTTCCAAGTGCGACCTGATGACCAACATGGTGTTCGAATTCACCGACACCCAGGGCGTCATGGGCATGCATTACGCGCGTCACGATGGCGAAGCGGAAGACGTGGCGGTGGCCCTGAACGAGCAGTATCAGCCGCGCTTTGCCGGTGACGATCTGCCGTCCAACCCGGTTGCCTGCGCCGTGGCGATTGCCGATAAGATGGACACCCTGGCGGGTATCTTCGGTATCGGTCAGCATCCGAAAGGCGATAAAGACCCGTTTGCGCTGCGCCGCGCCGCGCTGGGCGTGCTGCGTATCATCGTTGAGAAGAACCTGAACCTCGATCTGCAAACGCTGACGGAAGAAGCGGTGCGTCTGTACGGCGATAAGCTGACCAACGCGAAGGTTGTGGATGATGTTATCGACTTTATGCTCGGTCGTTTCCGCGCGTGGTATCAGGACGAAGGTTACTCCGTTGACACCATTCAGGCGGTGCTGGCGCGTCGTCCGACCCGTCCGGCAGATTTCGATGCGCGTATGAAAGCGGTATCCCACTTCCGTACGCTGGAAGCGGCGTCAGCTCTGGCTGCGGCCAACAAGCGTGTATCTAACATCCTCGCGAAATCCGACGAGACGCTGAACGAGCGTGTAAACGCCGCGTCGCTGAAAGAGCCGGAAGAGATTGCTCTGGCGATGCAGGTTGTGGTGCTGCGCGACAAGCTTGAGCCGTACTTCGCGGAAGGCCGCTACCAGGAAGCGCTGGTGGAGCTGGCGGAGCTGCGTGACATCATCGACGCCTTCTTCGAGAAAGTGATGGTAAACGTGGAAGATAAAGAGCTGCGTATTAACCGTCTCTCTATGCTCGAGAAACTGCGTGAGCTGTTCCTGCGCGTGGCGGATATTTCGCTGCTGCAATGATGTAAAAAACCCGCCCCTGACAGGCGGGAAGAACGGCAACTAAACTTTATTCTTCGTAGGCCGGGAAAGCGCAGCGCCTCCCGGCAAAAGCCCGATGGCGCGAAGCTTATCGGGCTTACGTTATAGCCTTACACCCTCTCAAATACCGTCGCGATCCCCTGACCCAACCCAATACACATCGTTGCCAGCCCGAACTGGGCATCTTTGCGTTCCATCAGGTTGATCAGCGTGGTGCTGATACGCGCCCCGGAGCAGCCCAGCGGGTGTCCGAGGGCGATCGCGCCGCCGTTGAGGTTAATCTTCTCGTCGATCTGATCCATCAGGCCCAGATCTTTAATGCACGGCAGGATCTGTGCGGCGAAGGCTTCGTTCATCTCGAACAGATCGATATCACTTGCGCTCAGCCCCGCTTTTTTCAGCGCCAGCTTCGAGGCCGGAACCGGACCGTAACCCATGATTGAAGGATCGCAACCCACGACCGCCATCGAACGCACGCGGGCGCGTGGCGTCAGGCCTAATTCGCGGGCGCGGCTTTCGCTCATCACCAGCATCGCGGCGGCGCCGTCGGACAGGGCAGAAGAGGTGCCCGCCGTTACCGTGCCGGTGACCGGATCAAAAGCCGGACGCAGGGTAGAAAGCGCGTCGACCGTGGTTTCAGGACGGATAACTTCGTCGTAGCTGAACTGCTTCAGTACGCCGTCCGCGTCGTGTCCGCCGGTTGGGATAATCTCATTCTTAAAAGCGCCAGACTGCGTGGCGGCCCAGGCGCGGGCGTGAGAGCGCGCGGCAAAAGCATCCTGCATTTCGCGGCTGATACCGTGCAGGCGGGAGAGCATTTCGGCGGTCAGGCCCATCATGCCTGCGGCTTTCGCCACGTTGCGGCTCATGCCAGGGTGGAAATCAACCCCGTGGCTCATCGGCACGTGGCCCATGTGCTCAACGCCGCCGACCAGACAGGCCTGCGCATCGCCGGTCATAATCATACGCGCCGCATCGTGCAGCGCCTGCATCGATGAACCGCACAGGCGGTTGACGGTAACGGCCGGAACCGAATGCGGGATCTCCGCCAGCAGCGACGCGTTGCGGGCGATGTTGAAGCCCTGCTCCAGCGTTTGCTGCACGCAGCCCCAGTAGATATCATCCAGCGCAGCGGGATCCAGCGCCGGGTTACGCGCCAGCAGGCTACGCATCAGGTGCGCGGAGAGGTCTTCCGCGCGCACATTACGGAACGCGCCGCCTTTTGAACGGCCCATCGGGGTGCGAATCGCATCAACAATGACAACCTTTTCCATTGTGACTCCTTAAGCCGTTTTCAGTGCGCCAACCGGACGGGCTGGCTCAACTGCTGGGTAGTAGGGTTCGTTATGGCGCGCTTTGTTACGCAGGCCTTCCGGCACGTCGTACAGCGGGCCGAGGTGCTGATACTGCTGCGCCATATCGAGGTAGCGGGCACTGCCGAGCGTATCCAGCCAGCGGAACGCGCCGCCGTGGAACGGAGGGAAGCCCAGGCCGTACACCAGCGCCATATCCGCTTCTGCCGGGCTGGCGATAATGCCTTCTTCGAGGCAGCGCACCACTTCGTTGATCATCGGAATCATCATGCGGGCAATAATTTCGTCGTCGGTGAAGTCGCGTTTCGGCTGGCATACGTCGGCCAGCAGGCCATCCACCGCCGGATCTTCCTCTTTCTTCGGCTTGCCTTTGCTGTCTTCTTTATAACGCCAGAAGCCCATGCCGTTTTTTTGCCCGAAGCGGTTGGCGTCGAACAGGGCGTCAATTGCGTCGCGATAATCTTTCTGCATGCGCTGCGGGAAGCCCGCTGCCATCACCGCCTGAGCGTGATGCGCGGTGTCGATCCCGACCACGTCCAGCAGATAGGCCGGGCCCATCGGCCAGCCGAACTGTTTTTCCATCACTTTGTCGATCTTGCGGAAGTCCGCGCCGTCGCGCAGCAGCTGGCTGAAGCCGGCAAAGTAGGGGAACAGTACGCGGTTAACGAAGAAGCCCGGGCAGTCGTTAACAACGATTGGCGTTTTGCCCATTTTGCTGGCCCACGCCACCACTTTGGCGATGGTGTCGTCGGAGGTTTTTTCCCCGCGGATCACTTCGACCAGCGGCATGCGGTGCACCGGGTTAAAGAAGTGCATTCCGCAGAAGTTTTCCGGACGCTTCAGCACGCTTGCCAGCTCGCTGATAGGAATGGTGGAGGTGTTGGAGGCCAGCACCGTCTCAGGACGCACCTTCTCTTCCGTTTCGGCCAGCACTGCTTTTTTGACTTTCGGATTCTCAACGACCGCTTCAACCACCACGTCCACGCGGTCAAAGCCGCTGTATTCCAGCGTTGGCTGGATGGTGGAGATCACGCCGGAGAGTTTCATACCGTCAATTTTGCCGCGCTCAAGCTGTTTATTCAGCAGTTTGGCGGCTTCGGTCATGCCCAGCGTCAGGGATTTTTCGTTGATGTCTTTCATCACCACCGGCACGCCTTTCCAGGCCGACTGGTAAGCAATACCGCCACCCATAATGCCGGCGCCGAGCACCGCCGCGTGTTTTGGCGTTTCAACGTTTTTGGTCAGCTGCTTAGCCTTGCCCTTCACGAACTGATCGTTCAGGAAGATGCCAACCAGCGCGCGGGCTTCATTGGTATGCGCCAGCGGGACAAAGCTCTGGTTTTCAAGCTTCAGGGCTTCATCACGGCCCAGACGGGCTGCCGCTTCAATGGTTTTCACCGCCGTGATTGGCGCCGGGTAATGTTTACCCGCCGTCTGCATCACCATGCCTTTGGCGATAGTGAAGCTCATGGTGGCTTCAATCTTGCTGAGCTTTAACGGCTCCAGCTTCGGCTGGCGTTTGGCTTTCCAGTCGAGATCGCCATTAATCGCCTGACGCAGAATGGCGAGTGCTCCTTCAACCAGCTTCTCTGGTTTCACGACGCCGTCGACCAGGCCGATTTTCTGCGCCTGTTCTGCACCCACGTCTTTACCGGCAGCGATGATTTCCAGGGCGCTGTCCGCACCCAGCATGCGTGGCATACGCACGGAACCGCCAAAGCCCGGCATGATGCCCAGCTTGGTTTCCGGCAGGCCGATGCGCAGGTCCGGCGTTGCCAGACGGTAATCGGTCGCCAGCACGCATTCGCAGCCGCCGCCCAGCGCGTAGCCGTTAACGGCGGAAATCGTTGGCACAGGTAAATCTTCCAGACGATTAAAGACGCTGTTGGCAAAGTGCAGCCACTGGCTCAGCTGCTCCTCAGGAACCTGGAACATCGACAGGAATTCGGTGATATCCGCACCAACGATAAAGGCCGCTTTGTTGGAGCGCAGCAGCAGACCTTTTAAATCTGATTGCTTTTCAAGTACATCCAGCGCCTGGCCAAGACTGGCCACCGTCGCGGTATCAAGCTTGTTCACTGAGCCGGGGGCATCGAACACCAGTTCGGCAATGCCATCTTCCAGCCAGTCTACGTACAGGGTGTCGCCTTTGTAGAGCATGTCGGTCTCCTGAATCCAGCAATTGGATCTGGTCATACCAGATGAGACGGAGTGTGGAATTTATGTTAATAAAATGCAAATTACTCATTAAGAAATTGCAGCGCTGATCACGGTCGGTGGAAATCACGCAGCCGGAGTGAGGTGTGCTAAGATGCGATGACTTGAGGTCAAAAAAACGAAAGGAAGAATGATGGACTCACTGGCTTCGCTTTATAAAAATCATATCGTTACCCTACAGGAACGTACCCGCGATGTACTGGCCCGCTTCAAGCTGGATGCTCTGCTGATCCACTCCGGCGAGCTGATGAATACGTTTCTTGATGACCATGCTTATCCCTTCAAGGTTAACCCGCAGTTTAAAGCCTGGGTGCCGGTGACACAGGTTCCAAATTGCTGGCTGCTGGTGGATGGCGTGAACAAGCCGAAACTGTGGTTCTACCTGCCGGTCGATTACTGGCACAACGTGGAACCGCTGCCGACCTCATTCTGGACCGAAGAAATTGACGTGATTGCGCTGCCAAAAGCGGACGGCATTGGCAGCCAGCTGCCAGCGGCGCGCGGCAACATCGGCTACATTGGTCCGGTTCCCGAGCGTGCGCTGGGTCTGGATATTCCGGCAGATAAACTTAACCCTAAAGGCGTGCTGGATTATCTGCACTACTATCGCGCCTACAAGACTGACTATGAACTTTACTGCATGCGTGAAGCGCAAAAAACGGCGGTGAATGGCCACCGTGCGGCGCATGAAGCGTTCCAGTCCGGCATGAGCGAGTTCGATATCAATCAGGCCTACCTGACCGCGACCGGCCATCGCGATACCGATGTGCCTTACAGCAACATCGTGGCGCTGAATGAGCATGCCTCTGTTCTGCACTACACCAAACTGGATCATCAGGTTCCGGCTGAGATGCGCAGCTTCCTGCTGGATGCCGGCGCAGAGTACAACGGCTATGCGGCAGACCTGACCCGTACCTGGGCGGCGAATGCGGATACCGATTTCGCGCAGCTGATTAAAGACGTGAACGATGAACAGCTGGCGCTGATTGGCACCATGAAAGCGGGAACCAGCTATGTGGATTACCACATCCAGTTCCATCAGCGCATCGCGAAACTGCTGCGTAAGCATCAGATTGTCAAAGACATGAGCGAAGAGGCGATGGTGGAGAACGATCTGACCGGGCCATTTATGCCGCACGGTATCGGCCACCCGCTGGGTTTGCAGGTTCATGACGTCGCAGGCTTTATGCAGGATGATACCGGTACGCACCTGGCGGCACCGTCTAAATATCCTTATCTGCGCTGCACCCGCGTTCTGGCGCCGCGTATGGTATTGACCATCGAGCCGGGCATCTACTTTATTGAATCCCTGCTGGCGCCGTGGCGTGAAGGCCAATTCAGCAAGCACTTCAACTGGGAAAAAATTGAAGCGCTGAAGCCGTTTGGCGGCATTCGTATCGAGGATAACGTGGTTATTCACGAGAACAGCATTGAGAACATGACGCGAGATCTGAAGCTGGCCTGATGGAAAGCTGGCTGATACCGGCTGAGCCGGTCACCTTTGTTGAGGAAATCAAAAAAAGCCGCTTTATCACGCTGTTGGCGCATACCGACGGCGTGGAGGCGGCGAAGGCGTTCGTCGAGTCCGTTCGCGCGCAGCACCCCGATGCCCGCCACCACTGTGTGGCGTGGGTCGCAGGGCCGCCGAATGACTCACAGCAGCTCGGGTTTTCTGATGACGGTGAACCGGCAGGCACGGCCGGAAAACCGATGCTCTCCCAGCTAATGGGCAGCGGTGTGGGTGAAATCACCGCCGTCGTTGTGCGCTACTACGGTGGCATTTTGTTAGGCACAGGCGGCCTGGTTAAAGCCTACGGCGGTGGTGTTCAGCAGGCGCTTAATCTTCTGATAACGACCCGCAAAACGCCGCTGACAGAATATACTTTGTTATGCGATTACGCCCAGCTATCGGGTATCGAAGCACTGCTTAAACAGTTTAACGGCGTCATCGCACACAGTGATTATCAGGCAATGGTGCAACTACGCGTGGCGCTTCCTCAGGCGGAACTGGCTGCTTTTTCAGCAAAACTCGCTGATTTTAGTCGCGGTTCATTGCAATTACTGCCGATTGAAGAATAATCCCCACCTCATCATTTTGAATACCTAAGGAAGCGGCAGAGATGCATTTTCGTGCCATTACCCGAATCGTTGGATTGCTGGTCATACTTTTCTCCGGGACGATGATCATCCCCGGACTGGTGGCGCTCATCTACCGGGACGGTGCGGGGCGTGCATTCACGCAAACCTTTTTTGTCGCGCTGACGATTGGCTCGCTGCTGTGGTGGCCAAACCGTCGTGAGAAGGGTGAGCTGAAATCCCGTGAGGGTTTTTTGATTGTGGTCCTGTTCTGGACGGTACTGGGAAGCGTGGGTGCGCTGCCGTTTATCTTCTCTGAACAACCGAATCTCACCATCACGGATGCGTTTTTTGAATCGTTCTCCGGTTTAACGACCACCGGCGCCACCACGCTTGTGGGGCTGGATTCGCTCCCACATGCGATTCTCTTTTACCGGCAGATGCTCCAGTGGTTTGGCGGTATGGGGATCATCGTCCTGGCGGTGGCTATCCTGCCGATTCTGGGCGTCGGGGGGATGCAGCTTTACCGGGCAGAAATGCCTGGCCCGCTGAAAGATAACAAGATGCGCCCGCGTATTGCGGAGACGGCGAAAACCCTGTGGCTTATATATGTCCTGCTGACGGTGGCCTGCGCGCTGGCGCTGTGGTTCGCTGGAATGCCCGCGTTCGACGCCATCGGGCACAGCTTCGCGACTATCGCCATCGGCGGGTTTTCTACCCATGATGCCAGCGTCGGTTACTTCGACAGCCCGACAATCAATACCATCATTGCCATTTTCCTGCTGATCTCAGGCTGTAACTACGGTCTACACTTCTCGTTGCTCAGCGGACGTAGCCTGAAGGTGTACTGGCGCGACCCGGAATTCCGGATGTTTATTGGCGTCCAGCTGACCCTGGTGATCATCTGTACTCTGGTACTGTGGTTCCATGATGTCTATAACTCGGCGGTCACGACCCTGAACCAGGCCTTCTTCCAGGTGGTATCGATGGCGACAACCGCCGGTTTCACCACGGACAGTATTGCGCGTTGGCCGCTGTTCCTGCCGGTGCTGCTGCTGTGCTCTGCATTTATCGGCGGTTGCGCCGGTTCGACGGGCGGTGGTCTGAAGGTGATCCGTATACTGCTGCTGTTCAAGCAGGGGAACCGTGAGCTGAAACGTCTGGTCCACCCGAATGCGGTTTACAGCATTAAGCTGGGGAACCGCGCGCTGCCGGAGCGTATCCTCGAAGCGGTGTGGGGATTCTTCTCCGCTTATGCGCTGGTCTTTATTGTCAGTATGCTGGCGATTATCGCCACGGGTGTGGATGATTTCTCTGCCTTCGCCTCTGTGGTGGCAACGTTAAACAACCTGGGGCCGGGGCTGGGCGTCGTGGCGGATAACTTCGCCAGTATGAACCCGGTGGCGAAGTGGATCTTAATTGCCAATATGCTGTTTGGGCGTCTTGAGGTCTTTACGTTGCTGGTGCTGTTTACCCCAACATTCTGGCGTGAGTAAGGAGACATAAGTGAAAACGTTAATTCTTTTCTCAACGCGTGACGGTCAAACGCGTGAGATTGCTTCTTATCTGGCTTCTGAACTCACAGAGCTGGGCATTTATTCTGATGTGGTGAACCTGAATCGCACAGAACAAATTGCCTGGCAGGATTACGACCGTGTGGTCATTGGCGCTTCAATCCGTTACGGTCATTTCCACCCTGCGCTGGATCGTTTTGTGAAAAAGCATACGGCGGAACTCGCGAAGCGGCCTGGCGCGTTTTACTCGGTCAACCTGGTTGCCCGTAAAGCGGAGAAGCGTACGCCGCAGACCAACAGCTATACGCGTAAGTTTTTGCTGAATTCGCCATGGCAGCCCGATATCTGTTCTGTCTTTGCGGGCGCGCTGCGTTACCCGCGCTATAGCTGGTATGACCGCTTTATGATCCGCCTGATCATGAAGATGACAGGTGGTGAAACGGATACGCGTAAAGAAGTGGTCTACACCGACTGGGCTCAGGTCGCCAGTTTTGCCCGTGAAATTGCGCGTTTAACGGACGATCCGCGGGTTAAATAAGCGTTAAGTTTGAAAAGTGAGCGAACGAAAAGTTTTTTGTATTTAGTGCTTGTCACTTCGGAAGAACTCCCTATAATGCGCCTCCACTGACACGGAACAACGGCACGCAAGCCGCCGGGTCAGCAGAGAAAAGCAAAATAAACGCTTGACTCTGAAGCGGGAAAGCGTAATATGCACACCCCGCGCCGCAGCGAAAACGTAGCGGCACTGCTCTTTAACAATTTATCAGACAATCTGTGTGGGCACTCAAAGTGACATGGATTCTTAATGTCCTCGGACAC